>NZ_JACOFQ010000011.1:0-241195 GCF_019455395.1 Bradyrhizobium sp. BR 10261
ATGGCTGGACTCCCCTCAACCTGGCAGCAACTGCAACATATCGAAGTCGCAGGTAGAGGTCACCCGTATTATCGACGTCTGCAACCCACGAGGATCGCTACCCATGTCGCTTTAAACTTCTTGAGTGGGTTCTTGCTTCCAGTGAGCGCCATAAAAACAAATAAAGAACATTCAGCCGACATCATCAGGCAAAACAAAACAGGAGTGGAGGGTTAGGTAGTTTGTCGACCCTGCCAACAACACCCTCACCTGGCTTCGGGTTGTACCTTTGCCGACAAGGACGCCGCGAGTGCCGGCAAGTTTCGGTCCGGCCGATGCGGAAACGATTATTCGTTGGCCTACCGCGAATTTGTTCTCGACCGCGAGGTCGTTAAGTGTGGGGAGATACCGATAATTTCGCGCCATTCTTTTATTTTACTCGCCTATGTCGTCTGTTTGAGCATGGCTTGCTCCACCTCATTGGCGAGCCTCCGTTAGGTGCTCGGCGAGCCGATCGAACAATTCCCACTTTGGTCTCTCGGACGCAAGATCGCAGATGTGGGCGCACTTCGCCGCATCTTTCCGCAGCTGTTCGCTTTGTGCCCGATGGTTCTGCATGGCGGGGGCGTGCACGGCCTTCTGAACTCCGTTCCACAGGCGCCTCGCGACGCCCAGGGCAGCCATTGCGCGTCAGGCACGTGCGAGTTGATTTAGATCAACCTCCAGCAAGTGTGATCGTCGAAGAGTCGGAGCATAAGACCCTCGATCTGGGGCAATAGTCATGAAAGGCTGGATGGCGCTTCTGATCTCGACGTCAGCGTTAGTCGGATCACACGCAAGCGAAGCCGCCGTGCGCATCACAGACGATCCCGGTGGACGAATCGGGAAATATATCTTCCGCTATGAGCGGCTGCGCGCTTCTGGCCACAGTGTCATTATCGATGGTTTCTGCGCGTCTGCCTGCACGATTGTCTTGGCGATGTTGCCCTCCGATAGGATTTGCGTCACGTCGCGTGCAGAACTCGCGTTTCACGCCGCTTGGGACATTGGGCCTCGTGGGCGGCCACTGACAAACGCCGGCGCGACCCGCATGATGTACTTGATGTATCCTGCCTCAGTGCGTCGCTGGATCTCCCAACGTGGCGGATTAACGCGGCGAACAATATTTCTGAGCGGAAGCCCACTAAAGGCCATGTATCGCTCATGCTCACCCGAGCCAGCGAGAGAAGAAGGTTCTGAGACGTCTGGCCCAAGGCAAGACTGACGGGGCAAATCGTGATTCAAATCGATTAAGCGAGGACGCACTCGACTGGCTTTGGTTGGTTATGAGCGCGCGATTTACCTGATCTATGGCGAAGACGTGTCGGAACACCTTATCGCGCGTATCGAGCAAATTGCGGGGCTATCGGTTACGCTACCGATTGAGCTTTGGGTTCACGCAGCACCCGGGCAACCAGCCGTGCATGTCAAAACTCTTTATCGGCTGGACGCATGAGCGATATCGATGGTTTCGCTCAGCTCTGGATTTCGATCCCGGCCAGCATTTGCGATCTGCGCGCGTCTGCACGCGTTCTTTCAGTGCAAGATTGCTAGATCAGATGACAGCGTCGAGGGACCGCCTGGCCGGTACGCCTCGCGCGCCGTCCTTGGTGGCAGGAAGCCCACGCCCGCAGCGGCATTTCAGTGAGCGAACGGAGCGGCGGTCAACCAGCCCGCGAACGCTTCTCGTCCTTGGACACGAATTGCATATCGTTGTCGGTCACTGCGTTTGAATTGAAGAAAGGATCCCCGCGTGTGCGACAGCATACGTGAGCATGCGTGAGCGGATTTCAGCTCGTCGGAGGCACTGAACTGTAGCCGAAAATGGGAGCGAGACTGAGCTCCGGCTTGGCCTTGTGATTAGGGTCCCTGAGTTCGCCAACGTTCGCCGACGCTTATTCAACGGATATTCGACGACTTCTATCGAAAGAGCCTAAGTCATTGAAATTTATGGCGCTCCCTAGGGGAATCGAACCCCTGTTTCAGCCTTGAGAGGGCTGAGCAGCCGAAGCGAGTTCGCGGCCGACATTGTCGCTGGCTTCAAGCGCCGAGTCCTTGGGGAATGGAGGAGACTGGTTCAAGCAAATGAGCAAGCAGCAACGACGACGGCCTTCAAGAGATTGCCTATGAAGGATTCAGCTACGAAGCTCTCAAGGACTAGATTACCGTTCGCAGCAACACGGCGCTACGGATGCGCTATGGACCGGTATTACGTCGAGGCGATCGGCATAACATATTGATATCGTGTGATTTTATGGTAGCGGGGGAGGGACGCGCTGCCAGGTCCAAAACCGAAGCGAAATCCTGAGGTTTTCCAGCACGTTGGCCGGAATGTGGTAGCGGATTTGAGGGTGTTACATCCCACCCGGATGTCTCACCCCGCCCGCCCCCGGAAAGGCTGCCAACGTGGCTCGTCCCTCCTACCTCGCCCGGCGCGGCGACGGTCGCTATTTCCTGCAAATTCGGTTGGGGAAACAGGCCGCAAAGCTCTTTGGGCTCCCCCTCCTCCGTGTCAGCCTCAGGACCGGAAACTTTGATGAGGCGAGGCGCCGGCTGGTGGACAATCTCGGATGGGTACAGGAGCTGATCGCAGCTCCCGACCTGGAGGCGTTGGGGACCATCCTCGACGCCCGGCTGCACGTCTATGTCGACCGTGGCGTGCCGGCCGACGAGCGGCTGCTGGCCGAGCGCTGCGCCTTCGAGCACGAAGTCAGGCGCTACCTGGCCCGCGCGCAGGAGCGCGGCTATGCCTACCAGCAGCGTTTTCCTCGCATGCCGAGCACCTGGGTCGACTTCGTTAACCAGAACAAGGCGGCCGAGAGCGAGGTCGCCCGCCTGAACGTTCGGCGCGCCTATGAAGACGGCCGGCACGAGGCGGCCGAGGCGGTCAAGGAAGGCTGGACGACGCCCACCACCCCGCCGGTGGTACAGCCGTTTGATCCTATCGCGATGATCGATCGCCTCGTCCAGGATGCCGTCGCTCAACGGCTTCAGGTGCTTCCGGCACCGAACGTCGGGTCGATCTCGCCAGCCGCGGACCCCGCATGCAACAATCAGGCTGCCGAAAACAATTCCTGCCGGATGTCCGATGTGCTGGCGGAGTTTCTCAAGCCGTTAGACCGCAAGCGCAAGCACACGGCAAAGGGCCGCGGCGAAGCGGCGCCGGTCGTCCAGTTCGCCGTCGATCTTCTGGGCGATCCTCGGATGGACGAGTTGACCGAACCCAAGTGGAAGCTGCTCGACGAGGCGCTGCCGGACATCCCCAATCGCGACAACATCCCGCGAAAATTCTCCGAGACGCTGTTCCAGCGCTACAAATATGCGGAATCGACCAAGTGGTCGAAGCTCGAGCGCGTGACCACCACGACCATCAAGAGCAGGTATTGGGCCGGGCTCTATAAGTTCGTCGACTTCGCCATCGCTGAAAAGCATTATCGCGGACCGCGTCCCAAGTTCGTGTGCATCGACCCGGAAAACCTGGCGCCGCTGCCGCGCGACGCCTTCGATGATGACGAGTTGCTGACCCTGTTGCAGTTGCCGCTCTTCACCGGCTGCAAGAACCGCGTCCACGTCTGGCAGCCGGGCGGGTACTTCGTGCAATCCCACATCTACTGGGGCTTCTTGATCTGCATCCTCACCGGCATGAGACCGGGCGAGGTCGGCCAGCTCAAATGCGCAGACATCCGCACAGATGGTGAATTTTACTATTTTGACTTGCGCCCGTTCGATGCCCGCAACGGGCGCGTCGCAGTCAAGGATTTGCGCAATCTAAAAACGAACGCCGCTGGGCGCGTCATTCCGATCCATCCGCTCCTCATCGAACTGGGACTGCTCGATCGGATGCAGGAACTGATGGACCAGAAGGAAGACCGACTCTTCCCCGAATGGGATGCTTATACTCGGAAGGACGGCACGATCCGCTGGTCGCAGCCGCTGAGCAAGGCATGGCAGTACGTGAAGACGAAACTGAAACTCGATCGCGCGGACCTTACCCTCTATTCCACGCGGCATCTTATGGCCGACTGGCTGGACAATGAAGCGATCGCACAGCGCACGCGCGATCGCATTCTCGGGCACGCCAGCGACGTTCGAGGGCGGTATGGCCGCAAAGGCATTCTTGATCCGCAGATCGCGGCGAAGATCGAAGCCCTAGAACCGCAGGTGATCAAGCAGATGAGGGAGATCTTGCTCGCCGCCAAAAACCGAGCCGATGCCGGCGAGCTCACAATGCTGAAGACGTACTGAGTCAGAGTTCGTTGGACTATTCTGAATGGCGCGCCATTCAGAATAAAACTGCGAACTCGTATGTCATTGAAATCAATCGGCAATCGAGAAGCTTGGCTTCGTGTGCGCCATCCATTGCCGTCTATATGATCGCGAGCCGGGCTCAAATCCCGGAGACGCAACCACCGATACCGACATTCAGTTTAAGTCGCGATCTAACCGAGGGGGCCTGCGCCCCTTCCGCGTCCGACGTCGGACGGGTTTTCTCGGCTGTGGGTATCAAGCCGCCTTCAACTTGGAATCCCTGCTTCGCGGCCTGCATCCTGCGTTTGACAACATTCTTAGCCGGGCTCCTGGAACAATCCTGTCGCGAGCCTATTGGCTCACTGACACAATCACTTTTGGAGAAATGCTATTATGAAAACCTTCGCAATCACTCTGGCAGCCGCCGCAAGTACGCTCATTGTGACCGCCGCTTCAGCCGCCCCGCTTTCCGCCAATGTATCAGTCGTACCGGAGAGCAACATTCAAAACGTTCGCATGGTCTGCAATGAAGATGGTCGCTGCTGGCGTGAACGCGGCGAACGCCATGTTATCGTCCGCGACGGGCGCGATGCTTACGGATATGCTCCTCGCGAGCGTTACATCGAGCGACGCGGCTATGAAGACCGCGGCGGCATCGGTTTCAGAGCTCCCGGCGTGAGCGTCGGAATCGGGACCGACCGATACTGATAGACGAGATACCTTATAAAAATGGCCGCGGAGTAGTCCGCGGCCATTTTCATTGGGGCTCATCTTCAAATGGCATAGATCGCATGCTCACTCGGCGTCTGATGTGATCTAGCCCGACTTTCCGATGCGAGGAGCGTTCGTCCCTCGCAACCGTTCCGCAAACCAGAACGCCCCGATCGCGACAAACGCGAGAAGAAAAATTCCTCCACACGACAGGAAGGTAAGCGTAAAATTTGGCTCCATGACATTCTCCTGAGAGAGGTGCTCGGGTGCAGTCTCGGTTCAACTTTGCCGCTACCCTGGTGTCAGCCCAGCCGAGATTTTTCAGATGGCCGGGGCCGACGTTTCGCCATTCGTCGAGCAGTTTCGCTGATCAGGCCGAGCCTGCAGACGCAGGATCGGTTCAAAAATTAGCGGCGACCAGGTCGTAAGAGCCCCTGCTGCCGCGGACGTACACCTTGGCAGCGGCGGCGCATATCAAGTCGCGATTGGAATCGAACGCGCGCAGAAAACCCGACTCGTCGTAACCGATATCTGGTTGAATTCGCTTCAGCGCATTTTCGTTGATGAAAAACGATGCCTCAATAGCGCTGTCGTGTCCCCAAAATCGTACGGCACGCCGCGTGCGGTCATATGACCGGCTATGGTTCGGAAACTCGATCATGTTGTCGGGGCCGATCAGTTGTCGGAGCACGAGACCTCCGTGCCGGCTGCACGCGATTTGCGTCGCGGCATATTCGATGGCGATAGCCGATCCTGTCTCCGACGCACTCGCGTGCAACCGGTCGATACGCTGACAAGATGTGCGGTAGCCAAAGCTTGGCGCCAAGGGAGGGAGTTTGGAGCGATCCGGTTGCGCCAGCCTCCAAATGGCTATGCTGGAAGCGGATTACAACCCCGCTCGATCCTGTCACAGCAAATAGTTGCGCCTGGCCTCGTTATTCTGCGGATCGGCACTATATCCTAGGCATCACCGCCCGCCCCTCGGCTGTTATCGGTGACTGAGAGCATCGTGCTCCCGCCGCGACCTAGAGGCGGTTACTATGTCAGATATCTCCAAATTCAGCGTTCGCGAGTGGCTGGTGCCTCCGGTACTGCTGCCGGTCTTTTTTGTGCTGCTGATCGCTGCTGCGATGCTTATTAAGTGGTAGTTTCCCTCGGTGGGCCCGCGCCGTCAGCTCAAGCCAACCGCTCATTCCGGCCAGTCAAGCGAGTCCAATCCTCGTTAGCTTGCAAGCTGAACATCCGGGCGGCAGACGCCCTGGATAGAGCCCGCAAGATGCCGCCGGGAGACGAGCGTGCGGATGCGATGAAAATGGCTACGATCCTGGAGAACGCCGCTGAAATGCTCGAGCATTTCAGCGGCAGGGTCGGCGTGCCAGCAAAATGACGGTTGAGAGCTATCTTCTTCCCGCGCTCCACCGTTCAGGCCCAAACTCGGATATTTAGGAAAACAGCACCTGGGCATGGATCGTAGGGGCACCGAGATGCTTGTCTCAGATCAATCGCTTGTTTCAGTCACACCCGTTTTCCCGTGGATGCCCATCCGATGGTGCCCGATCTTTCACGCAGTCCGGCCGTCGTTCTCGTCGTAGAGGACGAGATGATGCTCCGCATGCGCGCGGTCGACATGGTGGAAGACGCCGGTTACACGCCGCTTGAAGCTCTGGATACCGACGAAGCCGTCGCAATCCTGGAATCCAGGTCCGACATCGCGCTCATGTGCACCGACATTCAGTTGCCCGGCAGCATGGACGGCCTGGGTCTTGCGCATACCGTGCATAAGCGTTGGCCGGCGATCAAGATCATCCTGGTGTCGGGACAATTGAACCCATCGAGCATCGATCTTCCCCCCTGCAGCAGATTTTTTGGCAAACCACTCCAAGCCTGGCAAATCATAGCTGAGTTACGCAGCATGATTGGCCACGCCTGAATCTCGTCGTTCTTGGCGCCGGATGCCGCCAGAGGGAACGCTCGGCCGAAATCAAGTGCGGTATCCAGCCCAAGGTGATACAGTTGCAAATGCTTGAAGTTGATCTCCGTACGGACAAACGCCCCGGCGGCGCAGACTTCCACCAGGACTTTCTGGCGGCGGAGAATGTCAGCCTGCGGCTACTCCTGGCGCAGGCTGAGATCAATACGAGGAGCCTGCTTGCCAAGGCCGGTATCGATGCCAAAGAACGCGAGGCATCCGACAAGCTGCAGAAGCTGATCCTCGAAGAGCTGCATCACCGCATCAAGAACACGCTCGCGACCGTCGCCGCAATCGTCTCCCAGAGCCTGCGCAACCTGCAGGGGGTTGAGCACGCGCAGCGCGCCATCGAGGGCCGGCTCTTGGCACTCGGCCGGGCGCACGATCTCCTTCTGCAGGCAAAATGGTCCAGCGCCGATCTTGGCACGGTCGTTCGCAGCGCCGTCGAAGCCTTCGACAATCCCGACGAATCGAAATTCTCGATCACGGGACCCGATATCCGGATGGCGTCGGGTGCCGTCATCGCCGTCGCGATGACGCTCAACGAGCTTTGCACGAATACCACCAAGTTTGGCGCCCTGTCGGTCCCGGAGGGACGCGTCGACATCATCTGGACGGTGGACCAAGCGACACAACGCTTGCACCTCACCTGGACCGAAAAGAATGGCCCGATCGTCCAGCCGCCCGCAAAGCGCAGCTTCGGAACACGGCTGATCGAAACCCTGGGCAAGCAGTTGCGGGGTGACGTGCAACTAACCTATGCGTCGACGGGGTTTTCGTACACGTTCGAAGCGCCGATAGCCGCACTGAGCACCCCGGCCACATAGCTCGTGCGCGACGTATCGCGTGATGGACTCCCTTTTCGGGCTTCGGGCCCCTAGGTCTTGAGCGATATTACTTGTTCATCTGCCGTCAACCGGCAGACGAGCTCGCAATTGGGGCATTCGAAAGTTCGCAGGTCAGGATTGCCGTGGTCCGATTCGATCCGGGTCAGCGTCATGCGGCCTTGGCACTTCGGACAGCGCGGTCTTGCGATCGGAATAAGCGAGGGCTCGGGTCGTGCGAAGATTTCGGGCATGTGATGCTCCTTTGCGGGGTCGTCACCTGTAGTCGTGAAGCGAATCGGACGGCAAAGCACCAAGATCGCGCACCACCTGACCGGCCGCTGATCAATATTGCTCACATTTTCCGAGAAGTGATTGCAAGATCGGTCAAGGAGTCAGGCCCGCATTCGCGGCATCCGTAGACCTGTGCCTCGTTCAACCCGCGTCCTTTCTGAAGCGCTGGCTCCTGGACTGAGCAATATTGCTCAGCAAGACATACGGACGCGGATTAGCATTTGGTCTGATCGCCGCATGTACTGGGATAGCCCGCGTCGCTTATCGGCGCGGTGCTCGGTGCCATGGGTTACCTCGTGCCGGACCCGGGCTCGTCGTGATCATTCCGGTCGTCGATGACGTCGCGGCCTTGGCTTTGGCGGGTCACTCCGAAAGCAGCTAGACATGGTTCAACATCCACCGGAAACCCGCGCGCTCGCAGCGCTGCTCGCCCGGTATCGCCAACCCGATGACGCGCGCGGCATTTTCGAGCTGGTGATCACGGCAGTGCCCTTTTCTGTCATCTGGGCTCTGATGCTCGTCGGCGTTGCCCGTGGCCATGGGATTGGCCTGCTGCTGGCCGTGCCCGCGGCAGGCCTGCTCGTTCGTCTCTTCATGATCCAGCATGACTGCGGCCATGGGTCTTTCTTCCGCAGCCGGCTTGCGAACGATTGGATCGGCCGAGCCATCGGCGTTGTTACTTTAACTCCCTACGATTATTGGCGGCGCAACCATGCGCGGCATCACGCGAGTTCGGGCAATCTCGATCATAGAGGCTCGGGTGACATCGACACATTGACCGTGAGTGAGTTTGCCGCACGGTCTCGATGGCGCAAGATTCTGTATCGCCTGTACCGGCATCCGATCGTCATGTTTGGCGTGGGCCCGACATATCTGTTCATCTTGCGGCATCGATTGCCGATTGGGATGATGCGTAACGGCTGGCGGCCCTGGCTGAGCACAATGGGCACGAACGTCGCCATCGCAGTTCTGATCGCAGGCATGATCCGGCTGGCAGGCCCTGGGCCATTCCTGCTGGTGCATCTGCCGATCATGGTTCTGGCTGCGTCGATCGGCGTCTGGCTGTTCTATGTCCAGCACCAGTTCGAGAACACCTCATGGTCATGCGATGAAGCCTGGAGCTTTCACGAAGCTGCGCTCTATGGCAGTTCGCACTATCACTTGCCGTGGATCTTGCGCTGGTTCACCGCAAACATCGGCGTCCACCACGTCCATCATCTATGCAGTCGAATTCCCTGCTATCGGCTGCCGGACGTGCTCCGGGATCATCCGGAACTCGCAAATGTGGGCCGAATCACCCTCGTCCAGAGCTTGCGATGTGTGCCGAAGGCCTTGTGGGACGAGAAGGAGCGACGGCTCATTTCGTTCCGAGACGCCAAAATAGGTCTGGTCGCGCGCCATACGCGGACGCAGAGCAATGGTTCCGTTGCGGGTCCTGGAATTCGCCGCTTGAATTCGTGAACTTAACGATGGGTTCGCGCTTGGTTCATTGGAGAACCCGCTTGAGCCGCATGTTCAAACCCTTTGTGTTTCTGATCGCAGCCATCTACTTCCTGGTGGACGCGGTCTTTTTCACCCTCTTCAAACCTGTCTTTCGCCGGTTGGCGAACTGCTGGGTTTTCGAGCGCGTGCGAGCGTGGATCGAGTCGCTTCGCCCGTATCCGGCTCTGGCACTGTTCCTCGTGCCGGTCATCTTGCTTGAACCTGTCAAGCCTCTTGCGGCTTACCTGACGGCGACCGGGCACATCGGTCGCGGGTTTGCGCTCCTCATCGTCGGCGAGCTTCTCAAACTCCTGCTCATCGAGCGGCTCTTCTGCGTCAACCGCGACAAGCTGATGTCAATTCCTGCTTTCGCCTGGTGCCACGGTAGGTTTTGCCAAGGCCAGGACTGGGTCGCGTCCCTGTCAGCATGGCAACTCGTGCGCGGCTGGAGCTTCAATGCCAAGCTTGCTGTTCAACGACATGTCCTGGAATTCAAGGCTGCGCAGAAGCGAAAGCGGCTTTCCTGGCGATCTTGATCCGTCTCTTCGGGGCGGTCGAGCGGCAGGCATGGACTGCTGGGAGCTCAGATCGCAACCACATTTGCAGGCCGCGCTCTCTGCGCGCAGGAACGTCGCGGGGTCCTGCCAGTTAGCTCGCCGAGACTTTCACCCCAAGGAGTATCTGCTATGGAGAGCGATCGCATTGCCGGTTCGGCGAAGGAGTTCGCCGGTAAACTCGAGGGCACCGTCGGCGATATCGCCGGAGATGCAAAGAGCCAGGCAGCGGGCCGTCTCCGCGAGGCGAAAGGCACCGCGCAGAACCTGTACGGCCAAGCCAAGGACGCAGCGCGCGACGTTACGGATGCCGCCGCCGACTACGCCAAGGACGCCTATGAGAACAGCGGCGAGACCTTCCGCGACGGCACACAAGCGATCGCCAGGAAGGTGCAGGATAATCCGCTCGGTTCGATGCTGATCGCCGGCGCGATCGGATTTGTGTTGGCGCAATGGCTGGCGCGCCCGCCGCGGCGCGCGCGATAGCGTTTGGGACGGGTACAGCCGAGCAATTGCTGGATTGGAGATTGAATCATGAGTGACGACATCCCGCTCGCCCCCTTCCCCCACGAAAGCCTGGATCCTGCTTCAGAGCCGAAATCTCCTATCGCGGAAGTCTCCGACGCCGTGAAGGGGACCGCCAATCGGGTTGCGGGCGCGATAGAGGCTGGACGAAAGCCAGGAATGCCGCTGAGCGTCCTGAGCAATATCGCGCGCGAAGCCCCTCTTGGCTCTCTGCTGGTCGCCTTCCTGTTGGGAGTTGCCATCGCCCGCCGCCGATGACGGCCTGCGCAGCTCGCGTGATGGCTCAATCGGGGAAAGCGGAACTCTAGGAGGTCGGAGCCGTTGCACCTATGGCCGGCGTCCGTCGGCATAGATTCAATTTGAATTGGAAAATCAGATGAGAAAGTCATTAATGGTTTCTGCGGCCGTTGCGGCCCTATTGGCCACGACCGGGTTTGCGACAGCTCAAGGCGCCAATCAAGGAGCGGCGAAGGACTCTCCGACGGCCGCTTCGCCGAAAGGTGATAATGCGGCGCCGATGAATGCACCGGCGGCAAAGGGAGTCGAGAAGGCTACCCCAGGTGCTGGGTCAAAGGAGATGGCGCCCCAACATGCGCAGGGCAAGCCGGATGCGAAAACGACAGGTGACATGAAGGCCGATGGCAAGTCGAAGGCCTCGGAGTCAACGACGCCGGCCGCCACGAAGGACCTGAAGAATCCGGCCGCCGAAACGACGTCGCCTTCGGGCGGCAAGGCGGCGAGCGAGATGAAAGCCGAAAGCAAGACGAAATCGTCTGATTCGGCCGCGACCTCGAAGGACTTGAAGACACCGACTGCCGAGACCAAGCCCTCGACCTCGGACAACAAGACGACCGGCAACGCCGCAACCGCAGCGACAGCGACGCCTCCCGCCGAGAAGCGCACCCAGATCAGTTCGGCGATGAAGCAAGAGAAGGTCGAGGAAGTTGCAAACGTGAACTTCAACCTCTCGATCGGAACGGCCGTCCCGGCGGGCGTCCGCTACTATCCGATGCCGGCACGTATCGTCGAGATCTATCCGGAATGGCGTGGATACGATTTCATCCTCGTGCACGGAAGGTACATCGTTCTTCGCCCGCGCACCCACGAGATCGTCTACATCATCGAAGGCTAGGCGACCACGCCAGGCGTATGACAGGCAGTTACGAGGGCGGCTCGAGAGCCGCCCTTGTTGTATGGGTCAACCAGACATGCGAACCTGCCCTGGCATCGCTTGCGCCACGCCCTTCCGAAGATCTCGTCAGTTGTCGGCAAATTCAGATACATTTCCCGTCGGAATGCGATCGTCGCCATCAACCGAGCGAATCGTGAGCCCTTAACCCTCGTCGACCGGCGACATCATGGCGATCTTCATCGTCCGGCATAGTACAACGTACCGGTACGAGCGCGAGGTAAGGCTCGGCCGGCATCAGCTAATGGCGCGTCCGCGGGACAGCTTCGATCAACGACTGATTGACTTCTCGCTCGATGTGACGCCGAAGCCCTCAGAGGTGAGATGGCTTCATGATGTCTTTGGGAATTGCGTCGCGCACATCGAATTTGACCGCGCGAGCGATTACTTGCGATTCGACTGTGAAATCAAGGTTGACCACACTCCGGAGAACGCCCCGGACTTCAGGATTGAGGATTACGCGACGGACCATCCATTCACGTATCATGACGAAGAGGCGCCTGACCTGGCACCTTATGTTCAGAGATGGTTCTCCGACCCGGAAGATCATGTTGGCCGGTGGCTGGACACCTTTCTCACGCGGGGGACGAAACGTCCGACGGGCCAGCTCCTGATGACCCTCAATGAAGCAATCTCGGATGGCTTCGCATATGACCGCCGCACGGCGCCAGGAACTCAAATTCCCTCCACCACACTTGAACTGAGGAAAGGCACCTGCAGGGACTTTGCCGTTTTGATGATTGAAGCCGCACGCAGTCTGGGCTTTGCCGCGCGCTTTATCACGGGCTACATCTACGTACCGGATCGCGATGGACCTACCTGGCTGGGTGGGGGAGCCACTCATGCCTGGTGCCAGATTTACGTCCCCGGTTCGGGCTGGGTCGAGTTCGATCCGACCAACGGCATCGTCGGAAACCGGGACTTAATTCGCGTCGCGGTGGCCAGAATCCCGAGCCAGGCCATTCCCCTGTTCGGCACCTATTGGGGAAGTCGCGAGGACGAGCTTGGGATGAATGTGGAGGTCAACGTCAAAACGGCGTCGGCTCTATTGTAGCTGCTGTGATGACGTGGCTGGAACACAAGTACCACCAGGGCGTTGGGGTTCGCGCCGCGCTGTGTCGCGAGTGTAGGGTGAGCACACACAAGATCGAAGCAGTCGAGCAGCCTTCTCGACTTTGGAGGACGCCGCGTGAAGATTCGGGTCGGCTATGAGATGATCTACGAGTTTCCGCAGCCCACACCCATGATCATGGTCCTGGGCGTTCATTTTACCCGGGCTTCCGACGTTATCGTGCCTGACTATCTGACCACTGATCCTCCGGTGGCGATCAACCCATACCGCGATGGCTTCGGTAACTGGTGCAGCCGTATCGTTGCTCCAGCCGGTCGACTGCGGCTGGCGGCTGATGGCATCATTCGCGACACGGGCTTGCCGGACGCCACCGTGCCCTCGGCTTTCCAACACGCGGTCGAGGACTTGCCGGCAGAGACGATCGTGTATCTTCTCGGCAGTCGTTATTGCGAAACCGACCAGCTATCCGACACCGCGTGGAAGCTCTTCGAGAAGCAGCCGCCCGGATGGGCGCGCGTTCAGGCGATCTGCGATTTCGTCCACAATCACATTCAATTCGGCTACGAGCACGCGCGCGCCACCAAGACCTCCCGGGAAGTGTACCACGAGGGCAAGGGCGTTTGTCGCGACTTTGCGCATCTGGCCATTACGTTCTGCCGCTGCATGAACATTCCGGCAAGGTACTGCACCGGCTATTTGGGCGACATCGCCATGCCGCCCCCCTATGCCCCAGGAGACTTCGCCGGATGGTTCGAGGCCTACATCGGCGGACGTTGGTACGCGTTCGATCCGCGCAACAACGTGCCACGGATTGGACGCATCCTGATTGCCCAGGGACGTGACGCTGCTGACGTTCCGATTACGCAGACCTTCGGGCCCAACACCCTGGTGAGCTTTAAGGTGTGGACCGACGAGATCACTTCCTAGCAACGCGACTTGCGGCTTTCCTGGAACGAATGTCGGCGGCGTTGCTTGGTAACGGGCGACCGGATGCAAGTGCCCCCACGCATCCGATGAAATGACGGCCCCAGCGCGCCCCCACGCCCTGGGGCCGTTCCTTTAGGAAAGCCCTTCTGGTCTGCTCTCTGGGCCTGGGCTTCTCGCCCAAAATCAGCACTTCACCGTTTCGAAACCGAGATCGCCGTCAGCCAGTCACTTTCGGGGCGCCGTTGGGCTTCTTCGGTATCAGCCATTTCCTCATCTCAGCGGCAAAGCCAAGTTGCTCGGCTTTTCTGATGGCTTCGAATCGCATCGCTCCAGGCGGCAACTGCCTTGCTTGCGCCAGAGCCTCGGATGCCCGGGTAGCCCAATCGTGACGATCCAGATCGTTCCACGGCAGCGTTTTCATTTCATCGTCCTCACTGTGGCACTCGAAAGCCAGCACCGGTCGCCGCGTCGCGCGAGGTGTTAGGGGTCCTGGCCTCTGACCCGAGCACGCTCGCCCCCTGCGGAATAAAGGTAGCGGCACTATCGAACTCTCTCTCACCGATCGGCGCCCACGGCCGGTGCGATCGCAGCAGTATGGACCCGGCAGCGCCGCACGCTGGTCAATATTGCTCACGACAGGGAGTTCGACGGGATCATCGCAGTCCGCGGCAATGCTCTTTGCACCACGCTGGACGCCAAACGATGCCAACTATCGTGCAAGTTTATTTGGACCCTGGGCTCGTTGTCCGGACCTTTGATCCCCATATCTATTTGAGTCTGATCACCCCATCGGGGTTTGTTCGGAAGGGCCGCGACTTTCAACGAAAGGGGCCCGGCATGTTTAAATCTCAGCAATCTCGGGCGAGAGAAGCCAAGCACGGCGAACTGGCCGAGCACCCGCCCGATCCGGATGAGAACCGCTCGTATGGTGCAGCCCTTGCGGCCCAAGAAGAACGTGTTTTGCGGTGTCTGGGCGCGGCCATCATCATACGATGGAACGCCCTGCCGACGACGCTGCAACGGCCGATCTTCGACACTGCGGGGTCGGTCGGCAAGTTACTGGCGACATCGGCGCTCCGCAGCCAAATCGCCCGGTTTCTTCACAACCAAAAGGATGATGCCGGTCGCGGCAAATTACCGGTGACAGAAGACTCGCCTGCCGATGCAAGATCAAGTGCCCTGGCGCTGTCGCGATGGGACAACGAGGGAGGAGCAGTCCACGACTGCCCGCCGATCTAGATGGACGCCGATAACAGGAGGACTCCCATGTCGCTTACACAGTTTCGAGTCGATGACGGACCACACGTCATGGATGGACTAAGGCTTCTCGCTCAGGATGGAAATGATTGCGTGGAAGCGTTTATTGGGCGGAAGGTGATGGACGTCTGGGCGGACTCCATCGAGCATGGTGGTGGGCGACAAAGCCTGTTTCGCGATCAATACAATGCGCTTGGCAGACTGAACCTTGCCGCACTTCAGCGGATCGTGAGCGCGAAATACCAGCGAGGCGCGGTATTCAACCGACAGCATCCCTTCGTCGAGGTTCTATTCTCCGACATTGCGGACAGCGGGGAGGCGCTGGATCTGAGTCAACTGGTTCGAGAGACGTTGCCACCGGCATTTCACAGGATGGCCTGAGTCTCTGATTCCGAGAATGCTGCGACGTTGGCAGCGTCGCCGCGGAACCCTCTCAAGCCTGGGCCGTTCCAGACTTGCAACAGTCGTCAAGAGTATTGAGGAGCCACCGGTGCGAATACTTATGGTCGAGGACGATCCACTTGTCCGCGAATTGGTGGTCGACGCTCTGCGCGAGGAAGGCTACGAGGTCTTTCACGCCTCCAATGGTGAGCAAGCGCTGGCATTGTGCAAGAGGCAGATCGCGGACGTTCTGGTCACCGACATCAGGCTGCCCGGCGGAGTTGACGGGTGGCAGATCGCCGAACGTTGTCGGGAGCATGATCCCCAGCTGCAGGTGATCTACGCGACCGGCTTCTCGCCCGTCGAGGCCCGTCCGGTGCCTGGCAGTCTCACCTTGCACAAGCCCTACCAACCCGACCGCATCGTCGAAGCGGTCAGACAAATGGGAAAAGAAAGACGGCCTCCTTCCATCAGCTGACGGCGCTCCTTGCGGTCCGTCGATCGCCAATAGCTGACTTGCAGACATCTGCGGTGTGGCTTCCGCTTCGCCAAGGAAATCATTCAATGCGCGCAAATCTGCCCATAGGCTCTACGTCCGCGAATGCTCAACCAAGCGGCAATTGGTTCGCCCGGCTGGCAGTTGCGACCTCGCGCATTTCCGGCCGACCGACGACCTTTCTGCTGGCAGTTGCCGTCGTACTCGTGTGGGCGATCACAGGTCCCTTATTCGGCTTCAGCGATACCTGGCAGCTCGTCATCAACACGGGGACGACAATCGTGACGTTCCTGATGGTCTTTCTGATCCAGGCAACGCAGAACCGCGACACGCTGGCCTTGCAGTTGAAACTCGACGAATTGATCCTGGCGACCAAGGCCGCAAGCAACCGCATTGCGGGCATCGAGGAGGCGTCGGATGAAGAAATCAAGCAAGCGAAAGTCGAGATGCTCGAGCGCGCCGGCTGATCCGGATCGGCTCGCAGGACCGGACATCTCCACTGCATTCAGGCCTCGCAAACCGGACCGCGGCCCGGCGACGTTGGAGGAACTGCACGATAAAGGGCGATTCAGGGAGTCCTGATGGCAGGCACAATCAAACGAAATAACGTTCGCGTTCGCGGCGCCGGCCACCGGACGATGATCTTCGCACACGGCTTCGGGTGCGACCAGAACATGTGGCGCTTTGTGGCTCCCGCGTTCGAAAAGGATTTCATGACCGTTGTGTTCGACCACGTCGGCGCCGGCGGCTCCGACCTTTCGGCCTACGACAGCGCCAAATATTCGACCCTGTCCGGCTACGCCAAAGACGTGGTCGAAATCGGCACGGAGCTCGGATTGAAGGATTCCGTCTTCGTGGGACATTCCGTCAGCAGCATGATCGGCGTGCTGGCCGCCCGACAAGCCCCCGGGATGTTCGGCAAGCTCGTGCTTATCGGTCCGTCACCCCGTTACATCGACGACGACGGATACGTTGGTGGGTTCAGCGCCCAGCAGATCGAGGAATTGCTCAGGTTTCTCGACTCGAACCACATGGGTTGGTCGATGCAGATGGCGCCGATGATCATGGGCAATCCCGATCGACCGGAACTGGGTCAGGAGCTAACCAATAGCTTCTGCAGCGCGGATCCCGAAATCGCCAAAGCGTTCGCCCGGGTGACCTTCACCTCCGACAACCGCGAAGACCTCGCGGAGGTCTCCCTTCCGACCCTCGTTCTCCAGTGCAGCGAGGATATTATCGCCCCTCCGGAGGTCGGCGAGTTTGTCGCCCGCAATATTCCCAACAGCCGGATGATCGTCCTGGACGCGACCGGGCATTGCCCAAATCTGAGCGCGCCGGAAGAGGTCATCGCGGCGATGCGACCTTTTGTCTAGTGCGCGCCTCCGATCCCCAGTTCAAGGACATGATCGACAATGCGCCCTGCGGTTACGTCACCCTGCAGCCGAACGGCCGGATCGAGTACGTCAACCTCACCTTCCTGGAATGGAGCGGACATACGGCGCCACAGATGATCGGGAAGCGCTTCAGCGATTTCCTGACCATGCCGGGCCGCATCTATTACGAAACCCATATCGCGCCGCTGCTCCGAATGCAGGGATCCTTCGACGAATTCGCCATCGACGTGTTGACCGCCGCCGGTACGCCGCTGCAGATGATCGCCAACGCGAACGAGCGCCGCGATCCGGAAGGAAGGCTGCTGCTCATCCGTCTAGCCCTGATCAAGGCGACGGATCGGCGGCGCTACGAGCACGAGCTTCTGGCCGCCCGAGAATTGGCGATTGGCGCCGAGAAGGCGACGCAAGAACTGCTGCGGCTCGAGCACGAAACCTCCGAGTTGCGCGAACAGTTCATCGCCGTGCTCGGTCACGATCTTCGCAATCCTCTCGCCTCCATTAGCGCCGGCGCGAGAATTCTCGACCGAACCGTCCATAGCGAAAAGGAACACCAGATCATCGCCATGATGCAGACCACGGTCATGCGAATGGCCTCGATGATCGACAACGTTCTCGACTTCGCGCGCGGTCGGCTGGGCGGCGGCATTACCCTGGAACGCGATGCAAGAGCGCCGCTCGAACCTGCCCTTGCCCAGGTGGTCGACGAACTGAGACTGGCCTCACCCGGCCGGGTCATCGAGACCGAATTTGCCATCCACGAGCCGGTGAACTGCGATCGCATCCGCATCGGCCAGCTCCTCTCCAACCTTCTCGGCAACGCGGTGACGCACGGGGCAACCGACAAACCCATCGTCGTTCACGCCGAGACGCGAAAGGGATCGTTCGAACTCTGGGTAGCCAATGCGGGTGAGGCGATTCCGGAAACGGTGATGGAGAAGTTGTTCGAACCGTTCTTCCGCGGCAAAGCTCGTGCGAGCAAGCAGGGGCTTGGATTGGGGCTCTACATCGCCTCTCAGATCGCAAAGGCCCATGGGGGCGCTTTGACCGTCGCATCGAACTCCGCTGGAACCCGCTTCACCTTCTCTATGCCTCTTTCGTAGCCTGCCAGCACTGGCCGTGCCCCGCCGGCGGTACGTCCTCAATCCATCACCAAGACGCTGCGATTATCCTTCGAGGACGTGCCCCAAAGCCTTTAGCGGACGGACGCGATCGCTGACGATCTTCAGGATGGCCAACATTGGAACGGCCAGGATCGCGCCAGGCACCCCCCACATCCAGAACCAGAACACCAGCGACAGGATGATCAGCACGGGATTCAGGGTGAAGCGTCGCGCAAGCAGCATGGGAGTCAGGGTCTCGCCCTCGGCGAGGTGGATGCAGAAGTAAAGAATCGCCGGCAGCAAGGCCCACCACAAGCTGTCGAAACTCAACATTCCGGCGAGCAGGAAGATGATGGTTCCCAACAACGGCCCGAGAATTGGAACGTAGTTGAGCAGGAAGGCAGCGGCTCCCCACAACAAGGGATCTCCAAGCCCGCAGAGGTACATCGCAGCCGCCGTCGCAATTCCCACCGCAGCATTCATGGCCGTGATCGTGAGCAGATAGGCCGATATGTCCGCTTCGATCTGCTGGAAGATGTCCACGGCCTGCCTCTTGTCGGCAAAATTCGGCAGCACCTCGACGATGCGTCGCAGAAAAATGTCGCCTGCGACCAGAAGGAAATAGAGCACCAGAACCGTCGTGAACAGGCCGTCGAGAACGGCGCGCGTTCCGGCAAAGAGCACGCCGGTCAGACCGAGATCGCGGCGAACCGAAACGGTGGGCTCCTTTTTCCCGGGAGAGTCCGCGACGTGCTCCGCCTGCTGGACAACCTTTTGCAGCGCTTCGATCGGGCGCTTCAGGACGACCAGATGAGTTTCCAGGCGCGGTAAGCCGTCCGGCAACTTCTCCGCCCACGACGCGGCGGGTAGTGACAAGGCTGCCACGAAGCCCACGAGCGCTCCCACGACCAGCAGGATCGCCAAGAGCGCGCCGACGGCACGGGGTAGGCCGATACGCTCGAGAAGATCCACGGCAGGTTGCAGAATGAGTTGCAACACGAAGGCGAGCACCACGGGCAATATGATCGAGCTTGCCACGTATACGGCCGCCAGGACGGCCAGTGTCAACAGGCTACCGAGAAAAAACGTCTGCGGACTGGACGGCAGCGGCATCTCGACATTGTCGACCGCCTGCGTTGGCAAGGCCCCCGATTCCGACGCGCCGGCGTCCTGCCCTGGCGACGAGGAGGCCTCCTGCGGCAACATCGAAAGCGAAACCAAGGCGTTTCCTCCATCCTCCACGCAAATCTATCCTGCCGGCAGCCAGGTATCCCTGCGCGGTCATGGCGAGCGGTACTCGCCACCGCATCGCCGCCTCCGACGGACTAGTGCAGGGTCTCGGCAGCGGCTTCGTCGATAGCCGCCATCAGATCTCGCGTGGCAGATTGCTGGATCATATGTCCAGCTCCGGCAATGCGGTGCAGCTTGCTCTGCTTGACCTCGTCATGCAGCCTGGCCGATTGCTCATCGATATCGATCAAACGATCATCCTCGCCCGCGAGTATGATCGTCGGCATGTCGAGTTCGCCGTAGGTCTTCGAAGAAGCAAATGCAGCGGGAACCATCAACGTCGATTCCGCCGCACTGGCGCGGAGCTGTGATGGCCGGACGGCCATTTCCTTCGGAAAGCCGACGAATTTTCCGGGGACTGGTTGCGGGCCAAACACCTTGCGCAACATTGCCGGCCACATCAATCGACCCAGGATCGGTGAGACGGTGTAGCTGATGATATCGCCAAGCGCGGGTGTGGCGGGTAGAGATGAGGCCACTGCGTCGGCTCGCGCGGTCGGAAAATAGTATCCCGATGCCAGCACCAGCGCTTCGACGAAGGAAGGATGCCGTATCGCCAGCGCAACCGCGACCGACGCCCCCCACGAATGCCCGAGTACGATGGCTCGCTGAACGCCAAGCCCATCAAATGCCTTCCTGAACAGGTCCGCCTGTGCCTCCGGCGTCCAAACCACATTTCGCGGCCGCAGGCTATGCCCGAATCCGGGTCGGTCGAAGACGATGACCCTGTAATTCTCGGCTGCCAGATCGATCAGGCCGCTCGACTCGAAATCCTGGATCATGCTGCCATTGCCGTGGAAGAGAACCAGCGCCCGGCCATTGCCGCGCTCCACATAGTGCAGACGGACCCCCTCGACGTCGATGAACCGACCCTGTGGCGGGTTATCACGCTGCGCTTTCTCGGCAAAATGCCGGTTCGCGATCGCCGTCGCCGCCACAAGGGTAGCGGCCCCAGCAAAGGCGGCGATGGCGGGATATCGCCTGAAGGCGGCCAGGCAGTCGGACAGGAATGCGGAAGAACGTGTTTGCGAACGAGCCATGTGCAACACCTCAAGTGGTCTGCACGACGCCTCACGCCAATGAGAAATGTTGCAGGTCATGCTCAACGGGGACGAGCGAGCTTTCGTTCCAAGCGGTAAATCGCAGCTTTGGGAACATAGAGACCTCGGTCCCGTTCAACATTGTTACTCTTCCCAAGGAGTGACTGGTCCAATGACTAACAAGAAGAACCCAAATGAGAAGCAGCCCGGCGAGAACCCCGATGGCAAGTACCATTTCAATCCCGGAAACATGGCAGGGAAAACGCCGGGGGATGCCGAGCAGACTGACGAAAATCGTGGCACGCCGCATGAGAAGGAAAAGCCAGCCGGTTAGCAGTGGTCGATGAGACCGCCAGATGGCTGCGTTGCTGCGCCGACAGGAACAGATGCTGTGAGCAATTTTGCTCAGACTCAGACTGACGATCGTTTCACACTATCTTTGCCGTGCGGAGTGAGGCGGCGCGAATGATCGAAGCGTTTGTTCGCCAGATCGACGCCACGAGGCGTGCCAGTCCTGTCGGCTGGCGACGCTACCGCTTAATGGGACATGGAGCTCAAACTACCAAGCGAGAGGCTGCGCCATGCAAGACGTCGAGAAACGTGTCATCGGCAAGGTGATGTGGCGGCTCATTCCGTTCCTGATCCTGTGTTACTTCGTGGCTTATCTCGACCGGGTCAATGTCAGCTTTGCCAAGCTGCACATGAACGAGGCGCTCGGCTTGAGTGAAGCAGCCTTTGGATTGGGCGCAGGCCTGTTCTTCGTCGGTTATTTTCTGTTTGAAGTACCGTCCAACATCTTTCTGGAGAAGGTCGGCGCGCGCGTGTGGATCGCCCGCATCATGATCACTTGGGGGATCGTCTCGGCGGCCTTCGCGTTCATCCCATCGATATCGGCGGCGACCGGAATTCCGACGACGGGCGTCTTCTACTCGCTCCGTCTGCTGCTCGGCGCCTGCGAGGCAGGCTTTTTTCCGGGCATCATCTTCTATTTGACCCTGTGGTTCCCGGCGGTTTACCGCGCCAGGGTCATCAGCCTGTTCATGCTGGCGATCCCGATATCATCCATCATCGGATCGCCAATCTCCGGGATGCTGCTAGGCCTGACCGGCTGGGGACTGGACGGCTGGCAGTGGCTGTTCATTCTCGAGGCGCTGCCATCGGTTCTGGTGGGCATCGGCGTCCTGATCTACCTGACCGATTTGCCGCGCCAGGCGCGTTGGCTGCAACGGGATGAAATTGCGTGGCTGGAGAACGTGCAGGCGACCGAGAAGCTGAACAAGGAAAAGGTCGAGCACCTGTCCCTGGGGCAGGCGCTCACGGATCCGCGCATTCTCATGTGCGCGTTGGTGTATTTCTGCCTGAACGCCGCAAGCTACGGAGTGGCGTTTTTCCTGCCGACCATCATCAAGGGGTTTGGCGTCAGCGATACCCAGACCGGATTGCTTGCGGCGCTGCCCTTTGTCTTCGGCGCCGTGGGCATGGTGCTGCTCGGTCGTCATTCGGATCGGACCATGGAACGAAAGGGTCACGTCGCGGTGGCACTGCTCATGGCCGCGATTGGAATCGGATTGGCAGGGTTCGTCTCAAACGCCGTCGTCGTCATGGCGCTGCTTTGTTTTGCACAGATCGGCGTCTCCGCGGTACCCCCGATGTTCTGGCCGCTGCCGGCGAGTTTCCTGACGGGCGCATCGGCCGCCGCCGGCATTGCCGCGATCAACTCGCTCGGAAATCTTTCGGGTTTCGCCGGTCCCTACGCGATGGGCTATCTGAAGGATCTGACCGGCAACTTTACCGCCGGCCTTCTCCTGCTGGCGGGGTGCGCGCTGGCGGGCGCGATCGTTGTCGTGATGTTGCGGATTGATGCAAGGCGCGAGCATTTGTCGGGTGAGATCGCGATGGCGCACTAATGCGCGAATCGTCATACACCCCTAAAATGAGGGACGTCTTCGTTCGGCAGCGGTGAAAGCGTGCCGAACGAAGTGGAGCGAGCCTGCAGCCGACATGTTGAGATAACGGACGCCGCCGCATTCGGTCGGGCCGCGCCCCGCTCACTCACGCTGCTTCGTCTTGCTCAGCGTCCAGGTTGATGACGGCTTTCGCAAGCTTGGTCAGCGCGGCGTCAGTCGCACGTTCCTGGTCGAGGGTCTGCTGGAGCAACTTGACCGACTTGGTGTAACCGAGTTCCTCGGCCCAGGTACGAAGCGTGCCGTAGCGGCTCATCTCGTAGTGTTCGACGGCCTGCGCAGCGGCGAGCAACCCGGCATCGTGGGCGGGCATGCCCTCGTACTCGTCCATGATCTCCTGCCCTTCCTTCGCGATACCCACGATGGCATCACAGGTCTTGCCCTGGGGCTTCTTGTCGATTTCGGCGAACACCTGCTCCAGGCGCTCGATCTGACCTTCGGTCTCGCCAAGGTGTTTCTCGAAAGCGGCCTTGAGGTCGGCATGCTGCGCAGCCTTCATCATTTTCGGCAGGGTCGCGAGAATCTTCTTCTCGGCGAAATAGACGTCCTTGAGAGTGTCGTGAAACAGGTCTTCGAGCTTCTTCATTTTCGCCATGGTCCATCTCCGCGATGTGGGGGGGATTGTGGGAGGCAATCCCGCGCGTCCGGCTAAGTTCCTCAAGCGTCAGTTGACGAGTCGTCGCAACCTCCGGCGCGATACGCGACCGCGTTCCCGGCAACTGAAGCGCTACCTAGCCGCCGCGGAACTCCACCTAACGCTGCGGCGCGAGGAACTAACGCGGCGACGAGAGATTGGGCTCCCACCTGAACACTGGAGAAAACTATGAAACGTTCACTTCTGCTCATTTGCATTGGATTATTGGCGGCCACCACGGCTTCGGCGCAAAATCCGCCCGCGCAGTCGGGGCCGAACAACAGCGCCGTCAATAGCCCCGGTCAAAACAACTCCAACGCTCCCGTCGCCGGTCGTAACAGTTTCACCGAAGGACAAGCCAAGTCGAAGATCGAGGATGCCGGCTACACCAACGTCACCGAGTTGAAGAAGGACGACAATGGTGTCTGGCGCGGCAAGGCGAGCAAGAGCGGCTCAGTCGCTGCGGTCAGCGTCGATTTTCAGGGCAACGTCAATAGCGCCAAGTAATAGCGCGAAGTAAGGAAGGCTCAGCATGACCGTTACAATTTCTCGTCTTTACGACAACCACAATGATGCCCAGCAGGCTGTTCGACGCCTGGAAGCCGCAGGCGTGCCGCACTCGGACATCAGCATCGTCGCCAACAATTCAGACAGCTGGTTCAACACCGACAAGAAGGTGGACCGCGACGGCGATGGGGTCGACGATCGCGCCGAGGGTGCCGGGACAGGCGCCGGCATTGGTGCGGGCGTGGGTGGCACGGCCGGCCTTCTTGCCGGGCTCGGCCTGCTGGCGATCCCCGGCCTCGGGCCCGTTGTCGCAGCCGGCTGGCTGGCCGCGACGGCGGTCGGCGCAGCCGCAGGTGCAGCTACCGGCGGAATTGTCGGAGCGCTGACGCAGGCTGGCGTTTCGGAGGAGGACGCGCACTCCTATGCCGAGGGCGTCCGTCGTGGCGGCACGCTGGTGTCGGCACGCGTGGCCGATGCAGACCAGTCTCGCTTCGATGCAATATTGAACGAGTCGGCCATCAACCTGCGTGACCGCAGCGCTGCCTGGCAAAAGGCCGGGTGGAAATCATTCGATCCGGCCAGCAAGCCCTACGGCGCCGAGGAGATTCGCAAGGAGCGGCAGCAATACGGTGGCGCGCTTCGCTAGGCAACATTCAAAGGCCCGCTCCGGCGGGCCTTTTCTTTCGACCTACGTGGAGAAACTCTTTCGAAGCAAAACCCCTGGAATGGATCTCAGATCGATGGAGCCGGAACGAAAAGCCCGGCCGCGAGGGCCGGGCTGATCGGAAGTATGATTTCAAGTCAGGCAATTCAAGAATAGAGCGCGGGTAGACTGCGCTGTCTGTTCAAATAGGCACACAACGCGGGCGGGGGCATGCGGCACATCTGCGCCCATCCGAGTTGGGCCTCCACACGCCGAATGAGCAATTTGGTACAGCCGCCCAGCGATCGACATGCTTGGCTTCCTCAAGCTATCTCGATCCTCTCAGTCAAAGGCGACATCATGGACATCTCCCGGGAGACAAAGGCGACCGCGCGCTCCGTTCTGTGGGGTGCTGTGGCTGGGGCGATGGCCCTGGCGATCGTTGGCTTCAGCTGGGGCGGCTGGGTGACCGGTGGGTCCGCAGAGACCCTCGCTGCAAGCCGCGCTGCGACGGCCGTCGTCGCAGCTCTCACACCCATCTGCGTTGAAAAGTTTCGACAGACCGCTGATGCCTCGGCGAACCTGACCGAAATGAAGAAGGCGACCTATGTATCGGAACAAGGCAAGTTCGTCGAAAAGGGAGGTTGGGCCACGATGCCGGGAAGCACCGAGCCAAACTCGGCCGTTGCACGGGCTTGTGCCGAATCGCTCGGCCGCGAAAAAGCGGTGGAGCAACGCGGATAGCCGGCGAACCTGCGCAGGGCGCGATCTGCGCAGTATTTCGGGATGTCCATACCTGGCCCCCCCTTGCGGGCCGGAATTCCCTGATGTGATTTCCGTTCCCGCTCTCCCGCGCTGCGCCTTCCACGAAGCGGACATTCTGCTAATATTACGGGGCACTACACCTAGGGAATGAGAGCGTCCATTTGGCAAAGCCTGCGAAGGACAAGTTTGATCCCAAGACCTTCCTCGCCAAGGTTGGGGCAGGAAAATCGATCTCGAAGCTTGGCAAGGGTCAGAACGTGTTCGTGCAGGGAGATGTCGCGGACGCGGTTTTCTACATTCAAAAAGGAAAAATCAAGCTCACGGTCGTCTCCGACCAGGGCAAGGAAGCCGTCGTCGGGATGTTGGAGCCGGGACAATTCTTTGGTGAAGGTTGTCTCAACGGCCAGCCATTGCGTATCGCGACGACTACGGCAATGGAAGACAGCATCATCACTAGAATATCGAAACCGGCAATGTTTTCAGCGCTCGAAGGCAGGCCCAAGTTCTCCCAATTGTTCATGGCGTACCTGCTCACGCGCAATAGCCGGATCGAAGAAGATCTGATCGACCAACTATTCAACTCCAGCGAAAAACGTTTGGCGCGGCTGTTGCTTCTGCTCGCAAATTTCGGCAAGGAAACCAGCCCGCAGCCTATTGGGGTCAAGATCAGTCAGGAAACACTTGCCGAAATGATCGGCGCGACCCGATCGCGGGTTAGCTTCTTCATGAATAAATTCCGCAGGCTTGGGTTCATCAGCTACAATGGAAAAATCGAGGTCCATAGCTCGCTCCTGAACGCCGTTCTGATTGAGAAGTCGGAGCTGGGCCGGAAGGACTGACCGGCGCGCGACCGGTCGATTGATCGACGGCAGATGCGTGGCATCGCCATTTGGAGGTCGGGGACGTCGACCCCCTCGCCGGTCTTTAGCATTCGCCCTCTCGCTGGATCGCTGCGATGCTGATCGCGATCCAGTAGGTTGTCATTTGGTATGATCGCGGCAGTATCGCTGCCGAGCGCGATCAAGATCAAGCCGACGGCAGTCGTTTCAAGGTCGATCAAGCAAGGTGATGCGCGTGAATGCGTTCAGCATACAGATCAGGCATCGAGATGATTCAGCCGAACGAACACGGCGAGGACGGTCGGCCGACGTTTCAATTCGAAGGCCCTCAGACCAGTCTTACCTCCGTGCCCGCATCAGGGCGCGTGAGCAGGTGGGGACCAACAAGTGGCGCGTCGAAGAGTGAGCAAAATTGCACAGCGACCGCAAGCTGGATGTGATCGGATCACGCCGGGCGTCGCGGGCCGCCCCCGCGCCGTTCGGGCGGCCCGAGATCGCGACCAGTGCCGAACTCGGGCCGCTCTTGTTTGGCTTGGCGCAGGAGCGCAAGAAGCAGGACGGACCGCTGAAGCGTCATCGATCATGGAAGCGCGCGATATGTAATGAAATTGGTGGCCGCAGATCCGCGGAACCTGAAAGGTCGATATGTTGCTAAAGATCAAAGAGCATACCTGCCCTGGATGCAGCGGAACGGGCTTCGCTGCGGTGATGCAGCCCGTGGAACCGGGCCGAAAGATCTACCCAGCGAAATGCCAGTCATGCAAAGGCAAGGGCAGGATCACGGACGCCGACTAAGGCAAAGGCCCATTCTTATCCGCTCGCGGCGCGTATGTCGGAGTGCGCAGGCCGGCCGGCGCGGGCCGATCACGGAAATTGATTCCGCCAAGCCTCGTTCTTCCGCTCACATGCGCTGCCTGGCACCACCGCGCCCCTCAGCCGTTATCGGTGTACAAGATGGAAGCAAAGCGGATGTCGTCCGATAAGATATCGATGCCGGTTTGGAATGAAAAGCACTTGCGTGCTGCGACCGACGCCGCCGGCGTGGCCTTGTGGGCCTGGAACGTGGATACGGACGCTATTACGATGGACGAACGCGCCTACGACCTGTGGGACGTTCCGAAGAGTGAAAAACACATCACATTCGAGATCTTGTCCAGGAACATCCATCCTGCTGATCTGGAACGAGTCAGGTCTGCGTTTGCCGCTACTCGCGCAATAGTAGGCGCTTACGAGATTGACTTTCGCATCTTGTTCGACGGCGACATCCGTTGGATCTCCGCGCGCGGGCAAGGCGACGATGCGGACATCGCCGATCGAACCATGTTTGGCATCTTCCTCGATGTTACCCAACGCAAGCAAGCCGAAGAAGCGAACGAGTTGCTTGCCGGTGAGATGAGCCATCGCGTGAAGAACCTTCTGACTATCGCGACCGCGCTTACTCAATTAACATCGCGTTCGGCCGCAACCAAAGAAGACATGGCCCACGAGCTAACAAATCGGCTGATGGCCTTGGGACGTGCACAGGATCTCATTCGCCCCATACCGGGAAGGAAGAGCGAAGGAGCGCTTCTTGGTGACCTCGTCTCCATCTTGCTCGCGCCTTACGACGAAAGAGAGGCGAGCGTCCGCATTCGCGTTTCGGTGCCGAAGATGAATGTCGGCGAGATGTCGAGTACAACGCTCGCTCTTGTGCTGCACGAACTGGCAACAAACTCGGCGAAATACGGTTCGCTATCGCTGGCAAGCGGCACCTTGGACGTGTCGTGCAATGCCCATGGCGACGAAGTCGTCGTGACCTGGACCGAGCGGGGCGGCCCGCCTCTTAAGGCTCCCGCAAGGCTCGATGGCTTTGGAAGCAAATTGGTGCAGCGGAGCATGGCGGCCCAACTCGGTGGCTCCATCGCATTCGACTGGTCGGAAGAGGGGCTGGTCGTTACGCTGATCATGAGCAAAGATCGCCTGGCAAGGTGAGGAACCTTGAGACCTTCGCACAGTAGCGTCCGGCGCAACGCGGAGCCTGGAAGACAGAGATCAGGTCCGCGTTCCGGAGTGGCTGACACTTCCGGGAGACTGCATGGGGCGGCCTCGCACAATACCCATCCGCTCGACCTCTGCGGCCAGCGCCTGCGCCTAACCCGGCAATCCGCCCGAAAGGCCAGCCCGGGACGCTGCGGATATGCCGCTTCCCGTGGACGACGCCAAGGCGTCGCCCACCATGCCACAGCAACCGCAACACGAAGCACAACAGTTTCAAGCCGCAATTCCAATTGACCGCGCCGGCTCGCGCATGCCGGAGAGCAGCCAGAACGCTTCGCTCCCGGGCGAGACCAACTTGGAAAGGTGGGCGACAAGGAGATGCGCATGAATATGTTCGAGATTACGATCGCACGCATCGAGGTGATTCTGCCGAATGAACGTGGCGAGGACATTCGCCTGACGTTTCAGTTCGAAAGCCGTCAGACCAGTTTTACCTTGCCAATTTTCCTGAAGTCTTGCGAATTCGACGATACCGAGATCGTCAGGGTAGCCCGAAGCCAATTACACGACGTTTTCGCGCAGCTTTGCAGCCAGTGCGAGGATTGGCAGCTGACAGAGGACGAGCGTCGCGAGCTCGCAAGGATAAGCGTGCGGCCTGGCGTCAAGGCGCAGGAGTAGCTCGGGAACAAAAGCAGCTATTGAACTGGATGTATGCTCCTGAGATCAGCTGGCCGCGCCCTAGCATTTCATCGCGTTTATGAGCTCGGAAATCTCGATCATTGCGAAATTCGAGAATGTGTCGGACACGGCATATGGCAGGATGATCTGGTTATTGTGCCGCATCCCGCCGCACGTATAAACGACGTTAGGGACGTATCCTTCACGCTCGGATGGTTCAGGCCGCAATAGCGGCTCGCGCGAACGTGCCAGCACCTTGGATGGGTCGTGCTTGTCGAGCAGCGCCGCACCGATCGAGTACTTGCGGACCGGGCCGACACCGTGCGTCAGCAGCAGCCAACCCTCATCGAGTTCGATCGGCGACCCGCAATTGCCGATCTGGACGAACTCCCAGGGAAACTGCGGTTTCAAAATGGCTTGACCGCCATCCCACGTGTGGAGGTCGTCTGAATAGATTAGATACAGGTTCTCATTGTCCTGCCTCGCGATCATGGCATACTGGCCGCCGATCTTGCGCGGGAACAGTGCCATTCCCTTGTTCCGAGCCGCAGCCCCTCGCAGGGGCGCCAGTCGAAACGACGTGAAATCACTGGTCTCGATTAATTCGGAGCGGATGGCTCGACCGCTGTAAGCGGTATAGGTCGCGTAATACGTCTTTCGATCGCCGTCGCTGAATTCGACAAAGCGCGCGTCCTCTATGCCGTTCGATTGGGATTCTGTGACGGGAAAGATGACGCGCTCGGTCAGGTCTTCTTCGGGCTTGAAAATCAGCTCGACACGCTCGCCGTCCGGCCCCGATATGCGATGGCAAATCCTCGGAATCGACGCGAGCCGAGCCGTCGGATCAACGGCCAGACTGCCGTCAGCCGCGATGGTCCCGGTTCGAAACGTCAGTGACGATACATGCCCTTCGCCTATGGCACGGAGACTGAGGATAAAGCGCACGCCGCCCTTCGGCGCCCCCGATTGATCGGGATGCGCCACGATGCTGGGGTTGAACAAGGCAGAGGCTTCGAATGAATACTCATTGAGGAAATAGGCGCCGACCAGCTGGCGCTGCTTCTTTGAGAAGACGCCATGCGTCGCGAAAGCGTCCTCCATTTCGTCCGCGCGGGCCTCGAATCTTTCCAACAGGTTGCGATGTCGCCCCTTGAAATTGTCCAGCACGTCCGCGAGCTGAGCGGCAACGGCTTCCTGATCGAGTGCAAGAACTCGCTCGACGATATGATTTGCGCGCATCTTGTCGTTGGGGTTGAGATCGCGCGGTTCAGTCGCCGGCTTGAATGGCCGCACGATAACTCGCGCGGGATCGGGACGCAGATGAAGCGCCTGCCGGTTCAGGAAGGTAGCTTGTGACACGGTATCCTCAGGTCGCTGGATGAAAGGGAAATTCAAACACCCACGGCGCGTAAGGCCGTGGGCTTGTTCAGGCTGGTGTTGACGCGCTCGAGCTGACGAATCTCCGCAAGTCCAAGCAAATAGCAGACGACCGACTCGCCTCCACGGTTTTCGTTGGCGCGATCGGGATGCAATCCATCGCGGCAGCTCCCGGTGTGCGGATCGACCAGTGCCACGGACAGATCATTGCTGCCCAGAAACCAGCCGAAGGCGCGCATGGCCATGGTTTTCCACTCGGCATCGCCGTCCGCACGCCACGCCGTCAGGCAGGCAGCGATCGTTGCCGTGGCTTCCACGGGTTGCTGATCGAAGGCGCGGGGATGTTGCCGCTGTTCGCCGAAGCTGCCGGTGCCCACCGGCCGGAAATGACCTGCCACGCTCGTCTGCTGCGTCATCAGCCAGCGCAATGAGCGCAATCCCGCATCGCGGTATTGCGGCGTTTGAGTCGTCATCCCTGTCAGCATCAAGGCTTGCGGCAATCGCGCGTTGTCGTAAGCGAGCCCTTCCTCGAACCACACCCAGTCCGGCGTCTCTACCGACGCCAGACAGGACATCAACCTGTCAGCAAGCGCGTGCCGGACTTCCCTTGCATGGAGATCATCCGGAGCAACAGTGCAATAAGCGTCCAGACCTAGCAGCATGAACGCCCACGCGCGGGGCGAGCTGAAGCTCTCGGCCGTCGACAAAGCCTGGGCGAACAAATCCGTGGCCCACCTGCGCCGCGACGGGCTTGCGTCTCCGCGCGCCGCCTCGCCCAATGCCCATAGCGTCCGCCCGTGACTGTCTTCCGAGCCTCTGTCCTCGAGCCAGGTTCGATTGAAGCCCATGAAGTTGCGAAATCGCCTGATGTCGGGATTCCACGCATGCTGCACGAATGCTGCAAAGCGGGTCGTCAGGATTTCCGGCAACGCCTGTTCGCCGGGATTGTTGAGGGCGCAGGCCAAGAGTAACGCCCGGGCATTGTCATCGACGCAATAGCCGTGCGAGCGATCCGGCACCGACTGAACCGCGTGCTGGAACAAGCCGATGTCGTCGCACATCGTCATGAAATGGCCGATCTGCATGACGGGCGCAGCGGGGCCGCGTGGTTCCGGCGCGCCGGAATCGGGACGCGCAAAGACCTTGAGCCGATGACCCTGCCGCGCGGCCTCGAAGGCGGACATGTAACGCTCGGCCGTGCGTTCCCACGTCATCATCCGGCTCATGGCGTATGCGCGTTGGCCCATCTCTTGCCGGCGCGCGTCGTCGGTGAGCAGTTTGGCGATCTCACCGCCGATCGCCGCCGCATCGCCGAATGGTACCAGAACTCCGCATCCGTCAGTAAGCAGCTCGCGTGCGTGCCAGTAGGGCGTCGACACCACCGCCTTCCCGAGCCCAAAACTGTAAGCCAAGGTTCCAGAGGTCATCTGGGCCTCATTGAGATAGGGCGTGACATAGACGTCGCACATAGAGATGAATTCGAGCAGCGTGGCCTGGTCCACGAACCGGTCGAGGAACACCACGTGGTCCTCGACGCCCAGCTCGCGGACCCGCGCCATCAGACTTTCGCGATAGGCTTCGCCCTGGTCTCGAACCAGATTGGGGTGCGTTGCGCCGAGCACGACATGCACCGCATTCGCGCGGTGTTTCAAAATCGAGGGCATTGCATCGATCATGACTTCGACGCCTTTGTTGGGGGACAGCAGCCCGAACGTCAGAATGACCGACTTGCCGTCAAATCCGAGCCTGGCCTTCGCCGCATCGGGCCCGGCAAAGGCGACATCGGGAATGCCGTGAGCGATCACCTCGATCTTGTCGTCCGGCACGAGGTAGACGCTGCGCAGTAGCTCGCGGGCCTTGTTAGCCATCACCACCACCTTCGACGACGCATCGACGATGCGCTCCATGACCGCGCGTTGCTTGGCTGACGGGTTGGCCAATACGGTATGAAGCGTCGTCACGACCGGCATGGTCAGGCGCGCCAGCAGCGGGAGGATATGGGCGCCGGCTTCGCCGCCGAAAATGCCGAATTCGTGCTGCAGGCACACGGTATCGAACCGGCCGGCATTCAGGAAATCCGCTGCACGCAGGTAGTCTTCGACATTGTCGTCCTTGATCTGGAAAGCGACCGCCGGCGGATAGTCGTAGGCCTGGCCGCGATCGGTCATCGCCACGATGCAGGTTTCCAGATCAGGGCGTGACGCCGATATCGCTCTCTGCAGGTCCGTCGTGAAGGTTGCGATTCCGCAACGGCGAGGCAGCGAGTTGCCGATAAGGGCGATGCGGCGGAGCGACGTCATGTCTGTGCCTCGATGATCTTGCCCGATTTCCTGGAGCCCGTACCGGTGGATGCATCGGGAGACTTGGTCGCTCGTCCGGTGCAGTCCTGCAGCAGCGAAACCATGGGATCCGGTCCCGGATAGGCGACCAAGCCGCTCATTCCGTCCAGGCCAATCGCGATGCCGGCGCTGTCGGCCTCAATGAAGATCGCGTCACCGACGGTCGCATCCGTATGCCCGATGCGCGCCTTCCCCTCGATCACAAGCATCCAGGTTTCCCGGTCGGCATCGAGCGCCCACTGCGAATTGGCCTGGAAATCGACCCGCTCGAGCACGAATTGTGGGCTCGCGACGAGAATTCTTCGTGCGTCCGTGAGACGCCGCGGAGCGGATTGAGCCTGGGATGGCCCGGCGTCGGAAGCGGCCACCGCGTCGTCTTCGTGCAGCTCGCGGTGCCTGCCAAAGTCGAACAGGCGGAATGTCGTATCGCTGCGTTGCTGAATCTCGGCGAGCACGATACCGGCGCCGATGGCGTGGATTGTGCCGCCGGGGACGCAGATGAAGTCGCCCTTCGCAACAGGGCGCCATTGCACGAGACCGGCGATCGAGCCGTCCCTGATCGCTGCGCGCAACGCCTGCGGCGTGAGGCGCCGCGTCAGTCCCAGCGCTACCCGCGCGCCCGGCGCTGCTGACAGGATGTACCATGCCTCGGTCTTCCCGTTCGGCAGATCGATGGCGTGCGCGAACTCATCGTTGGGGTGGACCTGGATCGACAGAGGTTGGCTGGTAAACAGGAGCTTGAGCAGCAGGGCGGAGCCTGGTGCATCTTTATCGATGCGCTCGAACCACAACTCCCCGACGGGGTCGCCCGAAACGTCGATGCAGCTCCATGGTCGGATGTCTGCGACCCCCCATGGTTTGCGCGCAACCTGCACCGAGGCATGTTCGATGGTCATAGATTGTCCTTACCCTTGACGCGCATCTCGAAGCGACTGCTGTTGGTCGGTGCGGTCGGTAAGATCTGGCGTGGCTAAAAAAAACGTCGCGCTCGCGACGCGCGCTGTCACCGCGATCCGATCGTGTCCTCCATCAGGTGGCTACTCCGGCATCCGATAACAACCTTTGCGCGTTCATAAAGACGGGCGTGCCTTCATCAATGTTCGTTGCCGTTCGCGTCATTCTTGTGCTTGTGCAGAAATCGCGCGATCTGCCCACGAAGCTCCGCCGTCTCCAGCAACTTGCCGACCGATCAAGCAGTGTCGAAGATCTCCCGCTGCAACGTCGTCGGCAGAGCGTTCCATTGCATGATGACAGCCGCGCCAAGACACCGCAGAACGCGTTCCTCTTCGCTTGCAAGGGCCGCGCCGCGAGATTGGTCCGGGCCTATGACATGAACTGCGTCGTGGTAGTCGTCCGCCAGTCTCTGCTCGTTATCAGCAAGCGAGACGAGGCGGTCCTGCAGTTCCTGAAGTTTGCGGCCTTCATCCAGATCGGTCGAACCCTTGACCCGTTCGCCGTATTTGGCCGCTTCTGCACGATATTGTTTAGACTTGAACATGTCCGGCCTTTCATAGGCGCAGCCATCCATTACGATCAAACTCGATAGTCGACCAGAACAGACACGGCGGCGTTGCCGCAAAATCCGAGTTGCTGTTGCAAAGCGGCAGCGACGCGTCGACAGCGCGCTCCTCGACTAAGGTCGCCGTCTCTTTGTCCAGCTGCCTTTCCGCACAACATTCACGCCGATCATCCCGCAACGTTTTCTTTCTGCCGAGGCGAAAACCGTCTGCCCGCCGTTTGCTCTGGCGCGGCAGCACAGCTGTTCCCTCAGGCTTCGAGCTTGTCGAACTCGTCAGGCAGCAGGATCTGGCCTCGCGGCGTGCAGATCCGCACGTCCATATAGCCTTCCTGCAAGAGCTCCCGCGCCTTCTTCAAGGCGGCAGCCACCGTGTCGCGACTCAGATTGACGCGGCCGGCTCCATTGTGGCCGCCAACCAGGTATTGCATTCGTGTTGCGCTATCCACGCGGGACAACCGCTGCAAATACCAGGAGCACAGGAACAGCAGGAAGATCACCGGCGACACGATCCAGTCGGCTGCCAAACGAGATCGAGACATCCACGCTCCTCTTCCTTTCTTTCGGCGGGAGCGTTCGTTACCCTCAGTCACCGGTGAAAGCCGCAGGATGGGCGGTGATGAGCAACTCTACGCTTACGTCCTGGGAATAGCGAGCGCTAAAACGTCGAGGAACAGCAGCGAGATCGAATTTGCAGGGCTCTCCGCCTCGGAGTGCCGGGCGATGCTTCTTGCACAAAGCGACGAGGTCATCGAGTGATGCGAGTCGTTGGCTCGAATTCGAAGTCCGGAGCAGCTTCCACGAACGTCCCGAATGGCGATTGAGGTTCGCTCCACAACCAAGCAACTGTTCTGCGCCTCCCTGATCTATCGAAATAGGGACCCCACAGCATTGAGGCTGCCTCCGTTGGCGGTCGTCGCCCTCGCCGTACCCGCAGAGTTGAATTGAATCGTTCACTCCCATGAGGCGACGACGAAACAAAGTCAGACTTCTCAGCCGGCACGTGCTATGAGCCATGAAGAGATTGTTCGTGGCGCTGATCGTTGCAGGGTCGCCACCACAGCCCAGACGATCAACCCGTCGACTGCTCCGGAAGAGGAGCCTTCCTTGCGCGAATTAGGCCGCCCGCGCCGAACAGAAGGCGGATGATGCCGGTGGCCCTAGAGAACGCTGCTGGGACTGAGGCACCAATGGGCGCGACATTGAGATACGCCCGTGAAACCATCGGACGGGTTTGCAAAGCCCTAAGCGGGCGCCTTCCTGCCCTCAACCGAGCGCCTAATGAGGTCCGCTAACCGTTCCAAGCCGTATGTCGAGGCCGGAGACCATAGGATGAGTGACGATCGGGAACTTCATCGCGCTGCCAAAGCGAACCGAGAGCGCCTTGCGGTCGCGCATCGCGAGGTGGTCTTGCAAGAAGAGGCAAAAAATGCCGTTGATATTCGCGAAAACATGGCGCGCCTCAAGAAACTGAGATTGGCCAAGGAAGCACAAGAGACTCGAACGCAAATCTCCAAAGCAAACCAGCGCCCGGCGCCTAGGCCGGGACGATCCAGATAAAGCTGATTCAGTTAGCGGGACTTCCTGTTCAGTTTCGCCTTTCGCCGCCTAGCGGATCGTCGTCGCAATGGGGGCAGACGTAGCGCTCCCCGCCTCTGATGGCCTCGTCGCGCACAAGCTTCATCGTCCGCCCGCAGTGAGGACACGGCTTCCGGATTTGGTGCTGCAGCGACATCTGGCTTCCCCCGCCGCGCTTAGCCTATTCCCGAACGCGGCGCGGACACAAGCGAGCTCTTAAGCGAACCGCGCCACCCAATCAAATCCTGCTTCGGTGATGTTTGGGGTGGCCATGGGAGAGTTCTACAGCGGCTTCGCAAACGGGCGCGCGATCAAAGAGCGGCTCCGTTCACACGAAGACGGCTGCTCGAGAGCGCTATTGAACTGCAAATGAGTGGCAGTCAGGCCGACGTGGATAGGTTTTGCGATGCCACGCTCGAAGTCAAGATATCCAGGCCCTCGGGTCGACCGGCGATGATTGCGACCGTGATGCCGCTTGGGGTGGAGAATTCCGAGCGGCTGCTTTCGCCGCTCTCCCGTGCGATCATGTTCGTTAAGAAGCCCGACGAGAAACCGCGCCTTGATCCGACGATGCTAACGAATATTTTTGGCCTTTCGCCTCGGCAGGCGGCCTTGACGGCATTGCTTGCGGAAGGTGCTACACTCATTCAGGCTGCAACAGCCCTCGGCATAGGCTTTGAGACAGCTCGCTGGCATCTGCGCACGATATTCGAGCAAACCGGCACGCATCGACAGGTCGATCTCGTCAGGCTCGTACTGCAGATGACCGCGGTGTCGGCCTCACCTAAAGGTTAATCGGCGAGCAGCGAGCGACCGAGCGGGTCGGTCGTGCCGCCGATCGAGAAGGCACCACGCATTCGCGAGAGTAAGCTCATCGAAAAGCCCCCAGCCGGATCAACAAGCTAGGGGGCGGCGTGTCGAACGACACGTAAGGGTGGCACTGCCCTGCCAGGGAAGTGAGAGCTTGGTGATTTTCGGAACAACGGTTGCGCTGAATCGCCTCGGATTCGCCCGGATGTCCTACACCATCATACCTTGACGCGCCGAACGCCCGCTAAGCCGACTTCCGCTGGGGCTTGGCCGCCGGCTTCTTCGCTGCCGCCTCCTGGGGCTTCTTGCCCTCGATCGGCATCAGCATCTCCTTCTGACCAGGCGAGGCCTTCTTCGCCTTCTTGGCGGACTTGCCAGCCTTTGCCGGCGCAGCTTCCTTGCCGACCGATCGGCGCAGCGCCTCCATCAGATCGACGACGTTGGTCGCCGCTGGCTTGGACTTCGGCGTAATGGCCTTGCCGGCCCGCTTCTGGTTGATGAGGTCGATCAGCGCGGTCTCGTAGTGGTCCTCGAACTTCTCGGGGTCGAACCGTCCCGCCTTCTGGTTCACGATGTGCTTGGCGAGATCGAGCATGTCCTTCGTGACCTTCACGTCCTGGATCTCGTCGAAATACTCATGCTCGCTGCGCACCTCGTACGGATAGCGCAGCAGCGTGCCGACGAGCCCCTTGTCCATCGGCTCCAGCGCGATGATGTGCTCGCGGTTCGTCAGCACGACGCGCCCGATGGCGACCTTGTTCATCTCGCGGATGGTCTCGCGGATCACGGCGAAGGCGTCGTGCCCGACCTTGCCGTCCGGGCGGATGTAGTAGGGGCGGATCAGGTAGCGCGGGTCGATGTCGGCCTTGTCCACGAACTCGTCGATCTCGATAGTCCGCATCGACTCCAGCGCGATCTCCTCGAGCTCCTCCTTGGTCACCTCGATGAACTGGTCCTTCTCGAGCTGGTAGCCCTTGACGATGTCCTCGTTCGGCACCTCGTCGCCGGTGTCGGCGTCGACCTTGAGGTACTTGATCCGGTGACCGGTCTGCCGGTTGAGCTGGTTGAACGAGATCTTCTCGCTCTCCGAGGTGGCCGGATAGAGCGCGACCGGACAGGTGACCAGCGAGAGGCGGAGAAAGCCCTTCCGGTTGGCGCGCGGGGCCATGGTACGCAGAACTCCGGAGGGACGGTGCTGGACTCAAGACGAACGGCAGGCGGCAGTTCCGACAGTCCAGCCGCCGATCCCGGAGATTCGTCCCGCGCCGGCTGCCGCGCCATGCGAATTCGGGAGAGGGACGCTTGACTCTTTGGAACGAAACGGGAACATAGTCGCGTGAACGCCACTTCCGAGCAGGCCGCGTCGAGCCCTGACGGATCTTGAGGCGGCCACCTACCAGGCGTTTGGAATCATAAGAATTATACTATTTTTGCAAAGTTAGTATAATGAGGTGGAACCCTATGATTTTTATAGTTATACTACTTTCGAAAAAATAGTATAACGGAGTTCCTCATGGGAGCTGACGGGCTCGATATCGTCTTTCAGACGCTCTACTCAGAGTTGGTCCAGCGAAGCTTGGACGAGAGCTTCACATCAGAATTCTCCTCCGATGGGCGTTTCGTCGCCGTGGAGGTGAAAGGCAAAAAGTACTGGTACTTCGACACGCCCAAGCCGGACGGCGGCGGACAAGATCGACGTTATGTCGGTCCCGTGGATGATCTGGAAATCACCAAGAGGGTCGAGGCCTTCAAGGACCTAAAAGCGGATATGCGGGGACGACGCCGGATCGTCTCGACCTTGACGCGAGAAGCGCGGTTGCCTCGTCCTCCGAACACCACGGGCCGAGTGGTGGAAGAACTCGCGAGGGCCGGTTTCTTCCGGTTGAGGGGAGTCCTTGTCGGAACGGTCGCCTACCAATGCTACTCCGCCGTCCTGGGAAGACACCTAGACGCAGTCGCCATGCAGACGGCCGACGCAGACTTCGCACAATTCCACGAGATCTCGGTGGCCGTCGGCGATTCCTTACCGCCCATCATGGACGTTCTAAGGCGCATCGATCCGACGTTCCGTGAGATTCCCAGCCAGGCGGACGGACGGGTCTCCAGTCAATTCATTTCCCGAGAGCAATACAAGGTGGAGTTTCTGACGCCCAACCGGGGGTCGGACGATCTCGCCGGCAAACCAGTTCAGATGCCGGCCCTTGGAGGAGCGGGGGCCTTTCCGCTTCGCTTCCTCGACTTTCTGATCCGACAACCGATCCGCGCCGTTCTTCTGCACGGAGCCGGCGTGCCCGTGCTGATTCCCTCGCCGGAACGTTATGCGGTCCACAAGCTCATAGTTGGATCCCGGCGAATCGCAGACCGCGAAGTGACGGCGAAGAGCGCCAAGGATCGGTTGCAGGCCCGGTCAATCTTCGAAGCCATGATCGCCAACCGCCAGAATGCCGACCTAGCGTTCGCCTACACGGAAGCGTGGGGACGCGGCGACGCCTGGAAAGATGCGATCCGGAAGAGCATTGAGAGCTACGACGACGAATTCAAGGCTCTATTGCGCAAGGAGCTTGCGAAGGGCGTAATCGAATTAGGAGAGAATCCTTCCGATTACGATCTGAACAAAGAGCCGTCGTCGGATGATACCGTGGGCGAATCCGCCGTTCCCGGCAGCAAGAAGTAGCGTTGTCGAGGGGCACGCGTTGATGCTCCTCCCGAGAACGAGCGTGGTTGCGCTCGCGACACCGGTATCCGAGGGGACGGTACGCGTGGCTCGAGATCGAATGTTCGCGCTGCAAGACCAGGCGGGACGTCGCCTCCGCTGCTGCAAGTGCGCCAAGGCGAATCGCCGCCCGCCAGCGACGCTGCCACAGTTGGCGCAGCGCCCTCGCCAGGCCGCTGCGGAGACCTGACGAGATGTGCAACGTGCATTGGACGTCACCAAAGCATCGCTGCGACCGTGATTTGGGTAAGCGCTTTGGAGATCACGCGTACGCGCGCGAAGAACTCGTCGCTGAAATCGGGGCTGCGTTCCTCTGCTCTGATCTTGGCATTGCGCTGGAGCCGAGACTAGACCATGCCTGCTATCTCGCCAGCTGGTTAGCTGTGCTCAAATCCGACAAGCGGGCGATCTTCACCGCCGCTGCCTTTGCGCAGAAAGCAGTCGATTGGTGTCAATCGGCGTTCAAATTTGGCTCTGACTCACTTTTGATGCAGTTCGGAGGATGTCTGGCGCTTTGATTGGGAGAATCAGCGCCATGCAGCAAGCACTCCACCGCTCCAGTCTGGTACCGCGTGGGTTTGTTGTAGAGAGTGCGTGCTACGAGGGTGATAAGGCCGTCATCACTGTCCGGCCATCCGGAAGTTTTGGCTTGTGTCCATCATGTGGGACAGTTTCGCGGCGGATCCATAGCCGGTATCGGCGCCGCGTGACCGATCTGCCGCTTTCCGGGCGGGTCGTTGAGCTCCTGGTGATCGCCCGCCGCTTCCGCTGCGAGGCCGTCCTGTGCGGACGCCAGATCTTCACTGAGCGTTTCTCCGACGGGATATTGGCTCCATCAGCGCGACGCACGGCGAGGCTGGACTCTATCGTCCATCACCTTGGTCTGGCGCTTGGCGGCCGGCCGGCAGCAGGCTTCGCAAAACGGCTGATGTTGCCGGTGAGCAAGGACACACTTCTGCGCGTGGTCCGACGCCGTCACCGTCCGCCGGCTGACCAGCTCAAGGTTATCGGCATCGATGATTGGGCCTGGCGTCGCAATCACCGATACGCCAGCATCGTCTGCAACCTGGAAAGGCGCCGGGTAGTCACCCTGCTGCCGGATCGTGAGCCCGCGACCGCCCAAGCCTGGCTGGCTGCGCATCCCACGATCGCGATCATCGCCCGCGATCGTGGCGGCGGATATGGCGAAGCGGCGGCCAAAGCCTTGCCCCACGCGGTGCAGGTCGCCGACCGCTGGCATCTGATGGAGAACGCCAGTCGGGCCTTCCTTGACGCCGTCCGCGATGCGCCAGATTCGCATCGTCATCGGCGCGACCACAATTGATCCCAAGCTGCTAACAGCCGCCGAGCGCCTCCAGTATGAGGGCTATCTGCGCCGCGAGGAGGCCAATGAAGCCATCCTGGCTCTGTCGAAGAGCGGCATACCCATCAAGCAGATCGTGCGCCAGACTGGCCATAGCAGGAAGCTGGTACGGCAGGTGATCCGCGGCGAACGCACCGATGTCTTCCGGACCCGACAAAGCTCTTTGGATCTGCATTTGCCATGGCTGGACGATCAGTGGGCCGCTGGCTGTCGCAATGGGGCCGAACTTTGGCGCCGCTTAACGGCGCGTGGCTTCCGCGGCTCGCTCCGCGTCGTCAGCGAGTGGGCGACCCGCAGACGACGGGCCGAAAAGGCCGACGCAAAAAACCTTCAGCGGATTCCGTCGGCCAGAACAATCGCGCGCCTCATGACCATCGGTCGGGACCTGCTCACGAAAGCGGAGACCGTCACGGTCGCGGCGATCGAAGCTGGCGTACCAGCCCTGATCGAGGCACGCGAGATCATCGCCGAATTCCACCTGATGATCCGGCGCAAGACCGAGGCGGGCCTCATGCCATGGATCGAGCGCGCCCGCGCCAGTCTCGTCGCCTCGTTCGCCAGCGGCGTCGCGAAAGATGAAGCAGCGGTTCGAGCAGCAATTACTTTGCCCTGGTCCAACGGACAGACTGAAGGTCAGATCACGCGCCTCAAGCTCGTCAGACGTCAAATGTACGGTCGCGGGAAAATCGATCTGCTTCAAGCCAGATTGATCGGCGCAGAATAATCGGAGCTGCACCAAAATTGCGTCAGAGCCAATATTGCAAGCCGAATGACACCCGGTGCTGGGCGAGAGCGCAATCGGTCTCTCAGTCACCAATAGAAGCCACCTGTCGGACGGTGATGCGACATTCGACACCTGTTTCGGGAGGAAGTCTAGAGGACTTGAACGGGACACTGTCGCTTCGCAAGCAATTTTCGCTCGTCAGCGCCGGTGGGCCTCAATTAGGCCCGCGACATCGAAGTTCACGCCCACCCACTCGCGGAGAAAACAAACGGTAGCACGGCAGCGAATTGACTCGCGATTGAGACCAATCAGGCGCACACTTTCATTATCACCGGTCCGCGCCCAGGCATTACTGGTGACCGAGAGCATCGTGCTCCCGCCTGTTTCGGAGGGGGAGCCCTATGCCCAAATCTCAAGACCGTTTATCCGACGTTGCGCCCATCGCATTGCAGCGCCCCGGCTGTCCGATCTGCAAATCTTCGATGATGCTTATCAGCATTGAGTCAGAACGTCCCGGCGTCGACTTACATCGCTTTCAGTGTGCCCTGTGCAATCACTTACTAACGATCCTTGCCGCTTCCGAAGACACTATGCATTCCAAGGCGGGCCGGTGCCTTCAAGGCGATTTGCATCCGCCGAAGTAGGGCGCATGCCACATCCTCGATATGGAATGGCTGCAAGACGGCGCGTGCGAATGCTACGAGACGGTGAAGCGTTGCTCCGCGAGACTGTTGGGTTCCGGCAAAGCATGCCCTGCTGCGCAGGAGAGACAGAGCAGTACTGGAAGCAACCCTTCAATGGAATTGGTCCAGGGAGGATCAACCTCCCGCTCTCACTTCGTATACCGCGGTCGTCAGCTCCGTGGCCGAATATGGCTTCATCAAATAAACCCCTCCCTTCGGGAGGTCGTCCTGGTGGAGCCTCATTCTGCCGGACGTGACGATGATCTTTAGCAGAGGCCACCGCTGGCTCACCAAGTGGGCAAGCCGAACTCCGTCGATTGCCCCCGGCATCTGTACGTCAGTGAATATGATGCGGACATCTGCCCGCTGTTCCAAAGTCGTGAGCGCCTCCCCAGCGTCCGAGGCCTCAAGAACACTGTAGCCAGAATCTTGGAGCACTATCATCGTGCTCCAGCGCAACAGCTCGTCATCCTCAACGACAAGCACGACTGGCCATTTGCTGGCGTCTTCGAGTTGCATCCGGTCCGGCTTCCCTATCCGTTTGCCAGATTGTGCGCGGGCCGGCTTTCCGCGCGAGCCGCGCGGCCCAGCTAGAGCCTATTGGTCTGCTCCACGACGAAATGAATCGAGCCGGTGTCACTCCTATTCGTCAAGCGCGCACTCTGATCCCGAGTGAGGCGATCCACGACCAAGCCTGCGGGTGCGCCCGTCAAGTCTTTGTCGCTGTCTTGGCAATCTCTGTTTCGATCCCTGTGGCACATGCCTTGGCGAACGAGTAATCCATGCTGGTGGACGCCACATCTTTCACGAATTCGCTGACGATGTTTCCCCTTGAATAGGGGCTGGCCGCCTTGAACTTGGCCAGAGCGCCGTCGGCGGCTGTGAACTGCGCGACACAAAGCGGTACCAGAACGGACATTCTGCCATCGCTCTCCGCCGTGGCGCGCATGATCCTGGCGGTTTCCCCAGTGACCCAACCTCCCCAGATAAATCCAATGGCCATCGTCGCCACCGCCCCGAGAGCGATACCTTGAAGCACGCGCGTCCGTGCCTCGCCAAGCAAGATTGCAGGAAGTTTCATGAAGGTCGCCTTTCTTGAGCGCACACAGATGCGCGCTTGCGCCGCTGGCGCACCGTAGGGGAATAATTCTTATGATTGCGCCTTCCGATGGCACGGGAGCTGCTGCTACGAGGTCTGGCGGCGACTTCGGAGGTCGCTGCTTAATGGGCAGCTTCAAGGTGAGCATCTGCTAACCTGTAGGCGAAACGCTATACCGCTAACCTGGTCGTGTAAAGGGCTCTGTGTTCTAAGCCGCGCTAGGTGTCCAAGTTGCCTCTTGCGTCGAGACTGCGATGGCTAAGGTGCGCGACTCCCACCTGTTCGGGACGGATTCCCTCCGCCGGACCAAGGCGACCTTGATCTATCGCCGAACCGGCAACCTGTGAGCATTACAGCGTCTTCTGGGGCACACAAAAATCGAGTGTACCGTTCGCTATCTCAGCATCGAGGTCGACGATGCCTTGGCGGGTAGCAGAACAGGTAGGCATCCGACTGAAAGGTAGACGGACGCGCTCTGCTCTGCCCTCGCAGACGGTTTCGGGCAAGAAGATGTTAGAAGCCCCGGCTGAGATTGCCGGTTCGCAGCCGCCCGTACGAGGAGACCTCCGTTATTTCTTCTTTGCCGGCCCGAAATCCGGCTGCCAAGCGGCCTCCTTGCGGCTTGGCGCCGCAGCGATCACCTTGGTCTTCTCCTTCTTCGGTTTCTTGGCTTCGCGATTGCCGCGTTGCTCTCCCTTGGCCATGTAGGTCTCCTCTTGAGGTTTGTCTTGGGGTTTGAGTTCGTCCAGTTCGTCAGATTGTAGCACGCGGCCGCGCGGCGTGCAGACGCGCACGTCCATGTAACCGTCGCGCAGCAGTTTTCGCGCCAGCCTCAGCGCGAGGGTCGGGCTGCCCCGGCCGTGATTGGCGCAGCCATATTCGTTCGTTCCGGTGACGAGGTAGGGCACGCGGATCGGCCTAGCCATGGAACAGCGCAGCCGCCGCGACGAGCAGCAGAAGGAACAAGGGAACGATGACGGGCGGAACGATCCATTCCGAGGCACGAAAACGCGGCATCGCATGCTCCTGCACGAGCACGACGAAGTCGTGCTTCAATGACTGGCTTCTCGGCGGGAGCGCACGTGACCCTCAGTCACCGGTCGATGCCGTGGCGGAACATGCGGTGATGCGGATGAGCCTACGCCTGCATCAAGGAGATAGCGAGGACTAAAACGCCGCGCGCCCGATGGCCTCGATAGTGCTGGCTATTGCCGTGTTCAGAGCGCATGGTCGTGATCGCCGGTGTCGGTTAGGGCGGCTATCGCAGGAAGGCAGGCGCGCATGACCATCCGTTCGCGGCGGGAAACCGTCACATTCAGGCATCCGTTCCACATCCGCGGCATCGCGCGGGAATTGCCGGCGGGCCCCTATGAGGTCGTCACCGACGAAGAGATGATCGATGGGTTGTCGTTTGCGGTCTGGCGCCGTGTCGCCACCATGATTACGGTGCCGTCCGAAGCGGTGCGGGGTGCGACAGAGGTGCGCTCGATTGGTTCGGTCGACCTCGCGGACGCCCAACGCGCCGATGTGAAGCGCCGATGACCGACATCCCGGTCGAGCTCGACAAGCACCGCGGCATGGCCGCGCAGAAGGCCACCGACCTGCGCCGCGCGCTGGCCGAGGTCGAGAACAATGTCAGGGAGCTGCGCGAACGCGAGGCCGATCTCGAAAACCGCCTGATGACGTGCCGGCGACCTCATGGCCTGAGGCGGCGGTGAAGGCGCGCTATCTGCTCAACCTTTACGTTGCGAGCCTCCCCGCCGAGGACACGCGCCACCGCGCCCTGGTATCGGCGCTGTTCGACGATTTCCGCCGGCTCGGCGAGGAGTGCTGAGGCGACTAAAGCATATTGGAGCAGGCTATGACATTGACCAGCGGCTGCTTTATCGGTCACGAGTATGACCGGATGATCGTACGGTTCTCGATGCACGACGGTGACAAGGAGATTCCTTGCGCGATAACGACCTCTGCGATGGACTATCTTGAGCGCGGCCCGCAAGTCCGGCCCGAGCAGCGGGAAGCCCAGTTCATCCGCCTCGGCAGGGCTGCAACAAGGCACACTTATGTATGCGAGCTGCCTTGACGCCTAAGGGTAGCCTTGTCGGCTTCCAGCAATTCGATGGCGCATCGGATCATTGCCAGGCTAAGGGTGTCCATCCCAGTTGATATCAACACGCGAAGATGTTCAATCTGGTTGTCTAGCTGGTCGCACTTATTGCACATGTGCATCCCACCACTTCGGGCGGGAGCAACAAGCTCTCGGTCACCGATAGTGCCCAGGGATTCGGAAAGGTGATTAAGCTTAAAGCCGATCTTCGAGCGGCGTTCCTAAAAAGGCCATATGTCACCATCGGCCGCGAGATGACGCATCCAATGGCTTACGACCTCAAAGCAAAAACGCCGCCCGCTTAAATCAAGCGCAGGCGGCGGCTTACCAGCCCCGGGAGGGTGAGAGTAAAATCCCGATAAAGGTTTGTCTCCACTTGGCATGCTGAAGTTCAATACGTCGGTCAAGAACAAGACTAAAATTCAGGTGGGCGGCTGTAGTCCCGGTGAGGACAACCAGTTGTTAATCTCCCCGGCAACATCGATCTGCCGGGCTTTTCGCAGAAGCTCCGTGCGGCGGACACCAGCAGGCATCCCGTTGGCCTGTAGGCGGAGATTGATCGCCTCTTGCGCGAGGCGGTATTCGAATGTCAGGGATTGTACTGGAGACCGTCTAGCCGGCATGTCTAATGCTCCGCTGCGGGGTTGAGCGGGAGCGCAGCTTGCGTCCACATCACCGATAGATGCTGAGGACCGCTCGATGGTAATGAGACAGTGCGCCGCTATGCGCCGAATAGCGAGCGCTTTGTTCGTATCCTGGGCGGTAACTTTTGCGATTGCTGTAGCTGATCGATGGTCTGTAACGGTACAACCCGGGAGCAACTCTCTTGCAATTCTCCGCCGCCTGGTTGCGAGCTTTTGCGACCCGCACTTGCGCCCTGCGACGCCGGCCTCGAGAGGCAACAACCCGATTTGTTTTGAAGCCAGAGCTGCAAACCGAGCGTCTCTATTGGCGTTGCTGATCTCTGATCGTTTGGCTGATTGATCGTTCGGCCGCGCTGATAGCTTCCGCCCGATTGAAGGCAATTCCGGTTCGGGGTGAGCGACCTTCTCGCTCAAACGACCACTTCCAACCGGGCGGATTTATCGTCTGGACCACAGTGTATTTGATGCCCTGATGTTCCATGCGCCATTCATGACTTTTCGGGCTGAGCAACCGTCGGCGGCGACAAACCTCGGTCATTCAGCATTGTCTGGGGTCTTCTTCGAACGATCTACTCGGACCTCCTTGAATTCCGCTGGCCCGTCAAGCAGGCGCTGCTTTCTGGCCGATTGGTCTCTTGAACTCGCGGAACGATCTGCCTTGCCATCCAAAGCCGTGCCAGCCAGGTGAAGGGCTCGCTTTCGTTGGCGACCCACTCGGCGATCTTTAGCATCGTTCGTCATGTTACAGGATCTCTTAATTGGCGCTCGTGTCCGGAAGCGAAACTCAGCAACCGCGGCAAATATTCTTGAGCTTCGCGGCGGTTCGGGCTTCTTCCGCAAGAAATGGATCCTTGTAGCCCGACGATGAGTCGATGCCGGCTTCCGTGGGCTTGCTGGCTTTTGGGGGAAATGCCGCATCGTAACAGGAGAGGCGCGCGCTGGTGCTTTCGATCGCACGGCAATTCGGCTCCGCGGCAAAAGCTGCTGGCGTGTATATGCCCAGTACCGATGCCAGCAAAAGCGCGGCGGTCCATGTGCCTGTTCGAACCATCCTCATGCTAGACACTCCACCGCTATTTGGTTTTACTCGCCCAAGTCGGAGTCTCGCCGGTCCAGGCCGGAAGCGCATCCCATTCGGACCAACGCATCCGGCGCTCCTCACCTCCGACCCTCACGAAAACAAAGGGCGCATCGTCCCGGCCAGTCTTCGAACCAACGAAGATTGCCGGAACCCCATACGCGTCCCTGATGATTGCCGTGTTTGCCATCTTGGGCTCCCGTTTGGCTTGAACAGGCTCAACGCCCCGATTGCAGTTCTGACGTAGGTAATTGAACGGATACCGCTATAAAATGGCCGTCATCGCAATCAGCAGTGAGGAAGGCCGGTACCAACAAAGGCGGTACGAGCCACTCTCGAATGTCGAATTTGTCGGAATTTGACATCTGACCGCCTTCTCTTGGGTTGAGGCGGGAGCGCAACGCTCTCAGTCACCGATAACAGCCAAGTAGCGTGCGGTGATGCGAACCGTGTAGCAGCCTTCTAAACAATTAGCGAGATCAATCTCAGCCCGTCTGGTATTCAATCGGTGCTTGCACAAGCTCGTCAGTCCAGACCTTGAAGCTGACGAGCGTGTTAGGTCCGAAAGTTTTGACAATCGGAACATCTGCCGCATCGCGGCCTTGAGCGATCAGGACGCGGCCAATTCGCGGAGTGTTGTTGTCGTGCGTCGAATGTGTACCAGCGGCACCTGACAAAGACGAAAGCCGCGTCATCACTGCTTGTTCTTGATCCGCGAACATGGCCGGCACTCCATATGCGTTCCTGATCGTTGCTTTGTTAGCCCTTGCGATCACCCTCCTGACGGGCTTGTTGCGCGACGAACTCTTGCTCTGCATTGTCGGCTATTTGTCAACTGTGTGCTCTTACTGGCAGCTCCAGAGATCGGATCATTTCCGCTTCGCGGGCGGAGGATTAATTTCCGCGATCCTGCGCAGGCAATCAGCCTCCGACTCGTGAGGACCGGACACAAACGTTCCACTGACTTTGGTCGAATACCATCCGGAAGCCACGCCGAGCCGAAGGGATTCTTCCAACTTGACGTGCCGCGGTGAGAGATTCTGCATATAAACTGCTTTCTGTTGCGAGCCCCGAAAAAGGGGCTCCTGTTGCTTGGCCACCAGCTCGCGCCAGCTCAGTTCTTCCCGACGAGCGGCGTGAGGTTCACAAGTGCCGAGGCGACCAGATTCCGATCGTACATACCGCGGTCAGCGCCAGGATTCGCGCAAGGTCGGGCACGTAGTGCGCCTTTGCCACGAGCCCGGGCCTTCATGATAACAACCGCGAGATCGACCAGAAAATCACGCATGAGACCCGCTCGCATCATCGCGTTGCGCATCCGCGAGCGATAGCGCGGACGCACAAAGGTAAGCCGTTGTTCGGCTTCGAAGGCACCGTGCGCGCTTTCCCAGCAAATAGCTATCGGTTTCTCACGCAGACCACTCGCCGCCGAATATCGCTCCGGCAGTGTCTTGTATGTCGCTCGCGCGGACATAGTTGCAGAAGGTTGGCAGTCTCGAGGTTAGACTGCTGGGGCCGAAAACAGAACAGAGGGCACTCATGAAATTCCGTCCGCTCCACGACCGAGTGGTGGTCAAGCGCATCGACGCCGAAGCAAAGAGCAAGGGCGGCATCATCATTCCGGATAATGCAAAGGAGAAGCCCTCGCAGGGCGAAATCGTCGCCGTTGGCCCCGGCGGCCGCGACGAAGCCGGCAAGCTGATCGCGATCGACCTAAAGGTCGGCGACCGCGTGCTGTTCGGCAAATGGTCCGGCACCGAAGTGAAGATTGACGGCCAAGACCTTCTGATCATGAAGGAGAGCGACATCATGGGCGTGCTCGAGGTCAGCGAGTCCAAGAAGAAGGCGGCGTAATCTGCCGTTGTCCGATCCGTCCTGAGCAGCCGGCGCAGTCGGTCTCTCGCAGGACGGGTCCAAGCCTACCTGATGATCTCATTGCCCAGACGACCTTCGGGCCTGGGCATGAGCATCCGTTCCCAAGGGGATCATAATGTCCGCCAAAGAAGTGAAATTCGGCGTCGACGCCCGCGATCGCATGCTTCGCGGTGTCGATATTCTCGCAAACGCCGTCAGGGTGACCCTTGGCCCCAAGGGCCGGAACGTCGTGCTCGACAAATCATTCGGCGCCCCCCGCATCACCAAGGACGGCGTCACCGTTGCCAAGGAGATCGAGCTCGAGGACAAGTTCGAGAACATGGGCGCGCAGATGGTGCGCGAAGTCGCCTCCAAGTCCGCTGACGCGGCCGGCGACGGCACTACCACCGCCACCGTCCTGGCCGCTGCGATCGTCCGCGAAGGTGCCAAGTCGGTGGCTGCCGGCATGAACCCGATGGACCTCAAGCGCGGCATCGACCTCGCGATCGAAGCCGTGGTCGCCGACCTCGTCAAGAACTCCAAGAAGGTGACCTCGAACGAGGAAATCGCTCAAGTCGGCACCATCTCCTCGAATGGGGACTCCGAGATCGGCAAGTTCCTGGCCGATGCCATGAAGAAGGTCGGCAACGAGGGCGTCATCACCGTCGAGGAAGCCAAGTCGCTCGAGACCGAACTTGAGGTGGTCGAGGGCATGCAGTTCGACCGGGGCTACATCTCGCCCTACTTCATCACCAACGCCGACAAGATGCGCGTGGAAATGGATGATGCCTACGTCCTCATTAACGAAAAGAAGCTGTCTCAGCTCAACGAGCTGCTCCCGCTGCTCGAAGCGGTTGTTCAGAGCGGCAAGCCATTGGTTATCATCGCTGAGGATGTGGAAGGCGAGGCGCTCGCCACTCTGGTCGTCAATCGTCTCCGTGGCGGCCTGAAGGTCGCGGCCGTCAAGGCTCCGGGTTTCGGCGATCGCCGCAAGGCCATGCTGCAGGACATTGCGATCCTGACCGGTGGCCAGGCCATCTCGGAAGATCTCGGCATCAAGATGGAGAATGTGACGCTTGCGATGCTCGGTCGCGCCAAGAAGGTGATGATCGACAAGGAGAACACAACGATCGTCAGTGGCGCCGGCAAGAAGGCTGACATCGAGGCGCGCGTCAATCAAATTAAGGCGCAGATTGACGAAACCACGTCGGACTACGACCGCGAGAAGCTGCAGGAGCGTCTCGCCAAGCTCGCGGGCGGCGTCGCGGTGATCCGCGTCGGCGGCGCGACCGAGGTTGAGGTCAAGGAGCGCAAGGATCGCGTTGATGACGCGATGCATGCGACCCGCGCTGCGGTCGAGGAAGGCATCGTCCCGGGCGGCGGCGTCGCCCTGCTCCGTGCTTCCGAGCAGCTCAAGGGCTTGCGTGCGAAGAACGACGACCAGAAGACCGGGGTCGAGATTGTGCGCAAGGCATTGTCCTACCCCGCTCGCCAGATCGCGATCAATGCCGGCGAAGACGGCTCGGTGATCGTCGGCAAGATCCTCGAGAGCAAAACCTACGCCTATGGGTTCGACTCTCAGACAGGCGAGTACGTGAACCTTATCTCGAAGGGCATTATCGATCCGACCAAGGTGGTGCGTGTGGCGATCCAGAACGCCGCGTCCGTTGCGGCGCTCCTGATCACCACCGAAGCGATGGTCGCCGAAGTCCCGAAGAAGAACGCGGCTGGCGGCATGCCGCCTGGCGGTGGCGGCATGGGAGGCATGGACTTCTAAGTTCGCCGCTCAGGCACTCGCACAAAGGCCCGGCAGCAATGTTCCGGGCCTTTCCTGCATCTATCGGTCAACGTTTCACTATTCCCTGGAGTTATTTCGTTGCCATCGGCACCAAGTCGCCTGCTTCAGCGTGAGCCCAGCAAGGACAACTTCTGCAGCCGTCCGTGCGGATTCATTTCTTCTTCGCCTTGGGTTGCTTCTTTGGCACCGGGCTCGCTACGGCTTCCCGTGCCAGCCGCTCGGCCTTCAATCGCTCTCGATTCTGAGCAAAGGCCTTCTCGGCGAGCGCGTGCTCGGACATGGCCTTCTCCGCGTCGACTTGGCGGAAGGCATTGCGTGCTTCACGCTCCGCTTTACTGATTGGTTTGGGCGGTTCGTATTCACCAAATATTTTTGTCATCTTTTTCGATCTGATGCTTCGCTTGTATGGGTTGGGTCAATTCTTGCTTTTGAGCCGGGCCTCTCGCGCCAGGCGCTCGGCCCTGAGACGTTTATGGTTTTGCTGGAAAGCCGGATCGGCGTGGCTGTCCGCTATCGTTTGCCGCGCCCCAACGGGGTTTTGCGCCTTTCGGTCTGCTTCATCCGCGACCTGTTGCTCGGCGGAGCGCTTCAGTTTGGTCATTGCCAGATCCTCGCACCGACGGTTGGTCCCGGGCTATCCAGACATTGGCTGCCCAAATCATTTCTGGGACCTATGATAGACGTTTGTCGCACAGGGGGCGACTTGAAACTTCTTCCCCCCGACTGGCGGCCATAGCGCTCGTTAGGGCGACTCACTAATCTGCACGCCACGTGGCAGCTGTGCTGACCCTGGATCGCTCATTCAAGTTCGGGGGCATCGCTTAATCGGCCCCCGTATAGAGCCAATTCATTCCAAAACCACTGAAATGGACGGAGGGCGCTTGTTGTAGAAGTGTTGTAGAATAGCAGGAAGGAAACCCACCAGAAGAGCAGCATCCAGGCTACAATAGGTTGATAACGCACGAAAATGAGATGGAGCGGGCCGAAGGGAATCGACCCTCGTATGCTGCTTGGGAACCGGCGATTGTAGAGACGCGCTTGCCCACGAAGATCGTCTCAACCGCGGTCTTCATGTTGTCGTAGATGCCGCGGGTGCAGTTGCCTTTGAACAGGTCGAACACTAGGTGATGATCTCAACCAATCGGTTCAGGCAGGAGATTCGGTCTCGATTGGAGGCAGCCGCAGCTGGGGGACGCTGCAGTCTCATCATCGATGCCAAAGAACTCTATCACGCCATCTGCAAGGGTCCGGTCTCCAATAGATGGATGATCTTCTGCTGTAATGCCATGCGAGCTGAAATGGCAGAACTCGACAATCTGATTTTCGACTACGCGAACGATACGTTGCTAACCGTGAATTACAAGCTGCCGCGCGCCGAATCCCGATAGTCGCGAGATTGGAGCGCCAAAACCCGCGGGAAAAAAGGATTCCCAAAGAGCCTGGTCAAATTTGTGACCCGCGCCGTGTACCACCGATTCGGCCTATGGGGGCTTCGATGTCGGCCGATTTCGAGGCAGTCGAGGCTGTCCGCTGCGCGGGATCCGGCAACCGCATCGGCTCAATCGATGCAGCGGCCGAAAGGCTGGTCGTCTCAGCACGACCGGGTGACGGCTATGGTCCGCGAACCTACCGATCAGGTGGCGAGTCTATTGGAGCGGCGCCGGACCGGTGGCAGGCACGCTTTAGCGACCTAGAGAGCCCAGCGGCAAAGAGATGGCTACCGAGAGGCCACCCAGAGTCCAGGTGCGGTGGATTCTGCCGCCGATCCGCTCGATCGTTGTCTCGACCAGCTTCGTGCCGAAGCCCGTCGACGTGGGGGCCGCCACGGCATCCGCGCCGGTCTCTGTCCAATCGATCTCCAGACGGTCGGCGTCGACCGACCACGTAACATCGATGCCCCCCTTGTCACGGCTCAGGGAGCCGTATTTGGCGGCATTGGTGGCCAATTCGTGGAAGACTAGCGCCAGATGATCGGCAGCTTGTTCGCCGATCGCGACCGGCGGCCCATTGAAATTGGAGGTCGCCACCCCGTGCGGACGAAGGATGCAGGCGACGAGATCGCCCAGGTTGGCGACGGCTGCGACGTCGTCGCCGAAAGAGCGTCGGATCAGTCCGTTGGCCTCCGACAATGCGTGTAGCCGGCCCGATAGGGTTTCAGCCAATTCTTCCTTGGTCTCAGCGTTGCGAGCCGTCATCCGGACCATGCTATCGGCGACGCTGAAGAGATTCTTGATGCGATGGCTCATCTCGCGCATCAACGTTTCCTGCCGCTGCATGGCCAGAGCGAGCTTCTGCTCACTTTGGATCATCCGCAGCGCCATGCCACCGAAGGCAGCCAATTCGGCCGTGACGCGCGCGTGCTCTTTGTTGAAATGTCCCGCATCGGAAATCAGCCACAGCGTCCCGATCGCTGCGGCGCTTTTCACGCCTAAGGGCACGAGCAGCACCTCGGGGATCGTGATGCGGGCGTCGCCAATCCAGTCGTAGGCCCGCTCGGGGTGTTCCATCAGTATCGGCGCTGCGAGGTCCAGGCACACGCCGCAAGGACTGAAATTGCGCGGCGTCGTGGCGCCCTCGAAAGTCGAGAGCTTGCCTGCGAGGGCGTACCAGCGGAATTGGTTGGCCTCGGGCTCGAAGATGCTGATGCCCGCGGAATGGGCGCCGCAGATTTCCATGCCGGTCCTGACCAGCCGGGGCAATATCTCTTCCGGATGGTCGGACATCACTTCAGCGAGATCCTGGATCGCGAGTTTCTCGCGCAGGAAATCGGGGGCGGCCGACCGCCGGTTGGCGAGCTGGTCGCTAATGATGACGGCGGCGACCGAATCAGGAAGCCGGGCCTGCGATCGCATGGGGGCACCGGGAGATGCGACGATCGCACTATCATGCCACCGCCGCGTGAGCGCATCAATGTTCGTCGCATCCATGCTCGGCATCTTGGTACCCTGTCGCCAATTCTCGCCCGCCTAGCACGGCAAGGAGGTCGAAAATGACTGCCATCAGCTACGCGATTGCAAAAGCCCAAAGCAGGAACATTGATCGATATTATCGTTTGCTCAACACGCGGCTATCAGATGTCGAGCGCAATTACGTCGAAAGCCGCGTTTTGGAACAACAGGCCGCTCTTCACGCTGCCGAGGAGCGTGAACACGCGGAGAAGGGTCGGCGTTGCTGACACCCCACACCTGCCCTATACGCTGCTGCTCGAACATTCCGCTTCAAACGGGTGGCCCACTGCTGCCCATCATTCAGTTGTCGCCGTCAGTCGGGGGCAATGCCTTTAGCCCGCCGCTGCCGGGAGAGCCTGCCGACTGAGACGACCTTACTGCTTCCTCAGGCGCTCGATCTGCACCGTGAAGCGTAGCCGCATCACAAGCCCGGATTCGTCACGGACCTCGATCGAGGACTCGCTCGGTTTGACGGGGCGCTCAAAGCTATCGGCTGCAGCATCTGCCATAGCGCGAGCGGCTTCTCGCTCTACCTGCTCAAGAGTGGAGAACTCTAGGCCCTCCTCGTCGACGGCGCGCCCGTATTTGTCCCTTACATCGAAATAGTACCTTCCCATCGGCAACCGATCTTTAACCCGTCAATTAACCCCTGTTACTTTCGTTCCTAAGACAGTTACGACGCTTTGCCAGCGCTCGAGCCGATAGATCTTCCCTCACCAATCAGCAAAGCTTGGAACTGCAAGAAGGAACAACGGAGGCTGCTACCCAATTTCCTTTGTGAACGACCGCACCCGTCCTAGCCTAAGCACAAAAGTGCTGAGGTTATCCGTCAGATGGATCTTGAAGACTTGTACCGGCTTCTGCGCAGCGAGCACGTCCAGGCGCAAGGGATCGTTGACACCCTGGAGGAACCCCTCCTGGTTCTTGACCAGTCGGGTTGCGTGCTTACAGCCAATCGTGGGTTCTACGAAACCTTCAGGGTCGCTCGCGATGACACCGTCGGGCGGAGCCTTTTTCACCTTGGCAACGGTCAATGGGATATCCCCGAGCTCAAGCGCCTTGTGCGCGAGATCATCCCCCGGTCTACGGCCGTCGTTGGATACGAGGTGACGGCCGAGTTCCCGACCATCGGTCGGCGCACCATGCTGGTCAGCGCGCGCCGTTTGGTTCACCCCGACAATAACAGCACGAGCATCCTCATCCTGTTCGAGGACGTGACCGACAGGCAGCAGCGCGACGCCCAAAATGACATTCTCCTCGCCGAAACCCGCCATCGGATGAAGAACCTTCTCGCAATCGTGCGATCTCTCGCCAGTCAGACAGAAGTGGAAGGCCGATCAGCCAAGGAGTACCGCAACGCCTTCTTGGGGCGCTTTCAAGCTGTGGCGGAAGCCGAGACCCTCGCACTGGCTGGCGCCGCTGCGACGGATCGACGAGTGAAGAAGCCAAGTTCACGTTCGCTATGCCGCTTTTGGCAGAGGCGTGAACTACTTCACTCGAGGAAGATATCCATCAGGGATAACAAGTCCTCCCTCTATTCAAGGTGCAAATGATTTCCCTGCGGCCCCTGACAATGCGGGCTCCGGAGTCGTTGCGGACGGAGAGCCCGATTGCAGTGACAGCTGGTGGGTAACTACCTGTTTTGTGAAGGACGAGGTTCCTTTTCCGCTAGGTTTCCTGCATGGTCCGGCATGGCAAAAATAAAAGTGAGCTTCAAACCGGTTCGCAAATCTGAGGGCGATTGGACTATCATCGCTGATTATCCAGGCGCAGAGCCTCGAGAAATCACGGGCTTCACGAGCAAAGCCGATATTGATGACTGGCTGAATGGAGAGCGTCGGATTGCCTGGCTCCGATCACAAGGCTACGCGAAGTAACTTGATGACGCCTTCCTCAACGATCATGCCCCTGGGAAGATTCTGGCGCGCGTCGAATATCCCGCTACCATCTCCACTGATCCAGCTTCCCTCAACCAAACCGCCATTTTTCGCCGGTAGGTACTGGCTTGTAGCCGTGGAGTACTTTCGCGGCCGGAGGCCTCAGATGCTCCTTTATCAAGAAGAGTGTCTCAACGCCTTCAAGGGGGGTAGCAGCTGCTGACGTGGCATTGCCTTACAAGGCGATGCGGCCATGATAAACGGGTGCCTCCTACGCAAAGGGCGGTACCTCGACTAGCGTTCCGATCAAGCGCAACAATGCTTGCTGTTCGGGTCCCTTCCCGTCACGCAAGAACTCACCCAACTCAACATGAGATAGCCGGCCGCCAGACGGCGAATTGGGCTGGTGGATGATGAAAGCGTAACCGTTTGTCGGCTCGCGTGCGATGAGCCATGCGTCGCCATTTGGGCTCCGATAGAGCTCCCGCCGGTCTGACATTTTTCCTCCTCGTTGCCTTCGGAAAGCGTACGAGCCCGAACGGACGCTTGCGATCACTGAAAATACGAAAGCTGATCTTCCGTAACAACGCGCTCGATGTTCTTGGATTTGCACCTGATACGATACCTAACTCGTCCATCAGACTCGAGGGGCATGTGCTGTACGATCGTGTAAATCATCTGCGGTTCAGTTCCGGCGCGTCCTTGCGGGCCTTGAGCTTGATGGCGAACGTCCTCATTCAGCTTGTAGGCATATTGCATAATTCTTCCTCATCGCTCACAACTCGATCTGAGTTCTTGGTGTCCGGTGGAATCCCTAGTCGTCAAGAATGGATTTTGTTGCCTCGAATATCTGTTCCGCTGTGCCCTTGATCGTGCCCTTCGCCCAGGCTTGAAACACGGTGACGTAGGCGTTCTTGTAAGCCGGTTCGTCTGCAGAAAAGTAGACTTCGTCGGTGGCCGTATCCAAGACAAGCGCTCCTGTATCGATGCAAATTTCCTCGATTAGTACCAGGCGTTCTTCTTGCTCGGCCAGATGACGTTTTACGATGCTCATTGAATCTCCTGCTTGGGACCAAGGATAGCACGTTCCAGATGCAGCCGCGTTTAGTCGACACGCCGGCGTGGTCGCACTTCGTTGTGTCAGACTGGGGCAGCCTGTAAACATCGCGCGGCTTGAAGTGCAACTCCCTGAAAAGCCTTTGCTGTTCTTCCCTCAAAGTTGAACTACGTGCCGCCAACCAGCCTTCGAGAACGGCTGCGAGTACCAACGTCGGCGCCTGACTTGGCTTGCGTAAGTCCGACGATCGTCCGCGGTCACGTCAATGCTAGTAAACAAGTTGCCGAACGACATTGCGATGAACGGCAATTCCTGCGACAGGCCGCGTTTCGATTTGCGAGGTGAAATCACCCTTCCGATGAGGAATGTCGAACTGGGCCGACTATCAGCCTGTAGATGGGCACCCAGGCGGTGTTCCATGATTCCATCGTAGCGCCGCAAACCGAGCAATCGAAGCTGGCGATCTGCCGGCTAGGTGCCATCGCCTCGGTTCGGCTATAGACGGCGCCGCACCGACAAGATCGGTGATCAGAATCGTGCATACCGACCTATGCACCTGAAAGACGAACCAAGCCACTCGGAAATGAATTTGCGCGATGAGCTTCGAGACAGACCTCGGTTCAGCTTAGTCGTAACCGAGCGACACAAGGGCCTATTGTCGAAGCGAAACCACAGACGAGCCCATTGAATTTCTTTGCTGGATTCAATCAAAAACCCCGCCCCCGATGGCTCGGGGCGGGGCAGGACCGCAAGCTCTGCCAGTACATCCGTGGCTGGAGCGACAGGTCTGTCGTGCTGTTGTTTAAGCAGCACGAAGATTTTCGGCAGCGGACTTACCGGTACGACGGTCTGCCACGACGTCATAAGACAGCGTCTGACCTTCGCTCAGAGTCCCCATACCAGCGCGTTCGACAGCGCTGATGTGAACGAAGACGTCGTTGCTGCCGTTCGTTGGCTGGATAAAGCCAAAGCCCTTTTGGGTGTTAAACCACTTCACTGTACCCGTGTTCATAAGGTTTTCCTTTCGCGTGCGCGCAAGACCCGGCGCGCGGAGCTGCGGCCAGTGTCCAATTAGTCGATGTTGGAGAATGTCTGAAACGTGCGCGCCGCAAGATCTGAGGCGAAAGCGGAACAGCGGTTCGGCCAGTATCGATGGCGAGACCATATACCAGCAGTTGAGAAAGTCAAGAATTACGAGAACCCGCACTCGCCAAACGCGTGTCGGACGATGGTTATAGGTGGATGACCCAAACCTGGAGGGGTCTGGGTCTCGCGCCAGAGACCGATATTTCAATCTTGCGACTGGTGAGCCCTTCGTGCCAGACGCCAAACGGACGCGGACCCTACTCTACGCGCCCGGGAAGGCGAGCGCTCTTAATCTTGTTGGTGGCCTTGAGCTTGCCTCGGATCGAGCCGCAAATGTCCCGGAACCCCAAGCCCAAGCGAGCTCTTTCGTTCACCATCTCAGCTGTCCCAGATCCAGCGGAGATTGTTAAACGCTAAGCGTCGCCAGCGGTTTTGACCCCCAACAAACCTAACCCAGCTACCTGTCGCTGACGCTGATATATTTCTAGAACGCGGAACGCCGACCTGTGGGGAATGTTGCCTTAAACGCCGCAGAAGCTTCGCGAGGAGCGCGACGGTCGACCTCCGCGGCAGGAACGGCTTAACGCCAGCCCTGGTCACGATCTTTCCCCATCCCCAATTGTGAGAGAATGCCATGAACAGGTACAAGCCGACCCATTTCCGTAATTCGCTGGATTTGAGAGACAAAGTACAAGTCAAGATACTTCGTAAGCGACTCAAGCTGTCGGATGAGCAGTTTACTAGCGTCGTGCGCAAGTCTGGCACCGCCATCTCGGCCATTACCAAGGAAGCATCCACTTTAAAATCAGGGTGAGTATTGGTTCGTCGCCGGCCTGTTGAGCCACAAAGACCGTGCCTCCGTGCCAGCGAGATTGCTCGAGCCCAGGAAGCGCGGGCAGAACGAATAGAGCTCCCGACAATCGACAATCTACCGCGTTGCCTTTGATTCTTGCCGATTTCTAAAAGCCGAAATCGCCATATGGACCAGGTGTAGTTTGCCTTTAACTGCGGGCGAAATGTCGAATGGGTACGCGTCGGCAAGACCTAGCGAGCGGTTGAGGCGGTTGATCGTAAGTGCGAGCGGGGCCCAAAGCTCCAAAAGTGCGCCAAAATCGCTTTCGAGATAGGGATCGTTTAGAGTGTGCTGAGCGCGCGCGTCCAAAGACAGCGGAAGTCCTGCCAGCGAATCCAGGGTCGAAACGATATGTAGGAAGTGGGCGAAGGTTTCAGCCCAGTCTTCCCAGGGGTGAGATGTCGCATACATGCTAATGTGACTTGTCGGATCGTCCGGCCGATCTTGACGGGCGTAATAGGCAGCAAGCGCAGCCTGGTAATTCTCGGTCTCGTCGCCGAACACCAGCCGAAAGGGCGATAGGAAGCCTCCTTCATGTATCAGCGCATTCCAGTGGAAGTGGCCTATTTCGTGTCGAAAATGACCGAGAAGGGTGCGATAGGGTTCGCGAAATGAAACGCGCCTGATCTCTCGTTGCACATCATCGGCCTCCGCAAGGTTGATCGTTATCAGGCCGGATTCGTGCCCTGTCAGGACCGGCCCGTGCTCGTCGGACAGAATCTCGAATGCCAGCAGAAATCCACCCGCGAGCGCGATGGGCAGGCGGAGCCGTCGCAGGTCGTAGATCAGCCTGCGCTTGGCTTCCTCCACGCGCGTCCAAAGCGACACATTTTGCGTATTCTGCGTGCTGGGAATGACCTGGGTCAGGGAGCAGGACAGGCAGTAGGAAGCTGTCGCAACAGCGCACCAGTTGCAACCGATGATATTCCGGTTCACGCATTCAAGGGCACTTTTCACGCCAATCATTGCCATGTGGTCAGGATCGAACATCAACGGCTGCGTACAGCCATTGCATTCGGAAGCCTCGAAAGCCGTTAGCTGCCCACAATGAGGACACTTGAACTCTCTCATGGTCGCACACGATCATTGAGGGTGCCGATCAATGCGCGCTGCTTCTTTAATGCGCGCTTCCTCAGAATGTCAGCGTCGGCTGCACTCACAGTGCGACGCGCGCCCTGATAGGACGCCTTGTCGGACACGAGCTGGGCCAGCCAGTCTTGCACCGGCTGAATGGACATGGGTTTGATTTTGGATCGCATTTCCATCTTTTGCAAAGCCCTCACTCTGGAATCGGTTCCGGTCAGGTGTTGGACGGTTGATCCGCCGCAATCGAGCATGCTGCTGGCGGTCGCAGCCGTGATGTCATACTATTCGCGCTTGAGCACTCGCGGCATTCATCGGTGACGATGCGCAGACAGCTCTTGCGACGTTCTCAATCGTCTCATTGGAGCCAGATCCTATGAAAATCCGCGTTGGCTTCGAGATGATCTACGATTTTCCGCAACCAACACCTCTGATTGCAGTTGTCGGCACCCACTTCACGCGGGCATCCGACATCGTCGTGCCCGATCATCTCGTCAGCGAGCCGTCAGTGCCGATCACGCCCTATCGAGACGGTTTCGGAAATTGGTGTAGCCGTCTCGTTGCGCCCGCCGGCCGCATGCGCCTCACAGCGGACGGCATCGTACGAGATAGCGGTCAGGCCGACCTGATCGTACCATCAGCGCAGCAACATGCGGTGGAAGATCTTCCTCCGGACACCATCATGTATTTGCTCGGGAGCCGGTATGTCGAGACCGACCGACTTACCGACGTGGCGTGGAAGTTGTTCGAGAAGACCGCGCCTGGTTGGGCACGGGTCAAGGGCATCTGCGACTTCGTCCATAACCACATCGCTTTCGGCTACGAACACGCCCGCCCCACCAAGACTGCCTGGGAAGTGTTTAACGAAGGCAAAGGCGTCTGCCGGGATTATGCACATCTGGCTATTGCGTTCTGCCGCTGCATGAACATCCCCGCGCGCTATTGCACGGGCTACCTCAGTGACATTGGCATGGCACCTCCATATGCCGCCGGGGATTTTGCCGGCTGGTTCGAAGCCTATATCGGCGGGTGCTGGTACACATTCGATCCCCGTAACAACATTCCGCGGATCGGTCGCGTGCTGATCGCGCAGGGCCGCGATGCCGCGGACGTTCCAATCACCCAGACATTCGGCCCCAATACCCTACTGGACTTCAAGGTTTAGACCGACGAACTCGTGTGTTGATCGCCCCAGCGGCGAGTTGGGCAATGCAACTGCCAACCAAGCGCGGAACAGAACCGCCACAGACTCCAAAAGCGCGATAAGCAGCGGTCTATTGCTTGCATTTATTGGCTTCGAAGATCAGTGCCGCCTGAAATAGGCGGCCCGCCTTTGTTCGGACCTCGACTGCAACGTCCGGGCTGTGAATCGGCGCGGGGTCAAGCAGCTGCAAGTCTCGGCAATAATGCTCTGAAGCCAATTAAGAAAGGCCAATCGGGGTGGGGTTACGATCGGCGCCGATTGGGACCCCACCCGATGCAGAATCCGGTATTTGCTACAATGAATTGCTACCGTTAGTTCAAGGGGCTTAGTTCGGCGCCGATTCACATCCGGTCTGCATTCGTCGTTGCAGCGGCGGCTGATCGTCAGCGCGGGGGCGATTGGAACATGCATGGCCGCGCATCCGGTCCTGCCGCCAATAGCCGACATTGCGAATGCCCCAGGTTGCTCGGCCAAGGGCTCGTTCAGAGTGTTCGTTGAAAACACCGTGCTTTGTTCTGCGAGGAACCCCTGGGCAACACTTTCGTTGTTCTGATCTTCCGGACAGCAAAGGATACGATTATGGACCGCGAACATGTGAAGGGCGCCGCCGACAAGGCAAAAGGCGCGATCAAAGAAGGTGCCGGCAAGCTCACCGGCGACAAGGACATGGAAGCCGAAGGCAAGATCGATAAGGCCAAGGGATCCGCCCACAATGCCGCCGGGGACGTGAAAGATGCGGCGCGGGACGCCGCTGACGCCCTCAAGAAGTAAGCAGAAGAAGCGAAGATCAAAAACTGGCCGCCTCCGGGCGGCCTTTTTCGCGCCATTTGAGATGGCGCGGGCTTTCAGCCGGAGATCAGAGGAACGAAGCGGACCTCCTCTATCCTTTCCTCGACGAACCTACCGTCCGGCTCGCGTGTCAGCTTCGTCAGCCACTGCACACCGTCAGGATCGCCGAGCGGGATGAGCAGTCGTCCCGACGGAGCTAGTTGAGCCTTCAGGACCGCGGGCGTCTGCGCGCCGGCGGCCGACACCAGGATCACGTCGAACTCGCCGCCTTCCGGCCATCCTGCGGTCCCGTCGCCATGACGCACATCTACGTTGCGGCAGCCGAGATGCCGAAGGCGCGACCGGGCGCGCTGCACCAATGCCTCATGGCGCTCGAGCGCGCAAACCTCCCGCCCGAGCTTGGCGGCGAGCGCCGCCAGGTAACCCGAACCCGCGCCGATCTCCAGAACCCGGTCCGATTTGGCGATCGCGGCAGCCTCGAGCATCTTGGCGACGATGTAGGGCTGAGAGATGGTCTGCCCTTTCGGAATCGGTACGGCAATGTCTTCGTACGCGGCTTCCGCGAACCGCCGATCAAGGAAAATTTCGCGGGGGACCTGCCGCATCGCAAACAGGACCCGCCTGCTGCGAATGCCGCGGCTGGCAATCTGCACGTCGACCATCGCGTCGCGGAGGAAGGGGGACCTCTTGGACCGGTTGCTCTCCCTGACCCCGCGCATGACCTCTCCAGGCATGGACGATTTCGCTCCAACAGATGGAAAACTCGGAAGCCCGCGACTTGCTCCTCGACGAGACGGCTGGGTCGCTCTCGCCGACGAGACCGAGTTCGCTGCCGATGAGTGAATCGCGGAGCTGCCGTCAGGAACGTGCCCGCAACGGGAACGACCGCCTCCGGATCGAATTGATTTCGCGGAAACCGAGCCCGGAGAACGCTCATGAAATGGATCTTCAAGGCGGCATGCGTGGCCGCAATGGCGCTGGCATCGGCCTCCGGCGCGGACGCCAAGGGCTGCATCAAGGGCGCCATCGTCGGCGGCGTCGCCGGCCACATGGCCGGTCATGGCAAGCTCGGCGCGGCGGCCGGCTGCGCGATCGGCCATCATGAGGCTAACAAGCAGAACCCGAACAATTCGAATGCCCAGGCGCCGTCGGGCCAGAAGTGATTTCCGGATCGGCCTCCATAGTGTTGGAGAGACGCGATGAAATCGACGGTGTCGGCGCTCGTTCTTGGACTTGCCGTCACGACCTCCATGGTCTCGGCTCAACCGGCGAGATGGACCACCTACTCCATCCCGCAGACAGGTACCTCGGTCGATTTTCCGGCCTCGATCTTTACCGAAGAGGCGGGCCGGCCGGACGGCTACGGACAGCGATTTAGGACTGCTGACGGCCGAGCCGACCTTACGATACAGGCCACGCCCAACGTCTCGAACGATTCACCAGCTGCATTTCTCGCAAAGAAGCATCCGCCCGCGCGCATTCAGTACAAGCGAACGACGCCTCGGTTTTTCGCGGTGTCCAGTTATAAGGGCGACAAGGTCTGGTACGACCGGTGCAACTTCTCAAGTGGATTGATTCACTGCGTCCTGATCAACTACCCGGCGAACGAAGAGCGCGACTGGGACGACATCGTAACGCGGATCAGCCTCTCGCTGAGGGGCAGATAAGGAGGGTGCGGGTGGACCTCGCGCGGGCTGCGCGGGTGCCTATGCCCGTGGCTTCGAGAACACGGAAGTCCGAGAGGCCGCCGCCTTTGGCTATCCTCGCGAGCGCTAGTTCTGAATAGCGGGTCGTGAGACCTTTGGCTATCCGCGACAGGCGCCGTAGTTCAACGGCGGGCGACGGTCCCTGCAGTTCAATAGGGCGGCAAGGCTATCGTTCCTCCGATCTGCCCGCGGCTCGCCGATCTGTGGTTCACGCGGTAGCCGCCGCCCGTCCGGCCCCGGTGATGCGATACTCGATATCTCAGGATGGAAGCGGTTCGGTTTCCACGAGACCAAGCTCCACGAGCCGCGCCACGATTTCATGGTCGAACGTCGGCGGGCTGACCCAGGATTCGCCGAGGAGCTTCCTCAGAAAATCCCGCTCCAGATCGGTCAGCTCCATGCTCTAACTCCGCTCGCCGACTTCGTCCGGCACATTGCGGCGCGTCATCCGATCCGGCCGCTTCATCCTTGGGAAATCAACTTTTCGCCCCGGATTGTGCCAGGAACAGAGGCATCGTGGCCCCGTTGATTCCCGAAGACAACACCCAGGAGGTCAACATGACCATGGAAGATCGCGAGACGTTCAGCCTGATCGGCAGCGACAAGGTCGAGGGCACGAACGCGTACGACGCGAAGGGCGAAAAGGTCGGCTACATCGAGCGCGTCATGATCGACAAGATCAGCGGCAAGGTGTCGTACGCGGTGCTCAGCTTCGGCGGCCTGCTCGGCATCGGCGACGATCACTATCCGCTGCCATGGCAGACGCTGAAATACGACACCAACCTCGGCGGCTATGTAGTCACCGGCATTTCCCAGGACCAGCTCCGCAGCGCCCCCAAATACGCCGACGAGAGCAGTTGGAATTGGAGCGACCCGGCGACGACGCGCTCGGTGAACGCCTATTACGGTGTGCCGGTGGCTTGACACGGCTCATTACGTTGCCTGGCTGGCTGACGGCGGAGGTCGCTCTTCCGCCGGACTGCGACTAGCGCACTGCCGCACGCGAGACGACCCGGGTCGGTCGCCGAGGAGATTTGAAAGTGAGTGATGCCGTTCGTGTTCTGGTCGTGGAGGATGAAGCTCTGATCGCAAGCTTCGTCGAGGACGCCTTGTCCGACGGCGGTTTCGAGGCCTGTTCGGTCCACTCGGGGGAGGAGGCCATGTGCACCTTTTGCGATGGCCGCGAGGGATGTCGGGTCCTGCTGACGGACATCAACCTAGGTGACGGCATCAGCGGCTGGGAGCTGGCGCGGCAGATCAGGGAAATCACGCCTGGCTTTCCTGTGGTCTATATGACGAGCGCCAGCGCGCCTGACTGGCAATCGCAGGGCGTCGACGGCAGCGTCCTGATCCAGAAGCCCTTTGCGCCGGCGCAATTGGCTGCCGCCGTCTCGCAGCTACTGGGTACCAGAGCCTAGCCGGGCGCTCGCGGTGTACGCGCAACTGGGATGAACGGCGCTTGGCGGTCCGCAATGGCCGGGTAATCGAGATACCCTTCTGGTCCTTGCGCGAACCACGCCGCTTGGTCGTCTGGCATAAACGGCAGGCCTTCGGCCACGCGGCGCGGAAAGTCGGGGTTGGAGATAAATGGCAAGGCGATGAAGCTTGTCCCCGACGAGACGGGCCGGGGCGGCGAGCGATACGTCTGCCCCGCCTGCGAGGAGGATCCGCTGCACGACCCCGCCGCCCAAAAAAGGGCGGACAGCCCGCTCCGCCCGCCGGCTAAGAAAAATCCGGCTCTGGCGCCGAGGCCGGTTGTCGATCCTATCGAAAGGGCTGACTCGGCTCGACGGGGACCCGACTTTTCGGGAAAAAGTAGAAACTTCATCTTCGGAGACGAGTTGGCATCCGGCGAGGTCTGTTCTCGTCGGAGCCGAACATGGTCGACGACGTCCCGTTGCGCACGGCGGTACATACGGTCTGGTCCCTCTACCTAGCGAGGCATCGCGACGTCGATGCTGCCGACACCCGCCGCTGCCTGCTGGAGCGTCATCTGCAAGGGAAATGGGAAGCGCGTGTGAGCGATGCCGAAGAACTCACGGGATTCGGCCTGGCTTACCTTGAGCGCCTTCCCGAAGACGAATGTTGAGGCTGATGGAGGGGCTCGTCAGGCGAGCTGCGGTCGACAGCGCCAGGCCGGATTGGACGTTGCTGGCCGTCTCAGAACTCGCCTCCGCGGCCGTCGTGCTGCTCTTCCGCTCGATGTTTTCGGTCTAGAGGGTCGGCATCGATGCGCATCGCTCAACTTGCTCCCCTGGCGGAAAGCGTCCCTCCCAAGCTCTACGGCGGCACGGAGCGGGTCGTGGCGTGGCTGGTGGATGAGCTGGTCGAGCTCGGCCACGACGTCACGCTGTTCGCGAGCGGCGACTCCCGGACGAAAGGCGAGCTTCATGCCGTGTGGCCGCGCGCGCTGCGTCTCGGACGAAAGGGCGCCGATCCAAATGCCGCCTGCGCCGTGCTGCTGGAAGCGATCGCAAAGCGCGCAAAAGACTTCGACGTGATCCACGCGCACATCGACTGGCTGCCGCTTCCGCTGCTCAGCCGGCTCGGCGTGCCCTTCGTGACCACCATGCATGGCCGGCTCGACCTGCCGGGCCTTTCCGATGTGCTGCGGCAGTTTCCCGGCGCCGGCTTCGTGTCGATATCGGACCATCAGCGTCTGCCATTGCCGGAGGCGAATTGGATCGCCACGATCCCGCACGGACTGCCATCGAACAACTTTCGCCCGTCTTTCGATCAGGGATCCTATCTGGCGTTCCTCGGCCGCCTGACCGCGGAAAAGGGGCCCCAGGACGCCATCCGCATCGCGCGCGCCGCCGGAATGCCCTTGCGCATCGCCGCCAAGATTCCGCGCGGCGAGACCGTCTTCTTCAAGAAGCAACTTGAGCCCCACATCGACGGTCTGGCGGTCCAGCTCGTCGGCGAGGTGGACGAGGCGAAGAAGCAGCCGTTCCTCGCCGAGGCCGCGGCCCTGCTGTTTCCGATCGATTGGCCGGAGCCTTTCGGCCTCGTCATGATCGAGGCGATGGCCTGTGGGACGCCAGTGATCGCCTACCGCTCCGGCTCCGTGCCCGAGGTCGTCGAGGACGGCGTGACGGGCTTCATCGTCGAGAACGAGGAGCAGGCTGTCAGGGCCGTGGGCGATCTGGGCCGGCTCGACAGACGAAAAGTACGTGCCCGCTTCGAGGAACGCTTCTCCGCGGACCGAATGGCGCGCGAGTATGAAAGCGCGTACCGCCGATTGATCTCTGGCGCCGCGTACCCGGCTGCGGCATTCGCGGCGCCGCACGCCGAACGTCGGCGCGAGCCGAGGCCGGCCGACGAACTTCCGGCCCCCGGCTAATCGATTTTTATCCGCCCCTTGAAAGTGGCCCCGGAGCAATCCATTTGACATCCATGCGCCATCCCATTGGATGGTAGAAATGGATGCTTTCATGGCCGACAATGTCCGCGAGCTGCGATCCCGGATCCCCGATACTGAGAAGATCACGATCAACCTTGGCTATGTCGATCTGGGTCAGGTCGATCTGATGGTGCAGGAAGGGTTCTATTCGAACCGCACGGATTTCATCCGGACGGCCATCCGCAACCAGCTCGAACGCCACGCGGACGTCGTGAAGCAGTCGACGGTCCGAAAGAGCCTGGACTTGGGGCTGCGCAACTACAGCCGCGAGGATCTCGAAGCGGCGCGGCGCGCCGGCGAGATGCTGCACATCAACGTGCTGGGTCTCGCGACCATCGCCCCGGACGTCACCCCCGAGCTGGCCCGCGCCACCATTGCTTCGGTCTCGGTGCTCGGGGCCCTTCACGCCACTCCCGCGGTCAAGGCCGCACTCTCCGACAGAACTAGGTGAACGCGATGCTGAATCAGAACATGATTTCCGAGGCTACGCGCCTCACACGTGCGGGCCACCTGGCCGAGGCCACCGCGCTCCTGCAGCGCATGCTCCGCGGCGAGAGCGCCTCCGAGCCGTCGGACAGGACTGCCCGCGTCGCGCCAGCTCGGCTCGAGCCGCCGACCATCGACGTGAAGGCCAACGTCGTCGAGGAGAAGGAAAGCCGACGAACCACCCGGGTTTCTCCCGCTCCTTTGCAACGCAAAAGCATCGCCCGGTTCGATCGCTTGAAAGACTTCCCCGGACTCAACCTGCGTGGTCCGATGACCCGCGCTCCGCCTGCCACGACGGATATCGCACCCGAAGGCACGAGGTTCATCGCCGGCACCTTCCGCAACGCGAATGGCAGCCGGAACTACAAGCTGTTCGTCCCTAGCCACTCGCAGGAAAAACCGCTTCCCCTGGTGGTCATGCTTCACGGTTGCACCCAGTCGCCGGACGACTTCGCGGCAGGCACCCGGATGAATTTCCTGGCGGAAGAGCGGAATTGCTTCGTGGTCTATCCGGAGCAGCCCAATGAAGCCAACCAGGCGAAATGCTGGAATTGGTTTCGCACGGGCGACCAGCAGCGGGAGGGCGGGGAGCCTTCGCTGATCGCAGGCATCACTCGCCAAATCATACTGGACTATCCGATCGATCCGAAGCGGGTCTACGTCGCAGGTCTGTCGGCCGGCGGGGCGGCCGCCGCCATCATGGCAGCGACCCACGCCGATCTGTACGCGGCCGTCGGGATCCATTCCGGCCTCGCCTGCGGGGCGGCAAGCGATCTTCCCTCAGCGTTCGTCGCCATGCGTCAGGGCGGCGGGTCTAAAATTGCCGCTGGTGGACCGCCAGTGCCGACCATCGTTTTCCATGGCGACCGCGACACCACGGTGCATCCGAACAACGGCGACCGGATTGTCGAGCAGTCCGCCAAGGCGGCAGGCTTGAAAGCGAAGGTGAGCAACGGACGGGTGCCCCATGGGCACGCCTACACCCGCACCAACCTTGCCGACGCGGACGGGCGCGCCGTCTCCGAGCATTGGAATGTTCACGGCGCCGGCCACGCCTGGTCGGGCGGCAGTCCCGCCGGCTCGTACACCGATCCCCGCGGGCCGGACGCGACGAGGGAGATGCTGCGCTTCTTCCTTGAGCATTCGCTCCCGGGTTAGTCGGGCTTCACAAGGCGCTCAGATCGTCCGGCACGTCCCCGAACTTCCGGATCAGCTTCGCGTCGCCGAAGTCCCCGGTTGCGGGGGCCCCGCTGCGGCTGAACGCGACGGCGCCGGCGTGTCCGGGCTTGCGCGCCAGCGCCTCGGCCCGCATCACCGCGGCATTGGCGCTCAGGCATTCCGCCGCCTCGCCGGCGGCCATGCCGTCGTCGGAGAAAACGAACGGCAGAGCGACATAGTAGGTCACTTCAGACATCTGCCTCATCCTTGCGTTCGCGCGCCCCTGGGAGCCGTCCCCGGGCGTAGCCTTTCGACACATTCGTCCGGAGCTCGTCGGTCTCGGCCTCGAGAAAGTCGACGGCGACGAGCAGTGCCTTGACCGCCTCCCGGGCGTCTCCGCCGCAGGCCGCGATGGCCTGGTCGGCGGCGGCCTCCAGGTCGAAAGTGGCCGGTCTGGAGGGCTCGGGCGTAGCGGTCATCAGATTATGTTCTCATTTTGTTCACGAGAGTCAAGCGCCGGCGCTCTGTTTCGCGGGCGCCGCTGCAGGGGCAGGCGGAATTCCGTGGACGGCCCGTGGCGGTGTCGGAACCGCGCCGCCCCGTTCGTCTTGAGTCCGTGTCCCGTACCCTGGAGCGTTGCGTACCCATGGCCCCCCGCGCGAACTGGAAAGGTTTCCTGCGACTCTCGCTCGTCACCTGCCCCGTGGCGCTCTATCCGGCCACGTCGGAGAGCGAGAAGATCAGCTTCAACCAGCTCAACCGGCAGACTGGCCACCGGATCAAGTATCTCAAGGTGGACGCCGACACCGGCGACGAAGTGCCCAACGAGGACATCGTCAAGGGCTACCAGCTTGAGAAGGATCAGTTCATCGAGGTCTCCAAGGAGGAGCTCGAGGAGATCGCGCTGGAGTCCACGCGGACCATCGAGATCGACGAGTTCGTCGACAGGACCGACATCGATCCGCGCTATCTGATCCGCCCCTACTACATCCGTCCCGACGGCAAGGTCGGGCATGACGCCTTCGCGGTGATCCGAGAGACCATCCGCGAGATGAACAAGGTCGCCATCGGTCGCGTGGTGCTGACCAACCGGGAGCACATCATCGCTCTCGAGCCGATGGACAAGGGCTTGGTCGGCACGCTGTTGCGCTATCCTTATGAGGTGCGCAGCGAGCGGGAATATTTCGACGAGATCCAGGACGTGAAGGTCACGAAAGACATGCTGGATCTCGCCAAGCACATCGTGAGTCAAAAGGCGGGGCGGTTCGATCCGAACAAGTTCGAGGACCACTACGAAACCGCGCTGATCGACCTCATCAACCAGAAGCGCGCCGGCAAGCCGATCACGCCGAAGGAGCGCCCAGCATCGACCAACGTCGTCGATCTGATGGAGGCGCTGCGCCGATCCGTCGGCAAGGAGGCCGCGCCGGCGAAGGCCGCAAAGCCCGCCAAGAAGCCGCGAAAGGCGGCGACCGGCCAGAAGGAAATGCTGATGTCGATCGAGGGGAAGAAGGCGGCGAAGGAAGCGACGGCGAAAAGGCCGGCGACGGGAGCGCGGCGGAAATCGGCTTGATGGCGACTGTATTCATCACGGGCAGCACGGACGGACTCGGTCGCGCGGCGGCCGAGGCGCTTCTCGGCGGCGGCTCGTCGAAGACGAGGCGCTCATACGCACGATCCTCGTCGATATGGTCGAGGGCATTTGGGATCACTGACTCTCTGCTGCCAGGCGTCTTCATGACGCATTATTGGTCGCTCGACCGAGTTTTAGACGCAGCGTCGCCAACGCGTGCCTTAGAGAGATCGTGCGTTCCGTCCCGAGATCGATAGCACGCGAGAGTTTCTCAGAGGCGTTCTTCGCCGCAGGTTCGAGCGCCCGTCCGGAATCAGCGAGAGTTATGCGGACCTGCCTGTTGTCGGTCGGATCTCGCTTGCGGCGGAGATACCCCGCGGCTTCCAGCCGTTTCAGAAGGGGCGTTAGAGTGCCGGAATCGAGGAAGAGCCGAGTGCCTAGCTCGTTGACGGTGACGTTGTCGCGCCCCCACAACACGATCATCACCAAAAATTGGGGGTACGTCAGACGAAGCGGATGAAGCAGCGACTTGTATGCTTTGTTGAACGCGAGGGCGGCCGCGTACACCGCGAAGCTCACGTCTTCATCCAGATCTATCGCTCCTGAACCTACGTCATGGGAATCGTGTGTCATGTGCGTCTGCGGCCTAGCGCCCGCCGGCCGCGTCCGCGCGCATTGACCGTAGAGAACGGACGCGGGCGAAATTCCATGGAAAGTGAAGCGCGGCCTCCGTTGCACTGAGAACGTCCTTCACTGACCTCAAGACGCCGACGCGAAAGATCCGGACGGGTCGCATCGAACTCAGGCGGTAGGCGGTGGAATTGAGAACGACCACGTTCAAGTACGCGATGGCCATCAGGTCCTGCGCGGCCAGGCTACCGGGCGGCATAATGGTGGCCGCAAGAGCCACGAATGCCCTGACGCCGACGCAGGCAGTCCGATTTCTGCCTAACTCCGTGCAGAGATCCGCGTGGCTCGGAAGAACACGTTCAACCAGACGCGCCGCGGCGGAGAGCAATGCTGTTGTTGTCATGATCGATACTCCGTCAGCAGTCCCGCTTTCAGCGCGAGCGGACTGTTGAGCGCACCTTGCAATGTTGCGCAGGGAAAAATAATCTCTCGTTTCAGAGATTGTGGCTTCCAATAAATGAAAGTCAGGGATGGATAGGCTGGAAGCGATGTCGATCGTGCTGCAGACGGTCGAAAAAGGCAGCCTGACGGGGGCGGCCAAAGCCTTGAACATGCCGCTGCCGACGCTCAGCCGGAAACTTAGCGACCTCGAAGCCTATCTCGGGACCAAGCTGCTGCAGCGTTCGACGCGCAAGCTCACCCTGACGGACGCGGGTCAGTCTTATGTTGCTTCGATTAAGCGCATCATGGAGGAAATCGAAGAAGTCGAAAGAGCGGCATCCAGCGAGTACACCACTCCCCGCGGCGAGCTCGTTCTGACGGCGCCGCTCCTGTTCGGTCAGATGTACATTCTGCCCATCGTCACGGACTTCCTAGCGGCCTATCCCGAAATCAACGTTCGGCTCCTTCTGTCGGACAGAAACCTTCATCTATACGACGATCACGTCGATATGGCCGTGCGTCTGGGCGAACTACCGGACAGCAGCATGATCGCGACGCGCGTCGGGGCTATGGACACGGTGGTGTGCGCCTCACCGGACCTGCTGGCGGCTCACGGCGTTCCGAAACACCCGAAGGATCTACAAAGGCTGCCCTGTGTGATCTTCACTGGCCCTTCCTCCGCAATCTGGTCCTTTCGGAATCCCGCGAACAAGCGCGAATTTGGAGTCGACATCGTTCCGCGTCTATCGGTCACGGCCGCCGAATCCGCCGTTCAGGCCGCAGTCCGGCGCACCGGCCTCACCAGAGTGTACCGCTATCATTGCGCCGATGAGCTTCGATCCGGAAAGCTCGTCCAGGTGCTGCAGAAGTTCGATGTCGAACCCATTCCCGTCCACCTCGTCCACGCAGCACGCGGGCAATTGCCGCTCAAGATGCGGGTCTTTCTGGACTTTGCCGCCAGCCAGCTGCGATCGGCCCTATCGAAGCTGGGATGAGAGGATGGTCACGACGGCCCCGCTTCCCCTTCCACAGCATGAAAGAGACACTTCCATTCTTACCGGATTATTCTTTCCAATGAAACATCCGATGTTCTCCTCACCGAAGCCAAGGTGGCTCGGTTGCAAAGGAGAAACCTCATGGCTCGCGCCCCCATCCCTTCCATTCAACAGGCCCCCACCAAGTCCCAACCGATCCTTGAGAACTACGTGAAGGTTCTCGGCGTGGTGCCGAACTTCTTCTCTCTGATCTCCCAGTCGCCCGATGCCCTGAAGGCGATTGCGGATATGCACGCGACGCTCGGCAAGAGCATCGGCCACAAGACCCGCGAACGCCTGCACATCATGACCGCCGAAGTGAACGGCTGCAGCTACTGCCTGACGGCCCACAGCTATCTGGCCGGCAAGCTGAACGGTCTGACCAAGGAGGACATGGAGCTCAATCGCGAGGGTCATTCCACCGATCCCCAGGCCGATGCCGCGCTACAGTTCGCCTACAAGGTCGCCAAATCGCGCGGTCACATCGAGGATGCGGATTTCGCGGCCGTTCGCGCTGCGGGCTTTACCGAAGCGCAGATCATCGACATCGTCGCCGAGACCGCCTTCAGCTTCATCACCAATCTGTTCAACAACACCTTCAAAACAGACTTGGACCCGTCATTTCCGGAGCTTCACACCAGGAAAGCGGCTTGATCGAGGTATCGGCCTGGCCGGCGGATGGCCTTCAGCCTTCCGCTGGCCGGACCTCGCGTCGGCGCAGATCGCTTCAAGGTTTGTTCGTGAGCGACGAATTCGTTGCCGCGTTCGATACCCGAATGGGCGATGACCAAATCTTCGCGTCCCCGTTTGAGACACACGCAACCCATCCGACAACAGTCCCGCCGTCAAAGAGCACGGCTTTGAGGAGGTATCAATGACCACCGTCGTGATTCCCGTCTACAACGAAGTAACTCAGCTCGACTTCACCGCGCCTCATCAGTTTCTGACCATGATTCCTGACATCACGGTGATCGTCGCGTCGATCGGAGCAACGCCGGTGACTTCCCACGGACTCTCTTTCACAAAGCTGGCCGATCTGGAAACCATCGGTAGCTGCGACGTTTTCTGCGTCCCCGGCGGGCTCGGCTGCATCGACGCCATGGAGGATGCCCGCTTCATGTCGGCCGTGCGCCGGCTGGCGAGCACCGCGACCTACGTGACCTCTGTTTGCTCCGGATCTCTGATCCTCGGAGCGGCCGGATTGCTTAGGGGACGTCGAGCATCTTCGCACTGGGCGTGGCTCGACCTGCTGCCGGCATTCGGTGCGATCCCCGAAAAAGCCCGCGTCGTTCGCGACGGCAACATCTTGACGGGCGGTGGCGTCACCGCCGGCGCCGACTTCGCGCTGACGCTGATCGCCGAACTGCGCGGTGAGGATGCCGCACAGTGCGTGCAGTTGGCCCTAGAATATGCGCCCGCCCCTCCGTTCCAATCCGGCGACGCGGATACTGCGCCGACGCACGTCCGCTACGCAGTGATCGAGCAGATGGGAGAGATGATGGGCGACACGCGCCGACGCGTCGAGTCGGTCGCAAGCCGAGCCCACCAATAGTTGCCGCGTACGAACGCTCCTCGGAAAAGAGGCTCGATGGCGGGCGGTGCTTTGCGGCTGCGCCCGCCATCCGGAAGGAAATTGGGATGAACTTGTAAGGAGAGATCATGTCCCGCTTGCGAATATCGACCCGCGACGGTGCGCCTGCAGCCAGTAAACCCACCTTGGACAACATTTATCGGAAGCTCGGCGTCGTGCCTAATCTGTCGCGTCTGATCGGTAGCAGCCCGGTCGCACTCGAAGCGTTCGTCGCGTTTCAGGACGGATTGTCCAGGACCCTGGACTCCAAGACACGCGCACGGATCGCTCTTGCGGTGGCTCAAGTCAACGGTTCCGACTACTGCCTGTCGGCCCACAGCTATCTCGCGATCAATTTCGCCAAGCTGCCTCCGGAGGAGATCGCCCTCAATCGAATGGGCGCATCCAAGGATCCGAAGGCGGATGCGGCGGTGAGGTTCGCGGCGAAAGTGGTTCGCAAGCGTGGTCATGTCGGCGATGCCGACCTGTCCGCGGTGCGGCTCGCCGGCTACGGAGACGCACAGATCGTCGAAATCGTAGCCTTGGTGGCCGAGAACGTCTTCACGAACTACCTCAACAAGGTGGCTGAGACCGACATAGATTTCCCGATCGTGCGGACAGAAGCTCTCTCAGAACGGGGCGGGTAGCGAGCGAGCCGACGCGCTCCAAGGCGCGATGTATCCTTGCGTAAATCGGCGACGCATGAATGACCGCGATCGGCACAGCAATCATGGAGATGGCTATGAACCTCGATATCGACTGTCTCCGCACGCTTCTTGTCGTGGCGGATACGATGAGTTTTTCCCGGGCCGCCGAAATCGTCGGTCGGTCTCAGTCCACCATCAGTGCGCAAATCGCGAAACTGGAAGGGCAAATAGGTCAGCCATTGCTGTCGCGTCGCAAAGGCAAGGTTTTGGAACTCACTCCGCACGGAGACCGTCTAGTAAAGTATGCAAGACGAATTCTGCAACTTAACGACGAGGCCTGCCGGTTGATGTCGGAAGAACCTCTCGATGGTTTCGTCCGCCTGGGTGTTCCGCTCGATTTCTTCGGTCGCGACCTCACGGCCTGGCTCGCGCAGTTCAAAGCGAAGTACCCGATGGTCGGGTTGGAGGTGGAAGCCAACCAGTCGGAAGGATTGCAGAAACGAAGCACGCGCGGAGAACTCGACCTCGCTTTCTTCAAGCAGGACATGGGCGCCAAGCTCGGCACGGTGGCTCAGCGCGAGCAGTTGGTGTGGGTTTCCGGGCCGAATTTCGAGTGCGATGAGATGGACTCCATACCGCTGGTATTGTTTCCGGACGGCTGTGCGTATCGTCGTTGCGCCCTCGCTTCTCTGAAAACTCACGGTTCACCCAGCCATATCAGTTTTGTCGGCCCCAGCTTCGACAGTCTCAAATCGGCGGCGATAGACGGCATGGGAATTACCGTGCTCGCTCGCGCACTGGTCAAGCCCCCGCTTAAGATCGTCCCTCACGGACGAAGTCTCCCTCAGTTGCCTGCAGTCGAACTGGCTTATTCACAAGGGCAGCGGAGCAATTCCCGCGTGCTCAACGAGCTTACCAACCATCTTGTCGACAGCCTAGTAATGACGGACCAAGCTCCGGCAGGAGGCAGCATCTGGTAGACGCCCGCACAGCTCTGCCTACGCATGCGTGCGAAGGGGCCCAAGCGTCTGCGCCTTCAACAAGCTGAACCTGAACGGCATCGTCCAGAAGAATCTGACGCCAATCCATTTATGGGAAAGTTCGATGCTCCAATCGGAACAATCGATTTTGAGATCGGCGAGCGCCTGACTAGCGTTCCGGACAACAGGCGGCGTTCCTACGCAGGCCGTCGCGCTTTCACGCCGCGACGCCGAGAGGCGACTGCTGGATCCCAAACCGAAAACGCTGAAGGAAGCATCGTATGAATCGTAGGAGTTTGTTTGTCGTCTCGGTCGCACTCGCCTTCAGCGCCTCCGTGGCGCTCGTCCTTGCAGCCGACGAGCGGCCCGCGAAGTCTTCGAACGTGGAGGATGCCGCCGGCAACCTGCACGTCCCGGGCGACTATCGCGAGCTCTACGAATATCTGGGCAGTTGGTCGGTGGCGGATGACGACAAACCTGGCGCCAAGCAGATCCACGCGGTCTACGCATCGCCAGGAACACGCGAGGCTTTCAAAAAGACTGGAAAGTTTCCCGACGGGACCGTGCTGGTCAAGGAGCAGTTCGAGGCAAGCACGGATACCATGACCTCGGGTACGGCGAGCCACCAGGACAAGCTCAACGGTTGGTTCGTTTTGGTGAAGGATTCCACCAAACGGCACCCCGGCAATCCCTTGTGGGGCGACGGTTGGGGATGGTCCCATTTCGACGTGGGGGCTCCCACCCGCACTACCGCGACTGACTACCACAGCGATTGTCTGCCCTGTCACACTCCCGCCCAGGCCACAGATTGGGTCTATAGGCAGGGTTACCCGTCGCTACGTTGAAGTCATGCCTCTACTGCGCTGACCGATAGATGCATTCGACAGGTGCTCGCTCTCCTGTCGCTGAACGGGTGAACCGGCGCACTCCAGTTCTCTTGCGAACTCTAATCTAGCTTCAGGAAATCCACATGCCACTCAGTTTCCAAGCCATCGATGTCGACGGCCTCGAGGTCTTTTACCGTCGGGCCGGTGATCCGTCCCGGCCTACCGTTCTGCTGCTCCATGGCTTCCCGACCGCAAGCCACATGTTCCGCGATCTGATTCCGCAACTCGACGATCGCTATGACGTCGTTGCACCTGATCTGCCCGGGTTCGGCATGACCGAGCAGCCGGCACGCGATCGATTCACCTACACATTTGAGAACATCGCCAAGGTGATCGACCGCTTCACCGAAGTCCTCGGGCTGGACAAGTTCGCGATCTATGTCTTCGACTACGGGGCTCCGGTCGGCTTCCGACTGGCGGTGAAGCACCCCGAGCGGATCACCGCGATCGTCACCCAGAACGGCAATACCTATCTTGAGGGCGTATCCGACGCCTTCGCACCAGTCCGAACCTACTGGAACGAACCGATCCAGGCCAACCGGGACGCGCTGCGCGGCTTCCTGGCGCCGCAGACGACGCTTTTCCAATATACGCACGGCGTGGCGGACCCGAGCCGGGTCCCGCCCGACGGGCGTAATCTGGACGATTTCTATCTGGCGCGACCAGGCAATGACGAGATCCAGCTCGACCTCTTACTCGACTATCGATCGAACGTGGCGCTGTACGATACGATCCAAGCCTATCTGCGCCAACATCAGCCGCCCGTCCTCGCCGTCTGGGGCAAGAACGACCCGTTCTTCATTCCGCCCGGTGCCGAAGCATTCAAGCGGGACGTGCCTTCGGCCGACGTCCGCTTCGTCGACAGCGGTCACTTCGCACTCGAAACCCACGCAAGCGAGATCGCGGCAGCGATGCGCGACTTTCTCGCCAAGCACGTCGGCTGACATCCCGACACGCCGCGTCGTGCCGCCTTTTCAGGAGATCTAACGTGACCACACCCACCGCAATCGTTCGAAGCTTCTACGACAGATTGGCGGCCGGCGATGCGCCAGGCGCGCTGTGCCTGATGGCGCCCGACATCGAATGGATCACGATGTGGCACTATAAGGTCGATGGCCGCGGGCCCCAGCGCGTGGCCGAAGGTCTGTTCAAGCCGTTGGTGGCGGAGTGGTCAAGCTTTGCGCTCGTCCCCACCGAATTCATTACGGAGGGCAACACGGTCGTGTCGCTCGGCGATTTCACGGGGGTACACGGCGCGACGGGCAAAAAGGTCGAAGCCCGCTATGCGCATGTCTGGATCGTTAAGGACGGCAAGATCACCGAGTTCCGCCAGTACATCGACACGCTGGCCGTCGCCGAGGCGCGCCGGTCATGACCTATCGCGATCCTGACAGGCCAGAGCGACGACAGCTCCCTCGCGCAGGGCAGAAGCGATCGACAAGCGCAGCCCCGGTCTATCGAACCTCTTGGAGAGCCACTTTTTCAGAAGGCAATGAACACTCTGGCTGCGACAGGGCGAGAGTTGGGCGGTGCGCTCAGCTTTCCAAAATTGGTTTGCTGGCCGCCGGGGACGAAAACGAGGCGCTTCGTGCCAGGTAAACGTATCGAACGGCGGCTGGCTGCGGTAGTGGCGGCAGATGTCGAGGGCTACTCGCGACTCATGAGCGCCGACGAGGTCGGAACTCTCGCCGTCCTAAAATCCCTCCGTCGCGAAGTGGTCGATCCAATCATCGCTGCGCACTACGGCCGCATCGTTAAGACCACCGGCGACGGGATGCTTATAGAGTTCGCCAGCGCCGTTGACGCGGTGACCTGCGCGCTGGTCTTGCAGGATCAGATGAGGGCAGGTAGCGGGCGCACAGAGCCAAAGATCACTTTTCGGATCGGTATCAACGTTGGCGATATCATTGTCCAAGGCAGCGATATTTTCGGCGATGGCGTCAATGTCGCAGCCCGCGTCGAGAACGAATGCGAGCCGGGCGGCGTGTGCCTGTCTGGCAGCGCTTTTGAGCAAGTCCGCGGAAAAACCAGACTCGCCTTCTACGATCTCGGCGAGAGGTCATTGCGGAATATTGACCGACCGGTGCGGCTTTATGGGACGCGTCCTGCCGGGTTGATATCGGCCGCGAGCGCGGCAATCGCGGAAGCCACCAAGCCTCTCCCGCCGCCCGGCGGGCCGTCGATCGCGGTGCTGCCGTTTAGAAACATGTGTGCTGATCCCGAGCAGGATTATTTTTCTGATGGCATAGCGGAAGACATCATCACGGCGCTGTCGCACTTCGAGTGGTTATTCGTTATCGCCCGAAATTCGAGCTTCAACTATAAGAACAAGGCAGTTGACATCAAGCAGATCGGGCGAGAACTCGGCGTGCGCTATGTCTTGGAAGGCAGCGTGCGCAGGGCGGGTGAGCGCATACGCGTCACTGTCCGGCTCGTCGAAACGGCCACTGGCGCGCATTTGTGGGCCGACAAGATAGATGGCGCGCTAGACGACGTGTTCGCGTTGCAGGACGAGGTGACTTTGAGGGTCGTAGGTGCGATCGAGGTCTCCATCACACAGGCCGAGATCAGCCGCGCGCCGGTGAAGCCAAGCTCCAGTGGTCACGTTCGGAGTGGGGTGGGAGCTCTCGACAGTGCCATAGACCATTCTTTGCGTTCCATAACGTTGAGTCCGCTGGACCTACAGCTCGGATTTGCGCACGGCGCCCTCGCTTACGCCTACATCGCGAAGGGGAAATACGAAGAAGCTCTTGAGTGCGCGCGTCGAACAGCTCATGAGATGCCACGATGGGTCTGTGGCTGGACCGCCATAGTCATTGCGACAGCGTATCTTGGCGACTTTGAAGCAGCGAGAAACGCTGCTCAGCGACTCCAACAACTCTCGCCGAGCTCTTCGATTAGCGCATGGGGCAACCAAGGCTGGTCGAGAGCTATGGATCTACGAAAAGTCCTATCATGGTCTGCGCCTTGCGGGTGTGCCGGAGAACTAGTAGGTCACGGCCTCATTCGAGCGATGCCACCCTTCGATTATGGAGCGTCGCGAGCGTCATCGTAGCTTCAGCAATCCCCGTTCGAACACTCCGGGCAGGTGTCGCCGATCCCGTCCAAGACGTCTCGAACTTCCGCGAGGGCCTCGCCGACGGAGACGCCGGCCGGAGGATCGCGACGGGCCAGCTCTACGGCGCGCTCGCGGGCGTGCGGGTCGGCACGGTCCTTGGCCCAGCCGTGCTCCTCACATTCGTGGATGGCGCCTGCCTCCTGCAGCACCGATATCGCCCAGCCCCGGAGCGTCCGGGTCGCCGATCGTCGTTCCTTCGTTATCAGCATCGAGATTTGCTCCTGCCGAGACGAATCCTTCCGGCCGCCCGCTCGTTCCCGGCGGTTAGCATGGGTCAGGGATTCGCAATCGTTAGAGCTACCGCTTGTCCACGTGTTCCGCTGGGTCTGTGCAATGGTCGTTACACCGACCGAGTCCGCCGCACCTTCGTCGAAGGATTGGTCTTCGTCAGCCCTGCAAGAAGAGGAGCGTAAGTGGAGAGCCTGCTGGCCAGGAATTCCGTGAAAAGCCGCACGCGCTTCGTCTTGCGGGTCTCCCCCTGCGTGAGAAGCCAAAGCGTGCCGTACGTGTGAAGGTCGCTGCCCGGCACTCTCGCCAGCAGCGGGTCCGCATCTCCGACGAAACACGGCAGCGTCGTGATCCCCAGTCCCTGTCGTACGGCGGCAACCTGACCCTCGGCGTCCGCGACCCTAAACGGAACCTGCGTGGTGCGGAGCTCGCCCGCGCTGGCCCAGTCCGGGATGCCATGCATGCTGATGACGATCCACCGAGCCGGGTCGGGCGCTCCCGAGCGCATTGCGGCAAGGCGTGCGCGGGACATGTAGACGCCTCCGAAGGTTGCGGGCTGGAGCGGGCGAAGTATTCAGCTTGAGAAGGCCGGAGGCATAGTTGGGTTCCGGCCTCTCGACTTTCATTTCCGGCGGGGACTTTTTTTTTTGTTTTTTGGCGCGAAGGATTCGAATAAGGTCTGCCTACCCTACATTACCCGGATCCAACGCACGGCGAGGGCTAAGCCTGATTCGAAGCTGCATCGAACCAACGAATTATGAACGCAGAACAATCGGCAAGGATTCGTTTGGGCGAAGGACTCAAAAGCGGTGTAGGCTGGGTGCTCCACAAGGGTGCTACACAGGGGTTCGCCGGTTCTGCGAAAATAGCCCTATTTTGTCGGGTTTCCCGAGGTCTTCGGTCGGATGGCGGAGAGGGAGGGATTCTCACCCCCTTATCGCCCGACCGCAAATCTCTTTGGTCGTCTGGGATCTGAAGAATGCGTGACTGATCGGGCCTCGAATTTGTTAAGGCCCCGGACTTCGCTGATGTGAGCAATCGAATCCTTGAGGACCACGCCCCCGTACGAAAAGAAAAAAACGCCGCAGTCGGAGCTGTTCGTACGCCCAAAGGCCCAGTGGATCCAGAAACCGCGAAGGTAGCGACCAAAAAGTCCCCACAACGGTTGTTGGGCTGAGATCATGCAGGAGATCCGGCAACTTCAACTCGATCGTCGCCCTAACCGATCCAGAATAGAAGAACCGGAAATTCAAGGATTAGATTGCTGTCTGCGATCGAACAACAGTGCTACCGAAGTGCTACGAAATCGGTGAGGCGGGCATACGATCCCGCGCATGATGCAGCAAGTATTTGATTCCACGTAATTGTTTGGTAGCGGGGGAGGGACTCGAACCCCCGACCCCAGGATTATGATTCCCGTGCTCTAACCAGCTGAGCTACCCCGCCACGAGCCGATCGCGGCGGCCTGATACGGCCGATCTCGCGAACGCGCGGCATATAAGGAAGGGGGCGGTGGGAAGTCAATCCGAAAAGCTTCCGCCTTCGCCGAGGCTTCGGCGCGACAAGTCCGCGGGAAAGCTGGCCTTTCCGGCACTGGACTCGTGGATGGGCCCCCTCACCCGGAATCCGCGCAAGCGCGGATTCCGGCATCTCCCCGGAGGGGAGAGGCGAAGGGCGCCTGAGGCGAAAAAATTGGCTATTTCGGCTTCACATTGGGGTCGCCGCCGGGGCTGCCGGGGGGCGGGATGACCGGCATTTTGCCGTCGGTTGACGGCGCCGGGGCGTGCATTTCGGGGTCGACGCCGGCGGGCGGGCAGAGCACGCCTTCGGATTTGGCCAGCTTGTCGCCGAGCGGTTCCCTCGATTGCCCGGTGGTGGTGCCGTCGGGCGGGGTGGCCCGGTTCTGACGGTCCTGCGGGGCGCAGTCGGCGGCGGCGTGTTGCGGGGATGGCGGCGCGGTCGCTTGCGGCGGCGTCGCCGGGGCGGGCGGGGCCTGCGCGATCGCCGGCCCAAAGGCTGCGATCACGAGACCCGCAAAGATGATGTTTGATGTCGTACGCATGGGAAGGAAACGCGCTAGGCGCGCGCGCTGTTCCCACTGCCGAACATTACGTTTTGTGGTAGCGGATCAGCGAGAAATGGCCCATCGGCGGCATCGGGCGGCGCTCGGCCAGCGTGACGCCGCCGTGCTTGGCGGCCCAATTGACGAGGCGGGCCCATGGGAATTCCGGGCGCCAGCCGAGGCGGCGCGCGAGCGGCGCGAAGGCCAGCTCGGAGAGCTTGCGCAGACCCTTTTCCGCGCCGATGTGGTTGACCAGGATCAGCTCGCCGCCCGGCTTGAGCACGCGCACGAACTCGTCGAGCGTGCCTTCGGGATCGGGCACCGCCGTGATGACATATTGCGCGACCACCGCATCGAAGGAATTGTCGGGGAAGGCGAGGTTCTTCGCGTCCATCACCGAGAGCACTTCGACATTGGAGAGACGCAGGCTCCGCACGCGCTGCTGCGCCTTGCGCAGCATCGGCTCGGAAATGTCGACGCCGCAAACTTTTGTGGTGCGCGAATAATCCGACAGCGAGAGGCCGGTGCCGACGCCGACGTCGAGGACGCGGCCGCCGATGCGGTCGGCCTCGGCGATGGTCGACTGCCTGCCGGCATCGAACACCTTGCCGAACACGAGATCATAGACCGGCGCCCAGCGGCCATAGGCCTTCTCGACCCCGGCCCGCGAGATGTCTGCTGCCATGCCCCCTGCCCTGAAGATTTAGCCGCGAACCGCTTCCACCAGCGGCCTCGCCGTGTTGCTCGCGACCTTCGCGGCTGCGCTTTGAATGAAGCCGCCGCCGAGCACGCGCGCCTGCCCGCTGGCTGCGTCGTAGAACACGCAGGCTTGTCCCGGCGAGACACCCTCTTCGCCGGCGACGAGCTCGACCTCGTAAGTACCATCGGCGCCGCGCAGCCAGGCCGGCTGCGGGCTGCGCGTCGAGCGCACGCGGACGAACAGCTCGAGCCCGCCTCCGATGACGCTGTCGATATCGCCGCCGCCGATCCAGTTGACGTCGCGCAGGGTGATGCGGTGCATCTTCAGCGCCTCGCGGGGACCGACGACGACGCGGCGGTTGGCGGCATCGAGGCGCACCACGTAGAACGGCGCGGCAGCGGCGATGCCGAGGCCGCGGCGCTGGCCGATGGTGAAATTGGCGATGCCGTGATGCTGGCCGAGCACGCGGCCGTCGAGATCGACGATGTCGCCGGGGTCCATCGCGTTCGGACGCAGGCGCGTGATGATGTCGGTGTAGCGGCCCGTCGGCACAAAGCAGATGTCCTGGCTGTCGTGCTTGTCGGCGACGCTAAGGCCAAAGCGGCGCGCGAGCTCGCGCGTCTCGGGCTTGGTCATGTCGCCGAGCGGAAAGCGCAGGAAGTCGAGCTGCTCTTGCGTGGTCGCGAACAGGAAGTAGCTCTGGTCGCGGTCGCTATCGGCAGCGCAGACCAGCGCGCGCGAGCCGTCATCGCGGCGGCGCGAGGCGACGTAATGGCCGGTGGCGAGCGCCTGCGCCCCTAACTCGCGCGCGGTCTTCAAGAGGTCGCGGAATTTGACTGATCGGTTGCACTCGATGCACGGCACAGGCGTCTCGCCGAGCGCGTAGCTATCGGCAAAGTTGTCGATGACGGACTCGCGAAAGCGGTCCTCGTAATCGAGCACGTAATGCGGAATGCCGAGCTTGGCCGCGACGTCGCGGGCGTCGTGGATGTCCTGGCCGGCGCAGCAGGCGCCCTTGCGATGGGTGGCCGCGCCATGGTCGTAGAGCTGCAGCGTGATGCCGACGACGTCGTATCCTTCCGCCTTCAACAGCGCAGCCGTCGTCGAGGAGTCGACGCCGCCCGACATGGCAACGACGACCCTGGTATCCTCAGGACGGCCTTCGAGATCCAGACTGTTGAGCATGGGCTTAAGCTGACGTGACGGCGGCGTTTCCGCGATTCCTGTTGTGCTTCCGGGTCACTTGGGGCCAGGACGTCAACGATCCCCGGGAACCTCTGGTTCCCTCGGGGGCACTGGCTGGCCCGGTCGAAAGCGGCTGAGAGCACCCTTTAATATAGGCGGCATTCGGGTGAAGCAATCATGGCGGCCGCAAGCTTTCAGGCAATTCTTGCCGGGGCGGCAGAAATGACGGGGCGGCGGGCGGGCCGAGGGCGGTTGCGCCAACCCGTCAAATAATTGATTTTACGATATAAAATACCGAAACGCGGGATTGGCCCGCTCCTTGCTGACCTCCTCGTCCGAAGATGTTTTCAAGGGGTCGCCTGTGGTTGGTCACACATCAGACGTAGCGGCAAGTGCGCAGGTCTCGAGCGCGCAAGCGAAGCCTGCCCGGCCGCAGACCAAGGACCAGACGCCGAGTTCCTCCTTTGGGGACCTCGTCGACAGCAATACCCAGGCGATCAACAACGCCATCAGCAACAGCGCCCCGTCCTCGAACCAGGACAACGCACCGCGGCGCGGTGACGCCTCATCCAACTCATCGTCTTCGTCGGACCGGAGCAGCAACAGCGCCTCGGCCGACCAGTCCTCGCAGAGCAAGGCAAGCGACGACACGAATTCCCAGACAACGACGGCCGCCAGCGACACGCCGGCCGCTCCGGCCAAGGCCGACGGGAAACCTAAAGACAAGTCTGACGCGTCCACCACCAAGGCAGGCGAGGCCAAGGACGCCAGCAAGGACGCCAAGACCGACAGCACCGATGGCCTCGCCGCCGCTGTGGATGCCTCGGTCGCCGCGCAGACCGCGACTCCGGCCGCGACGCCCGATCCGACCGCCGTTCCCGTTGTCGCGCCTGTGGTGCCGGTCGATCCGAATGCCGCGGCGAACCAGGCCACCAGCGCGGCTTCGTCGCCGTTGACGATTGCAGCGGCCGGCATCGCCGCCAGCGCCTCGATCACGGCGCTGATATCAGGCACCAAAACCGATGCGGCCGGCAAGGCCGCCAAGACCGGGGATGGCAAGAGCACCGACGCGCAGGCCGCGCTGACGGAGGTGGCTGTCGCGAACGCGGACACCACCGCAACCGATGTGACGGCAAAGGCCGCGCAGCTCACCGCGGTCGACCAGGGCACGCCGAAGACTTCGCTCAAGGCCGCTGTCACAACACAAGGCCAGACCGACGTCTCCAATATCGGCCAGGATCCGGTCAAGACCGCGCAGACGGCGACCACGGCCCAAAATCCCGCGACCACGATGACCGCGGCCACCAATGCCGCTGCGCATCCGCAAGGCCCGAAGCCGCAGACCGACGCGGCCACGACCGACGCGAAGGTCGACGCGGCCAATCGCACCACAGACCTCACGCCGGCCGCGCCCGTCGCACACGCGCATGCCGATACGCCAGCCGTTGCCGCCGCGACCACCGACGTCAGCACCCAAGCCGCAAACGCCGTGCAGGCGCCGCTGACCACGACGACATCGACGGCCACCGCCTCCACCGCGACGCTCACCGCGACCGCAGCCAATCCGAATGCGGTGCCAATCAGCGGCATCCCGGTCGAGATCGCCGCTGCCGCGCGCGCCGGCAAGACCCGCTTCGACATCAGCCTCGATCCGGTCGATCTCGGCCGTATCGACGTCCGCATCAATGTCGACCGCAACGGCCAGGTCACCTCGCATCTCACCGTCGAGAAGCCGGAGACGCTGCAGATGCTGCGGCAGGACGCGCCGCAATTGCAGCGCGCCCTCGACGATGCCGGCCTCAAGACCGGCAGCAACGGCCTCTCCTTCAGCCTGCGCGACCAGAACTCATCGGGCCAGAATGCCGGCCAGAACAACGACAACGGCAGCAATTCGCGCCGGCTGATCATCAGCGAGGATGATCAGGCCGCAAGCCCGCCGGTCAGAAGCAGCTATGGCCGCATGCTCGGATCGAGCAGCGGCGTCGATATCAGAGTGTGAGGAGTAACAGGCCATGACCACCACGAATGCCGCCACCGCGCCATCTGTCGTCTCCGGCACCACCGATGTTCCGAAATCCTCTTCGTCCAACTCGCTGAGCTCGACCACGGGCTCGACCCTCGCCGGCAATTTCCAGACCTTCCTGACGCTGCTGACCACGCAGCTCAAGAACCAGAACCCGCTCGATCCGCTCGACACCAACCAGTTCACCCAGCAGCTGGTGCAATTCGCCGGCGTCGAGCAGCAGCTCAAGACCAACGACTCGCTGTCGCAGCTCGTCACGCTGCAGCAGACCACGCAGGCGACGCAGGCGCTCGATTTCGTCGGCAAGACCGCGGTGGTCGACGGCACCACCGCGACCATGAAGAGCTCATCGGCGACCTGGCACCTCAACGTGCCCACCAGCGCCACGGTCGATATTTCCATCGCCAATTCCAGCGGCCAGACCGTGTTCACCGGCAAATATACCGCCGGCGCCGGCAGCGACATTCCCTTCACCTGGAACGGCCAGGGCAATGACGGCACGCAATGGCCCGACGGCAAGTACACGATCACGGCGACCGGCAAGGACGCCTCGGGCAACAGCGTCGGCGTCGCAGCCCAGGTGCAGGGCACGGTGGATTCCGTCGACCTGACCCAGTCGCCGCCGCTGCTCTCCATCGACGGCAACAGCTACACGCTGAGCCAGGTGAAGAGCGTGGTGGCGAGCAGCAGCGGCAGCTGAAGCTGAGGCTGAATAGTGCTTGCACACCCGGTGTCATCCCGGCGAAGGCCGGGATCCATAACCACCGGGAGAAGTTTGGCGAAGGTCCGCGGTTAGAAAGTCTCTCTTGGTACTGCCACCAACACGTCAACGATAGATCACGCGGTATGGGTCCCGGCCTTCGCCGGGACGACAGTTTGGGCCTGGTGGCGCCGCGCGCCGGCCTCGTGCGTTAGTAAAGTATTTACGAAGACCCCGCTCGGCCGGCTGAAAGCGTGTTCTCAGCCCGCCGGGACGGTTTTGTTCCAGCCGGATTCAACGAGAATTGTATTGAAGCCTTAGGCTTAGCGGATTTTTAAGCCGGCACGCGTAGGGTTACGGCGTGAGTTCAGTGGTTGAGAGTTTGTGAGTACGCCATGACAGAACCCCATCGCCCGAGGGTAAAATACGTCATCGGGCCGGACGGCAGTCCGCTGACGATTGCAGATCTGCCCGCACCCGGCACCAAACGCTGGGTCATCCGACGCAAGGCCGAAGTCGTTGCCGCGGTTCGTGGCGGACTTCTCTCGCTCGAGGAGGCCTGCAGCCGTTATACCCTGACGGTCGACGAATTCCTCTCCTGGCAGTTTTCCATCGACCAGCACGGTCTGGCGGGTCTTCGCACCACCCGCATCCAGCAATATCGCCAGTAAGCGATCCGGAAATCTGCTGCTTTTGACGAAAATCGGCCTCGCCCCGCGAGGCCGATTTTTTTCATGCTTGCTTTTGGGCCGACTTTTGTCCGGGCTGTTAACCGTCGTTAACCATATGGAAACCATCACCTAGGCAATAATTGCCCAGTCGGCCTTTCCAGTGAAAGCAGCCGAATCTGTCGGGGCGGTTGCTTGCAAGGTCTTGCGGACTTTTTAAAGGGTATCGGCGCCGCCCGGTTCGGGGCGATGATCGCGGTCACCGCCGCGCTCATCGGCTTCTTTGCCTTCGTCATCATGCGCGTCACCACGCCGCAGATGACGACGCTGTTCACCGACCTTAGCGTCGAGGATTCTTCCAGCATTATCAAGGACCTGGAACGCCAGGGCATCCAGTTCGAGCTGCGCAATGAGGGCAGCATCATCATGGTGCCCAAGGACAAGGTCACCCGCCTGCGCATGAAGCTCGCCGAGGGCGGCCTGCCCAAGGGCGGCGGCGTCGGATACGAAGTGTTCGACAAGTCGGATGCGCTCGGCACCACCTCTTTCGTCCAGAACATCAATCATCTGCGCGCGCTGGAGGGCGAGCTCGCCCGCACCATCCGCGCCATCGACCGGATCCAGGCCGCCCGCGTCCATCTGGTGCTGCCCGAGCGGCCGCTGTTCGCGCGCGAGGCGCCGGAGCCGTCGGCCTCGATCGTGGTGCGGGTCCGCGGCTCGCTCGAAGCCCAGCAGATCCGCGCCATCCGCCACCTCGTCGCCTCCGCCGTCAACGGCTTGAAGCCGCAGCGGGTCTCGATCGTGGACGAGGCCGGCCAGCTGCTCGCCGACGGTGCCCAGGCCGATCCCGAGCAGGCGCTCGGCGACGAGCGCCGCACCGCCTTCGAGAAGCGGATGCGCAAGCAGGTCGAGGACATCGTCTCCTCCGTGGTCGGGTCGGGGCGCGCCCGCGTCCAGCTCTCCGCCGATTTCGACTTCAACAAGATCACCCAGACCTCAGACAAGTTCGATCCCGAAGGCCGCGTGCTGCGCTCGACCCAGACCCGCGAAGAGCAGAGCATGACCGCCGACAACAACGGCCAGGTCACCGTCAACAACGAGCTCCCCGGCCAGCAGCAGAACAGCGGCCCAGCGGCAAAGGACCAGAGCAAGAAGACCGAAGAGACCAACAATTACGAGATCTCCCGCACCACCAAGACCGAGGTGACTGAGGCCGGCCGGGTCAACCGCATCTCGGTCGCGGTGCTGGTCGACGGCATCTACACCAAGAACGACAAGGGCGAGCTCGCCTATCAGGATCGCACCAAGGAGCAGCTCGACCGCATCGCCACCCTGGTGCGCTCGGCGATCGGCTTCGACCAGAAGCGCGGCGACCAGGTCGAGGTCGTCAATCTGCGCTTTGCCGACGCCCCCTCCACCACGCCGATCGCCGAACCGTCCGGCTTCCTCGGCATGCTGCAGTTCACCAAGGACGACATCATGTATTTCGTCGAGCTCGGCGTGATGATGCTGCTCGGCCTGGTCGTGATGTTCATGGTGATCCGTCCGCTGGTGAAGCGCATCCTCGCCTCCGACGAGGTCGCCGCCGCCATCAGCGGCGTCCTGTCGGGCCCCGCGGCATCCGAAGACGCCGCGCCGGCCGGCGGCCAGACGCTGCTGCCGAACGGTACCGCCACCGCGATCGACGTCGCCACCGTCCAGGGGCAGGTCCACGCCCAGTCCGTTCACCGCGTCGGCGAGCTTGCCGAACGCAACCCCAACGAAACCGTCGCCATCATCCGTCAATGGCTGGCCGAACCCGCGAAATGATCGAGAAGTGAACTGACATGGCCGCTTCCCTGCAAAACGCCAATTCCAACGACATCACCAGCGTGATCTCGACGCTCGGCCAGCGAGCCGGCGACCGGGCCAGGGACGGCAAGAGCGCGGAGCAATTGACCGGACCGCGGCGCGCCGCGATTCTGATGCTGGCCCTCGGCGAGCAATATGGCGGCAAGATCTGGTCGCTGCTCGACGACGACGAGGTGCGCCAGCTGTCGCTGGAAATGTCGACGCTCGGCACCGTCGAGGTCGGCACGGTCGAGGACATGCTGCTCGAATTCGTCTCGCGCATGTCGGCCTCGGGCGCGCTGATGGGCAATTTCGACGCCACCGAACGGCTGCTGCAGCAATACCTGCCGCCAGAGCGCGTCAACGGCATCATGGACGAAATCCGTGGCCCCGCCGGCCGCAACATGTGGGAGAAGCTCTCCAACGTGCAGGAAGAGGTTTTGGCCAATTACCTCAAGAACGAATATCCGCAGACCATCGCAGTGGTGCTGTCGAAGCTGAAGCCGGAGCACGCCGCACGCGTGCTCGGCATCCTGCCCGAGGAGCTCGCGCTCGATGTCATCAACCGCATGCTGAAGATGGAAGCGGTGCAGAAGGAGGTGATCGAGAGCGTGGAGAAGACGCTGCGTACCGAATTCATGTCCAATCTGTCGCAGACCCGCCGCCGCGACGCGCACGAGGTGATGGCGGAAATCTTCAACAATTTCGACCGCCAGACCGAAACCCGCTTCATCACCTCGCTGGAAGAGGACAATCGCGAATCCGCCGAGCGCATCAAGGCGCTGATGTTCACCTTCGACGACCTGGTGAAGCTGGATTCCGGTTCGGCCCAGACCCTGATGCGCAACGTGGACAAGGACAAGCTCGGCGTGGCGCTGAAGAGCGCCAACGAGGATGTCCGCAACTTCTTCTTCGGCAACATGTCCTCCCGCGCGGCCAAGATGCTGCAGGACGACATGGCGGCGATGGGGCCGGTCCGCCTGCGCGACGTCGACGAGGCCCAGGCGCTGCTGGTCAACCTCGCCAAGGATCTCGCCGCCAAGGGCGAGATCATGCTGACCAAGAACCGCGCTGACGACGAGCTGGTGTATTGATGGCCGCTCCGGCAAAATTCCTGTTCGATACCGATTTCGCCGCGCCCGACCGGACGCGCGAGAAGGCCGCGACCGCAGCCGAGATCGCGCAGAAGGTCGCGGAAGCCGAAGCACGCGCCTATCAGGACGGTTTTGCGGCGGGCCAGCGCGAGGCCAAGGCGGAGAGCGACCGCCGCGTCGCCCTCGCCATGGAAGAGATCAACATCGCGATCCGCGGCATTGCCGCAGGGATCGGCAATATCGAGAGCAAGATGGAGACCGAGGCGGTCGACGTCGCGGTGGCGGTGGCGCGCAAACTGTGCGCGGACCTGGTCGCCGCCGAGCCGCTCGGCGAGATCATGGCGCTGGTCAAGGACTGCTTCTCGCACCTGGTCGCGACGCCGCATCTTGTCGTCCGCATCAACGACGCGCTCTACGACAGCGCGCGCGAGAAGATGGAGCGGCTGGCCAAGCAGAGCGGCTTCGAAGGCCGGCTGGTGATCCTGGCCGAGCCCGAAATTGCCACCGGCGACTGCCGGATCGAGTGGGCCGACGGCGGCGTTGTGCTGGAGCGCAGCGCCATCGCGGCCAAGATCGACGACATGGTTGGACGCTATATCGCGTCCCGCAAGGGGAACTAAGCCATGAGCGACACCGACGGACAGGTCCCGCTGCCCGATCTCAACGGCCCGCTGCCGCCTGCCGGCACCGATGTCGGCTACAGCGAGGATGAATATGCGGCGCGCGTCGCCGCCGACCTCGAAGCCGTCTTCGACGTGCCGGTGCAGGTCTCGGCAGTGCTCGGCCGCTCCAAGATGGATGTCGGCGAGCTCTTGAAGCTTGGACCCGGCACGGTGCTCGAGCTCGACCGCCGGGTCGGCGAGGCCATCGACATCTACGTCAACAACAAGCTGGTCGCCCGCGGCGAAGTCGTCCTCGTCGAGGACAAGCTCGGCGTGACCATGACGGAAATCATCAAGACCGAACGCGCGTAAAGCGAACAAAGGGAATGACGCGCGATCGCGCGACCAGACGGACAGGAGACTGACATGCGGCTTCTCATCGTTGGCACATTGAAGGGCCAGCTCACCACAGCCACCAAGATCGCGATGGACAACGGCGCCACCGTGACCCATGCCGAGGATCACGAGCAGGCGATGCGCGTGCTGCGCGGCGGCAAGGGCGCGGACCTCCTGCTGGTCGACGTTGCCCTCGACATCCGCGACCTCGTGATGCGGCTCGAGGCCGAGCACATCCACGCGCCGATCGTCGCCTGCGGCATCACCAACGACGCCCGCGCCGCGGTCGCCGCGATCCACGCCGGCGCCAAGGAATACATCCCGCTGCCGCCGGATCCGGAGCTGATCGCCGCGGTGCTGGCCGCCGTCGCCAACGATTCCCGCGAGCTAGTCTATCGCGACGACGCCATGGCACGGGTCATCAAGCTCGCTCAGCAGATCGCAGGCTCCGATGCATCGGTGATGATCACCGGCGAATCCGGAACGGGCAAGGAAGTGCTGGCCCGTTACGTCCACACCCGCTCGGCCCGCGCCAAGCGTCCGTTCATCTCGATCAACTGCGCCGCGATCCCCGAGCATCTCTTGGAATCCGAACTGTTCGGCCACGAGAAGGGCGCCTTTACCGGCGCGATCGCCCGCCGCATCGGCAAGTTCGAGGAGGCCACCGGCGGCACGCTGCTGCTGGACGAAATTTCGGAGATGGACGTCCGCCTGCAATCGAAGCTGCTCCGCGCCATCCAGGAGCGCGTGATCGATCGCGTCGGCGGCACCAAGCCGGTCCCCGTCGATATCCGCATCATCGCGACCTCGAACCGCAACCTCGCCGACGCCGTGCGCGAAGGCACGTTCCGAGAGGACCTGCTGTTCCGCCTCAACGTCGTGAACCTGAAGATCCCGCCGCTGCGCGAGCGTCCGGCCGATATCATGGAGCTTGCCCAGCATTTCGTGAAGAAATACGCCGAAGCCAACGGCGTGCCGATGCGCCCCATTTCGGCCGAGGCCAAGCGCGTGCTCTCCACCAACCGCTGGCAGGGCAACGTTCGCGAGCTGGAAAACACCATGCACCGCGCGGTGCTGATGGCACAGGGCGACGAGATCGGCCCTGATGCGATCCTCACCCCGGACGGCGACCGCCTCGACCTCGCCAAGACGCCGCCCGCCGTGGTGCATGCCACCATGGCCGCCGAGCAGGTGACGCGCGCGCTGGTGGGCCGCACCGTCGCCGACGTCGAGCGCGACTTGATCCTGGAGACACTGAAGCACTGCCTCGGCAACCGGACCCATGCCGCCAACATCCTGGGCATCTCGATCCGCACGCTGCGCAACAAGCTGAACGAATATGCCGACGGCGGCATCCCGATCACGCCGGCCGGCACGCCCGGTGAATATCCGCGGATGCCGATGATCGGGGCGTAGGGCTTCGCCCAGATCGAGAGGATGCGAATGCCCGTGCTCAGTCCCGGGCATTTTGTTTTTTGGGGCCACGATGCCAGCCTCGTCATTGCGAGCACAGCGAAGCAATCCAAAATCCCTCTGCGGTGACAGACTGGATTGCTTCGCTGCGCTCGCAATGACGGTGTTGACAGCATTCCTCGCATAACGGGACCGCGTTACGTGACTAGGCCATCCGCTCGCCAGGCCCTATAAGCTCGCCCGAGAACCACGCGAGGAACCACATGTCTGAAGCTCAAATCACGGATTGGCTGGCGTCGCAGCGGCAGGCGATGATCGACCTGTTGCGCGACGTCGTGAACATCGATTCCGGATCCTATGACAAGGAAGGCGTCGATGCGGTCGGTGCGCGGTTCGAGCGGCATTTTGCCGAGCACGGCATTCCATTCCGGCGCGAGAGACATGGCACCTTTGGCGATGCCATCCACGCCGAGGTCGCAAAACCCGGCAGCAACGAGAAGCCGGTGCTGTTGATGGGGCATCGCGACACCGTGTTCGGCAAGGGCGAGGCGGGGAAGCGCCCGTTCACGATTCGCGACAAACGCGCCTATGGGCCCGGCGTTGCCGACATGAAGGCCGGCGTCGTCATGAACATCTTCGTCGCCACCGCCTTCCACAAATTCGGCGGCAACCCGCATCCGATCAAGCTGCTGATCACCTCCGACGAGGAGATCGGCTCGCCCTCCTCGCGCCCCGTCATCGAGCGCGAGGGACGCTCTGCGCGCGCCGTGTTCAACTCCGAGCCGGGCCGCCCCACCGGCAACGTCGTCACCAGCCGCAAGGGCGGCATCTTCATGCATATGGCCATATCAGGCAAGGCAGCGCATTCCGGCGCCAATTTCGCTGCCGGCGTCAGCGCGATCGGCGAGCTCGCGCACAAGATCACGCAGATCCACGCTCTGACCGACCTCACCAAGGGCATCACGCTCAATGTCGGTCTCATCTCGGGCGGCCAGTCGGTCAATACGACGGCGCCTTATGCCGAGGGCCAGATCGACATGCGCTATGTCGATCCCAGGGATCGTGCCACCGTCATGGCCGAGATCGAGCGGATCATCGCGACGCCTTACGTGCCCGGCACCACCGCGACGCTGACGATCAAGGGGGAGTTCGTGCCTGTTGTGCAGAGCGAAAGTTCGAAGGCGCTGTTCGAAAGCTATCAGGCTGCGGCGAGGCAAGCCGGCCTCACCACATTGCAGGGCGAGTTCTCCGGCGGCTGCGCCGATTCCGGCTTCACCGCCGCTGTGGGGACGCCGACGATTTGCGGCGTCGGACCGGTCGGCGGCCTCGCCCATTCGCCGGAGGAATATCTCGAGCTCGACAGCATCGTGCCGCGCGCGCAGACGCTGGCGCTGGCGATCTTAAGGGGCTGATTCAGGTGCCGTAGGGTGGGCACAGCGAAGCGTGCCCACGAGCTTTTTCGGTCGTTGAGAGACGGTGGGCACGGCGCAAGGGCGCCTTTGCCCACCCTACGAGACCGAGCAAGGCTCACGAATAACTCGGCGCGTCGGGCTTGCGAAAAATGTGGATGGGATCGCCGGGCACGAACGGCTGGCCGCGAAACATCGCATAGGCGTAGAGCGCGAGATAGGCGATCGCCAACGCGCCGATGGCGTAGAAGGCCCAGGTCCCGACGCGCTTCATAGCTCCGCTCCGCGGCCGTCCCGGATGGGAAGGCTCAGGGCGCTTCTAGAGCGATGAGGCGGAAAAGGCCAGCCCGCGCACGGCGATCAAACGCGGCGGAGGCGCGCGGGAACGCTGACCTCGGCCAGTCTCGCCGCATCCTCGTCCTGATCCACCGCCACATACTGGCCGTGCCAATAGGCGAGCGCGGCGTTGCGCGCCGAATTCCTGACATCCCTGACCCGGCCGATGACGATGCCGTGCGAATGGCGCTCGATGATGTCCTCGACCTCGCAATCGACTGCTGACAAGGCGCCGACCAGCAGCGGCACGCCGGATACGGCCGTGACCCATCGGGCGCCGGTGAAGCGATCGGCCCCCTTCAATCCGCCCTTGCCGGCAAAGCGCTCGGCGATTTCGAGCTGGTCGGCCGCGAGGATGTTCACGCCGAAGGCCCCATAGCGGCGGATCAGCGGAAAGGACGAGGCATCGCGATTGATGCTGACCAGCAGCGTCGGCGGGTCGACCGAGAGCGAAGTCACCGAAGTCACCGTCATGCCGGTGATGTCCTTGCCCCGCCCGGCGGTGATGACGCTGACGCCGCCGGTGAGGTGGCGCATGGCGCCGCGGAAATCGGCGGACGAGACGGGAATTTCGGTCATGAGATCGCGGGGCACTACATTCATGGCATGGTCCCCGAAGCGGGGTTCCCTCTATTTAGGTACGATCGTCCCCCGACAACAGGTGGTTCAGGATCGAGCCTTCGAGGCCGGCAAGCTCGGCCGAGCCGCGCTGGCGGGGCCGGCCTGCGTTAACCACGACGTCATGGGCGATCCGGCCCTCCTCGATCACCAACACCCGGTCGGCGAGCGCCACCGCCTCGGCGACGTCGTGGGTCACCAGGATTGCGGTAAAACCCTGGTCGCGCCAGACGCGCTCCAGGAGGCGCTGCATCGAGATCCGGGTCAGCGCATCGAGCGCACCGAGCGGCTCGTCGAAGGCGAGCACGCGCGGACGTGAGACCAGCGCACGGGCGAGCGCGACGCGCTGCTTCTGGCCGCCCGACAGCACCGACGGCCACTGGTCGCGCTTGTCGGCGAGGCCGACCTCGGCAAGCGCCTTCTCCGCGCGCACATGCGCATCGGTGGATGAACGATCGCGACCAAGGCCGACCTCGACATTGGACAGCACGCGGGCCCAGGGCAACAGTCGCGGCTCCTGGAACATCACGCGGATGTCTTCAGCCTGAATCTCGTCGCCAAAGCTGACGCTGCCGTTATCGCTCTTTTCCAAGCCCGCGATGAGGCGCAGCAGCGTGCTCTTGCCGCAGCCGCTCTTGCCCACGATCGCCACGAACTGTCCGGACGGGATGTGCAGATCGATCCCGCGCAGCACCTCGTTGTCGCCGTAGGATTTGCGCAAGCCGCGGATGCTGAGCGGCAGGCCGCCGATCTGTGTCGGCCGCTCCTCGCGCCCGACGCGGGCGTGAGGCGCGAAATTGGCGCGGCTGCCGAACTCGGTTTCGGGAAGGATCGTACGAAGCGCTGTCTGCATGTGATTCCCAGTATTTCTGCTCAATTTTTCTGGAAGGCGGGATGCCAGGAGAGCGTCGCCCGCTCCAGCACGCGGGAGGCGCTGTCGGCCAGCTTGCCGAGCAGGGCATAGATCAGGATCGAGAGCACGACGACGTCGATCAGCATGAACTCGCGCGCCTGCATCGCCATGTAGCCTAGCCCTGAGGACGCTGCGATGGTTTCGGCGACGATCAGGGTCAGCCACATGATGCCGAGCGCGAAGCGGATGCCGACGAAGATCGAAGGCAGCGCGCCCGGGAAGATCACGCGGCGGAACAGCTCGCTATCGGTCATGCCATAGATGCGGCCCATCTCGATCAGCTGCGGATCGACGGTGCGGATGCCGTGCAGCGTGTTGAGATAGATCGGGAAGAACACGCCGAGCGCGACCAGGAACAGCTTGGCGCTCTCGTCGATGCCGAACCACAGGATGACCAGCGGGATCAGCGCCAGATGCGGCACGTTGCGCACCATCTGCAGCGTGGTGTCGGTGAGCTTTGCCGAGAGCTGCGACAGCCCGTTGGCGAGCCCGAAGGCGAAGCCGATGCTGCCGCCGATCAGAAAGCCGATCGAGGCGCGCCAGAACGACACCCAGATGTTGCGGATGAGCTCGCCGGACAGCAGCAGCTTCCAGCCGGCCAGCGCGACATCGCTGGGCGCCGGCAGCACGCGGGTCGGCACCAAGCCGGTGACACAAGCAATCTGCCAAAGCGCGACGATGGCGAGCGGCACGATCCATTGGACCAGGCCATCGACCCGCGGCAGGCGGAAATTACGCGGAAGTGAAACGCTGTCGATCACGCTCATGATTGCGACACCCGGTGCTGCGGACGGTAATCGCTCCCGACCGTCTCGCCGAATGGACCGCCATTGAAATGCAGCCTGGTCACGTTGCTCGGCTGCTCCAGCGAGAGCAGCGGGAATACCAGCTCGGCAAAGCGATAGGCTTCTTCCAGATGCGGATAGCCCGACATGATGAAGGTATCGATGCCGATGTCCTGATACTCCTTGATACGCGCGGCGACCGTCTCGGCATCGCCGACCAGCGCCGTGCCGGCGCCGCCGCGCACCAGGCCGACACCGGCCCAGAGATTCGGCGCGATCTCCAGCTTGTCGCGCTTGCCGCCATGCAGCTGCGCCATGCGATGCTGGCCGACCGAATCCATCCGGGCAAAGTTCTTCTGCGCGGTCGCGATGGTCTCGTCGCTGACATGCTTGATCAGATCGTTTGCCGCGCGCCAGGCCTGTTCGTTGGTCTCGCGCACGATCACATGAAGGCGGATGCCGAAGGACAGCTTGCGGCCGCGCGCGCTGGCGACATCCCTCACCTTCGCGATCTTCTCGGCAACCTGGGCCGGCGGCTCGCCCCAGGTGAGATATTTGTCGACCGTGTCGACGGCGACATCGATGCCGGCATCTGACGAGCCGCCGAAATAAAGCTCAGGCCGCGGTGACTGGACCGGATGGAACAGCAGCTTGCCGTCCTCGACGCGGATGTGCTTGCCCTCGACATTGACGGTCTTCCCGGCGAGCAGGTCGCTATAGACGTTGAGGAACTCGCGGGTGACCTCGTAGCGCTCGTCATGGCCGAGGAAGATGCCGTCGCCTTTGTTCTCGACCGGATCGCCGCCGGTAACGACGTTGATCAGCAAACGGCCGCCCGTGACACGGTCGAGCGTCGCGGTCATGCGCGCGGCGACCGTCGGCGATTGCAGGCCCGGACGGACGGCGACGAGATAGCGCAGCCGTTCGGTGAAGGGGGCAACGCTGGAGGCGACGATCCAGGAATCCTCGCAGGACCGGCCGGTCGGCAGCAGCACGCCGTAATAGCCGAGCTGGTCCGCGGCCTGCGCGACCTGGCGCAGATAGTTGAAATTGACTTCGCGGCCGCCGATGCCGGTGCCGAGATAGCGGCCGTCGCCGTGGGTCGGCAGGAACCAGAGGATGTTGCTCTTGCTCATGGATGGCTCCTAACCGTAGGTCGTGCCGACCGCGGCGGCGACAAGGCCGACCGACAGGGCGATGGCGGCGATCACGCGCTGGACGATGCGTCTCATGTTGGGACCTCTTGAAAAGGGGAAGACCGGTCGGCGCGATCAAGCTGCCGTTTCAAGGATGATGGTGCGGAGCGGGAAGAGTGTCGAGACATCGGGAAAAATAGCGATGCGAGCACTGCGCGCGAGGCGAAGCGCGTGATTAATCTTTCGAAGGGCGAAGCGAATGAAGATGAAATTTTCTGCACGCGGATGTGACGGGGCGCGCGTTCGGCCTCGAACCTCGCGGGCTGGAACAGACAACGCGAAAACAACCCCATGCACAGTAGGCGGGCGCGCGAAGGGGATCAGCTACGAATTATCCGAAAATTCTTTGACCCGTCGGGCAAAACAGGAGTAGGATGGCATCATGGCGACATCGGTCCGCTGAGGCGCGAAGCTCCTCCATCACCACCGCCGTCATTCCCCGCGCAGGCGGGGAATCCAGTACGCCGCGGCCTATCGAGGAATCACTGCCGTCTCTGGAATACTGGATCGCCCGCCTTCGCGGGCGATGACACCGAATGTGTGACGGCATGGGTGCCACAATCCCGTGCAGGCCCCGCCCGACTACTGCAGCCACCGCACCGGCAAGTTCTGCAAGCCCCGGAACGCCCAGCCTCCGATTCGCACCGGCTCGTCGTCGGCAAGCTCGATATTGCTGGCGCGTGCGAACAGTGTCGGCAGCGCGACGTCGGCGATCATGGCGCGCGAGGCGAAGGCGCCGGCGCAGAAATGCGGACCGGCGCCGAAGGCAACGCTCTTCGAGGTGTCGCGCCGCACGTCGAATTCGTCGGCGCGCTCAAAATGCTTCTCGTCGCGATTGGCGGAGCCGAACATCAGGAACACGCGCTCGTCGGTCTCGAACGACACGTCGCGGATGCTCCACGGCTTTGCGATGCGCCGCGGCGACATGCCGATCGGCGAAATCCAGCGGGCATATTCCTCGAATGCCTGCAGCCATGACACCTCGCCCTTGCGCACGAGGTCGAGCTGTTCGGGATGCGTCAGCAGCGCCCACACCGTGCCTGATATCGCCTTGCGCGGCTCGTTCTGGCCGCCCGATATCGCGAGTTTTACATTCGCGCGCACGCTCTCCATGTTCATGCCGGACGCAAGGAGTACGCCCAGAATGCTCTGGTCGGGGTTCTTGCGCATCACCGGCAGGATGTCGTCGATCGCAGCATCGATGCTAGATGTCGCAGCGTGGCAGCGCGCCTCGACCGCGGGATCGCCGCCGTAATTGGCGATGCCCTCGATCATGGCCTGCGACCAGGCGTCCATGTCGGCAAAGCCGATATTGGTGAGGCCGGTGATCGACTTCAGGCATTCGCCGGAAAACGGCAGTGCGAAGTCGGCCATGAAGTCGATCCGGCTGCCGGGTTCGAGAGAATCGAGAATGCGATCGGCATGGGCCTGGAACAGCGCGGTCCAGTGCGCCTTCACCGTCTTCGGCGACACCGTCGGGAACATCGCGCGCCGCTCGATTTGGTGCGCCTCGCCATCCTTGCGCATCATGTTGTGGCCCATCAGCCGGTTCATCAGGCCGGCGGGCTGGTGCGAGGAGAACACGTCGATCTGCTTCTCCGAGATCGAGATGTCGTCGCGGCTGGTCAGCAATGTCGAGCCGAGTTGCGGCACGAAGGCGATCGGCGCCTGCTTCCGCATTCTTGCCAGCATCGGATAGGGATCGGCCCAGAACGCGGTGGGGTCGATATCGACGCGCGGCGCGGTGCTCACGGGGGCTCCCTGGATTTTCTCCGGCTAGACTAGCGAACTCCGCTAGCGATCGTCTAGCGATAGGGACGGAACGGAAATTATGGGTTCGCCGCCGCAGCGGCGGTCGCCACATATTTGGTGTAGAATTCGGCGACCCGGCCGCGCCACATGCCGACGAAGGCCTCTGACGTCACGTTGTCCACCGATTTCCAGCTGCGCTTGAACGCCGGAAGTGCATTGCCCCAGATCGCGCGCTTGCACCACCTCTCGCCCTTCTCCTTGCCTTCGCTGGTGGCGCACATGGATTTCCAGGCCGCGCGAGCGGGCCGGCTGATGTGCTCGGCGGCGCCTTCCCAGCCCTGCTGATGGATCAGGTAAAGATCGCTCATGTCCGGCTTGCGGTGCGTGATCCACTCGAACTGGACGCCTTCGGTAATGATCTTGTAGGCGGCCGCAACGGCATTGTCCCTGGGACTGCGAATGTTCCCGAAGCCGAACTTGCCGAACTCATATTGGCTCAGCTGAAACAGGCCGATATACGACCCGGTGCGTTGATTAGGGTTGAAACCGGATTCGATCTTGGCAACCGCCATCATGAAATTGAAATCGAGACCGAAGGCGTCGGAAGCGCGCTTGATCTCTTCGGCCGGCGTTCCAAGCGGGATGTCCTTGAACGCGCGCAAGACGATCTCCGCCGGTTTTTCGGCGGGCGGCAGTTCGGACCAGACGTAGTAGATCAGATAACGGAAATCCGGCGTCGACGACGCTTTCGGAGCATCCCCGGATGCATCGCGTGCTGCCGGCAGCGGCTGGACGATATCCTGCCCCAACGACGCCAGTTTCGGCGCGACAGGATCCTCGGCAATTTCGGTGCTGGGCGGCTCGAGGGCTGCCGCCGTCGCCGACGACGTCACCGAGCCAAGCTCTTCTTTTTCTGCCCGAAGCGCTGCTGCAAGCCTGGCGGATGCTTCTGCGTAGAGCGCAGGCGTCACCATGTCCGCGGGGGCCGGCACGTTCGCTGCCGCTTGCGGCACGACATCAGGCACTGTCACCGCCGGTCTGTTTGTTCCGGCCAGATAGAATCCCACGGCTGCGATCACAGCCACGATGCAGCTGGTCTGCCAAACCTTCATTGCCCGAAGTCTACGGATGGCTTCCGTCCGAAGGTTGTTTGCATGTTCCTGCGGCCCGTGGGTTAAGTCTCCTTCGTAGATTCTTAAGGTTTAAATGTGGTGAACGGGGAGACTTTCGGCCCCGTCAATCACCGGAATTGTCCCGCTTCGGGACAAAGGCGGGCAGGCGGGGTCCGTCTGCGACCTCCTCGAAGCGGAACTATCCGATTGCTGGAGCTCAGCGCGTCGGATGGGTTGAGCCGCTGCGAAACCCATCATGCTTCGTCGCATATGGAGGGAGCGATGGGTTTCGCTGACGCTCAACCCATCCGGGCTTGACGCCGGCCATACGCGGATGGCGCCGATCACAACTCTCTGACCAGCTTGGGGAGCATTCTGCCTGGTATCGAGCCGGATGGGGCGAGGCCACAGTCCTTGGCGCCCATTCGTCGATAGAATGGTGCGGCGCCCGGATCGGCTTCGATCAACATGCGCTTAGCACCCATGCGAGCCGCTTCACTGATAGCCCAGTGGAACAGCTTGGTCCCCACACCTGCGCGAAGCATGGTCGGCTCTATGAACAACTTCAGCAAGTCTGCTTCGTCGCCGGTCACTTTCATTTGGGCCATACCGACAATCCTGCCGTTCTCTTCCGCCACGGCAATCGCATTGGACCGCATGTCACACGGTTCAATGATGAGTTCGCGGCGGCAAGCTTCGATGAAGTCTCTGTCGTAGCCCCACACGGCTTTTGACCGGAGGCACAAAGCAGAGAGGGCTGGCAGCTCTTCAACCTGGGGCGGTCTGAGAACACACGACACGAGGCTCGCTCCGGTGCATTGGCCTCTGATAGCACATCGCAGCAACGAAGCGGCGGCTCGTTGATCACGAACGTGGCGTTCAACCCTATGCGCAGGCTCGCGCGCCTCGCAGCAGGTGCGAAGCGGCAACGAGATCCTGGGTTTGGAAGCCCTCGGTGAACTCTTCGTAAAGCGGCCGAAGCAATCGGATAGCCTTCGTCCTGCGGCCGGTCGCGATCCAGCGTGCGGCAAGATCGGTGGCGATGCGCAGCTCGAATGTCTTCGCTCCGATAGCGCGGGCTTCAGTGAGTGCCTGGAGCAGCAGGCCTTCGGCAAGCTGCGGTTCACCTTCATGAAAGAGGACGGACGCCTCGACCCGCTGAAGCTCCGAGCGGCACCAGCGCTCTCCCTGAGCTTCCTGATGGTGGATCGCTTTTGCGATCGCCTTGCGCGCCTCCACAATCCGCCCCTGTCGCAGATAGGCGCGGGCGAGGGTGGCGAGATAGCTGCCGATCCGCATCAGAAAACGACAGTCGATCAGTTCCTCAATTGCGGCACGGATGTCCTCCACCGCCTCGCGATCACCGCGCAGATCGCGCAGGCAGGCCGAGAAATAGCGTTCGACCGCAATCCAGCGCGAGATGCGCTCCCGCTCCAGATTGCGACGGAGCCGCTCGGTGTAATGCGCAAGCGCCGCCAGATTACCTGACTCGAGCGAGATCGGAAGCGCGGCGAGGCCAAGCGCATTCGATTGCGACACCCAATGACCGCCGCGATCGGCGGCCTCGACGGCATCGTCCGCCAGCTTCGCCGCATACTCGGCTTGCCCCTGCATCCACGCCACGAAAGGCAGATTGAAGCGAACCGTGATGAAGCGATAGACCTCGTTCGCATCTTTCCGCGAACGCCCCTCGGCCAGTGAATAGGTCGCCGCGAGACGATCCAGAACCAGGCGGCTCTTGCTCAATTCGCCGGCGAAGGCGTGGGCCCAGGCCCACGCCCGATCGGCTTCGGATGTCGCCGTCAGGTCGCGGTCCCGATCGGCCAGCGCCGTGGCTTCGTCAAGGTAGGTCAGCGCACGCGGGATCTGGCCGATCTGCAGCAGGTAAAAGGCAAACCCGACCAATGCGCGTTGCTGATACTCGATATTTCCGGCGCTTCTTGAGAAGGCAATGGCATCGAGCCATGCAAGCTGGTTTTCGTTCGAGAGCTTGCGCGCGTAGAACAGGCTCCATCCCAGCGCGCAAGCGAGCTTTGCCCGCAGCAGATCGTCGCAGGCAATGGACTTGGCCAGGCCAAGCGCGAACTCCAGCCGCGACTGCGCCTCGGAGAGGATCGAGGTCTCCGACCACAAGGTGATGCCGGCCACTGTCAGCCTGATCCCGAGAACGGCATCGCCCTCCTTGCCAAACGCCCATGACAAGGCGGCCCTCAAATCGGCGATGCGGCCAAGATAGCGCTGCGTCCAATCGGCTGGTTCGCGCCAGTTCCACTCCTCCTCGGACTGTTCGAACACCGCAAGGACGCGCTGTGCATGACGGTGCAGAGCCTGCCGGCAAGCCGGATCAGCCAAAAGGCGCTCCGCTGCGTAACGTCTTGTGCTGTCGAGCAGCCGATAGCGAAGGCTGGCGCCCTGCGCCTGCGCGTTCAGCAGCGATTTGGCTACAAGACTGCTGAGACCGGTGACGACGTCGACCGGCGTGAGCCCCGCCGCCTCGGCGACGAACACCGCATCCTCGGCCTCGAACGCGTCACTGAACACCGACAGCAGGCCGAATAACCTCGCCTCCCTCGGCGACAACAGCTTGAAGCTCCAGTCGATCGTCGCCATCAGCGTCTCATGTCGCGGAATCGCGCCGTCGGCGACGGGGGCGCGGAAGCCCAGGGTCTGATCGAGCAGCGCCACCAGCTGGCGAGGCGTGAACCTGCCGATCTGGGCTGCCGCCAATGCGATGGCCAGAGGAAGGCCGTCGAGCGCGTGGCAGATTCGAACGACGGCTTCGCAGTCGTCATCGACGAACCGGTAGTCCGACCATTCTGCGGCGCGGCGGACAAACAGCTGCACGCCGGGGAATTTGATGGCCTGATCAGTCGCCAGGGCACAGCCAGGCCCCGGCAAGCCAAGCGGACCCAGCCGCACCAGATGCTCGGCCGGGGTGCCGAGCGGCTCACGGCTGGTGGCCAGCAGCCTGGATGACGACGTCTCCGTCATGAACCGGCCGGCGAACATGGTGGCGGCAGGCAGCACATGTTCGCAATTGTCCAGAACGACCAGCATCCGCCGCGACCTCAAATAATCCAGGACGGCCGTCGTGGCGTTGTCCGAATTGCCCCTGATGCCGAGCGCCGTGACCAGCGCGGTGCCGAACAGCATCGGATCGGAAATCGTCGCGAGGTCGACGAAGCACACGCCGTCGCGGCAGCTGGATGCGAAGACCCGTGCTGCCGCGGTGGCGACCGTTGTCTTGCCGACCCCGCCTGGCCCGGCCAGGGTGACATGCCTGGTTTCGATCAACGTCCGGGCAAGATCGGCGATTTCGGCCTCGCGGCCAACGATGTCGCGCAACACAGGCGGCCTGGACACACAGGCCGGCTCCGCGCTGACAGGCTCACCCTCGATCTCGCCGATGCTGGCCTGCACCTGCGCGATAAACTTGTAACCGCGCCGCGCCACCGTCGCGATGTAGGCGGGCTCGCCTTGCGTGTCGCCGAGCGAGCGCCTCAAGCTCCACATATTGACCTTGAGATTGCTGTCATGGAGGAAGGTGCCGGGCCAGGCGGCCTCCATCAACTCATCCTTGCTGACGAGTTCGCCGGAGCGCTGCACCAGCGCCTGGAGCAGCTCGAAGGCACGGCCGCCCATTTTGACCGGTTGGCCATCGAGAAGAAGAAGCTGGCGGCGTGGCACCAACCGGAATGGCCCGAAGGAGAAAGTGAGTTCCTCTCGACGCCGACCACTTTGCGATGTCTCAATGGTAGTCCGCATTCCACGGCCAAACGATGCGACAGTGCTTTGAAATATCACGGCTCTCGACCCGGCTGAACACGGCGATTTTGAAAACGCACGATTGCAGCGAGCATTTTGTCGCAGAGTCCAAGGCGCTCCTTCAACTTCGTGCGAGCCATGCCAACGAACGGCGGATTTACCTGATTTAACCGGCTCGCGCCGCCGCTCCAACTATAATTGCTGGAACGAACAAGACCGCGCCAGGCAAATCGGCTCGGCGTGGAGCGTCGATATCAAACCGTGGAGCCAGCAGAATGTCCAAAGGAAAAGTCCTTGTGGCAGGATCCAATGCCAACAGGATCGAGATCAGAGGCGGCGGTACCGGCCCGACCGGCCAGTATCTCAACGAACTGGTCGTGCCGGTGATGGCGCTGGTCGATGCCGGGTACGACATCGCCTTCGCGACGCCTGATGGCAGCAAGCCGCACATCGATCCCGCTTCGGACAAGGTCGTCCATTTCGACGATGAAAAGGCGTATCGCCGGGCGCGCGAGTTCTACGACGCCAGCCCGGTCCTGAACAAGGTCTCGACCCTGCGCGCCCTGATCGATGGCGGGCTCGACCAATATGACGGGTTCTTCACGCCGGGCGGACAGGCGCCGGTGGTCGATCTCATGCAGGACGGCGATCTCGGCGAGATCCTGCGCTTCTTTCATGCGCAGGCGCGGCCAACGGCATTCCTCTGCCACGGTCCGATCGCATCCATGGCCGCCCTGCCGCGCGCGAAAGAGTTTCGTGCCGCACTGATCGCCGGCGATACTGCGCGAGCGGCCGAGCTCGGCCGTGGCTGGCAATATACCGGCTACAAAATGACGGTCTATTCACGCAGCGAGGAGAAACCGATCGAGGAGCAGATCCTGCATGGTCAGCTCTATTTCGACATGCCCTCCGCGCTGACGATCGCGGGCGCAGAGGTCAACACCGGTCCGGACTTCGCGCCCCACGTCGTCGAAGATCGCGAGATGATCACCGGCCAGAATCCACGCTCCGACCATCCGCTGGCGAGTGCGCTGATTGCCGCGCTGGACCGCCGCCGCGTCAACACGAAAGCTTCGAACGTTTCGTCAGCCGAAAAGGTATCGCCATGAAACACCTGATAAAGCACCTGATCCTTGGAGCACTCCTCGCCATGTCCGTCAGCCTTCCCTCCTCTGCGCAGACGCGCGCCGGCAAGCCCGTCTCGATCGTGCTGGTGCACGGGGCCTTCGTCGATGCCTCCGGCTGGAAGCCAGTCTATGACAAGCTGACCGGCGACGGCTACGAAGTGCTTCTCGTGCAAAATCCCACCATCACGCTCGATGGCGATGTCTTCGCGACCAAGCAGGTGATCGCCAGAGCCACCAAGCCGGTGCTGCTGGTCGGACACTCCTATGGCGGCGCTGTCATCACCGAGGCCGGAGGCGATCCAAAGGTGGCGGCCCTGGTTTACCTCGCGGCATACGCTCCTGACGCGGGCGAGTCCGCGTTCGACGTGGCCTCGAAACCGCACCCCGGCGAGCCAAGCGCGCCGCTGTTGCCACCACAAGACGGCTTCCTGCTCGTCGACCAAGCTAAGTTTCCGACCGCCTTTGCGGCGGATGTCGATCCTTCACTGACGACCTTCATGGCTGCGGCGCAGGTGCCCTGGGGGCTTGCCGCGGTGCAGACCAAGATCACCAATCCGGCCTGGAAGCAGAAGCCGACTTATTTCATGCTGACGACGCAGGATCACATGATCCCGCCTAGCCTGCAGCGCGCAGGGGCCAAGAGGGCGGGCGCTCAGCTTCGCGAAATCCAGAGCAGTCACGCGGTGATGTTGTCGCATCCGGACGATGTGGTCGGCTTTATCGAGCAGGCCGCCGAGGCGATCAAATAGCGGGGCGTCGCGTGGCGATGCGGCGCCGGGCGGTCGGCGCCGCATCGGCATGTCCTGGACCAGCGCAGCTGTCCGCTTACCGCACGCGCGCGCCGCTTTCGGCATCGAAAACGAACGTGCGTGACGGCGTCAGCGAGACACCGATGCGCTCGCCTTGCCTGCCGGCAAACTGCTTGGGGGCCTTCACGGCGATGAAGTCGCTTTCGACCTTGACCGTCACCAGCGTATGGTCGCCGATCAGCTCGTTGGCGTAGATCTCGCCCTTCAGATCGCCCTTGTGGGGCTCGACGATGGTGCAGTCCTCAGGGCGCACCCCGAGGACGGCCCTGGCGATCCTGCCTGACACCGGTGATGTCAGCCGGGCGCCATGGCCCATGAAGGCTGTGCCGTCCAGAGCCCCATGGATGATATTCATCGGCGGCGAACCGATGAATTGGGCGACGAACAGATTGGCGGGATCGTTGTAGGTGTTCGCCGGCGTGTCGAGCTGCTGCAAGACGCCCTTTTCCAGGATCGCGACCCGGTGGGCCAGGGTCATGGCTTCGATCTGGTCGTGCGTCACATAGATCGTCGTGATGCCGAGCGACTGCTGCATGTGCTTCAGCTCGGCGCGCATGTGACCGCGAAGCTTGGCATCGAGATTTGAAAGCGGCTCATCCATCAGAAACACCGAGGGGCGGCGGATGATGGCGCGGGCAAGCGCGACCCGCTGACGCTGACCTCCGGATAGCTCGCGGGGATAGCGATCGAGCAGGCTCTGAAGTTGAACCTGGGCGGCAGCCTCCTTGATCGCGGCGGCACGCTCGGCTTCGGGAATGCGGCGAACCTTGAGCGGAAAGCCGATATTCTCGGCCACGGTCTTGTGCGGGTAAAGCGCGTAGGATTGAAATACCATGGAGATGTCGCGGTATTTCGGCAAGATGTCGGTGACATCGCGGTCGCCGATCAAGACGCGGCCAGCGCTGGCGGTCTCGAGCCCGGAGAGAATGCGCAGCGCAGTGGTCTTTCCCGAGCCCGACGCGCCGAGCAGCACCAGGAATTCGCCCGGCGCGACCTCCAGATCGAATTCCTCGAGCACCTTCACGCTCCCGAAAGATTTCCGCACCTTGTCGAAACGGACCGGGACTTGACGGACCGGGACTTGGCGAACCGGGAATTGGCGAGCGGGACCTGACATCGCTTTGTTCATCCGCTCATCCCTTGACCGCGCCAAGCAGGACGCCCTTGGCGATATAGCGTTGCAGCACGATGGCCATGATGATCACCGGAAGGATCATGATCATGATGATGGCGCACATCTCCCACCATAGGATGCCCCGCTCGCCCGTGTTCTTGGCGGCAACCATGATCGGCATGGTCAGGGCCCGCGCGGTGGTGAGGAAGATCGCGAACAGATACTCGTTCCAATTGAGGATCAGCGTCAGCAGGGTGGTTGCAGCGAGCCCCGGACGGGTCAAGGGCAACACGATGTCCCAAAAGATCTCGAAGCGTGACGAGCCGTCGAGTTGTGCCGATTCCTCCAGCTCAACGGGAAGATTGGCGAAAAAGTCGTGCATGAGCCAGACCACGATCGGCAGATTGGCGACCGCATAGACGATGATCAGCGCGAAGTGCGTGTCGATCATGCGGACCGACTGAAACATCATGTAGACGGGAATGATGACGACGATCGGCGGCAAGATGCGCTGGGATACGATCCAGAACAGGATGTCGTTGTTTCCGAGCGTGGTCTTGAAACGACGCCCCAGGCTGCGGGCCAGAAGGAAAAACAAAGCGAGGCCGGTGGCGCCTGAAATCGCCCAGTGAACGTCGAAATAATTGGACGCGACGATGGCCGACAGGGCCAGCAGCACGAACATCACGATATTCCCGAACTTCGGCTTGTAGCTGATGCGCGCCAGGGCGTAGGCGGCCATGGACCCGACGGCAATGCAGAGCGCAGTGGCGCCGAAACTGATCACAAAGGAATTGGTATAGGCGAGGTAAACCTTGCAGATCTGCGGCTCCATCCTTTCGATCTTGATGACGGGCGAAACAACGAAGGCGAACAGATTGTTGAGCAGCAGGACAAGCTGGCGGCCGATCGAATAGGCATCGCAATAGGGGTCCGTCGCGAATTGCGCCGTCCAACCCTTCAGCGTCGGCTGGAAATCGACAAAGGGGATGAAGAACGGCCCGTTGCTGACGGTCCAGGCATCCTTGAAGGCGGTAATGACCACCCAATAGATCGGAAACAGCACGAACAGCGACCAGAACAACAGGATGGCCCAGGCCACAAGGTTGGCCACAGGGGACATCTTGCCCACGGCAGGCGGCTCGAACAGCCGTTGCCTGAGGGACCGCTGCGGCCTGGACATCCTGTCAGTCGCCCCGCTCATGCCCGCGCCCTGCGCAACCGTTTGACGACCACATAGTTGAAGAACGAGGAGCAGACGACCACGGTCAATATCAGGAGAAGATATGCCACGGCGGCGGAATCACCCATATTGTTGGACCGCCAGAGAAACAGCGAATGCAGCGTCATCGACTCGGTCGCGATCCCGGGCCCTCCCGCCGTCATGATGTTCGGCAGATCCACGATCTTGAACGCCTCGATCATGCGGATGAGCATGACGGTTGCCGCGACCGGAAGGATCTGCGGCCAGGTGATTTCGCGGAAGATCTGGAAGCTGGAGGCACCATCGACCTGAGCGGCCTCGACATGATCCTTGGGCACGTTCTCCAGTGCGGCCAGCAAGACGATGAAGATGAAGGGGATCCACTGCCAGGAGTCGCCTAGGATGACAAACCAGCGCGCGGCCCAGGCATCGGTCGACCATGCCCAATTCCCAAGACTGACCAATTGCCAGAACGGCTGGAACGGACCCTTGGTCACATCGAGAATCATCTTGAAGGCATAGCCGACCCCGAGGGGGGTGATCATGAGAGGGATGAAGAACAGGACCCGGAAGAAATTCTTGCCGCTCACGGGCTGCGAACACAGGAAGGCCAGCATCAGGCCGATGACGAACTGGATGGAGCAGCCGACGACGACATAGAACAGGGTATTGAGCAGCGTGCCCCATTGATTGCCTGACAGCAGCGTGGCGGCGAAGAGGAGCGCGATGAACATGGCCATGGCGGCGCTGATCAGCCGCCCGGCGAGGCCAACCCAGCTGACGCCGCTGACGACAGCGCGATAGAGCCACCACAACAGAGCGCCGGCAATCAGCAGGCTGAAGACCCAGCCGGCGACGCTCATGGTCGTGAAGCGGCCGAGGAAGTGAACCTGCTGGTTGCCGGCAAACTGGGCCGCGAAGTTCTCGAACCAGACCGTCCGGAATTTGAGACCGGTGGCGGAGAACCTGACATGACTGATCGCGAAAACGATGGTGTAGAAGGTCGGGAAAATCGCAAAGAGCAGGACGAGTGTCACGGCCGGCGCGATGAAAAACGTTCTCGAATGGCGGTCAAGCCATTCGCCCCAGCTTTCGCCCCGAGAGAGTCCAGCCGGGGCAATCCCCGGCTGGCTCGTCACTGTAACCTCAGACATCAGGCTCGCTCACTTCGCAGGACCGACGGCGAGCGCCATCTGCTTGATCTGCTCGTCGCGGCCGAAGTCCTTGGTGATCTTCTCCCAGCCGGCCTCGATGTTCTTCAAGGCCTCGTCCACGGTGATCTCGCCGGCCATGTAGCGCGCCAGCTCCGTGTCGAGCACGACGCCGGTGTACTGCTGCGCACCGGGAATCTTGAGGTCGGACGCCATGTTGGGGTTGTTGAGGGCATTGTTGATGGCGCCCATGTAGTTCTTGGCGAGACCCTCATCCATGCCCGACTTCACCCAAAGGTCCGTGCTCTTGAGCTGGCTGAGGCGGTAAGGGTTGAAGCCTGTCCAGCCCATGGTCACGTCGACGTTGGATTGCTCTTTCTGGCTGATGTACGACAGGAAGTCGTAGGCCGCCTGCTTGACCTTGGGATCGGACTTGGCGTTGACGGCGCCGCCCCAGCCGCCAAAGGCCGAGAACGGAGCATAGTTGACGCCGTCGATCGCATAGGGTGCAGACTCCTTGCTGACCGGAACAAGCTTGCCGGTCTTGCGGTCAAGAACTTCCTTCGAACCGACATTGGTGGCGTAGAGCTTGTTCTTGATCCCCTTTGCGTCGTCCTCGAGCTGGAGCGGACCCGGATCGCCCCATTCGATCAGAAGGCCGCAGCGGCCCGACTTGAACAACGCCCTTGTGTCGCCGATGTCCATGTTCAGCTCTTCCGGCGGTCCGTACTTGCTTGTCTCCTTGTAGAGTTCGAACGCCTTTTTCCAGCCCTCATTGTTGACCAGGGGCTTCATCGTGGCGTTGTCGAACTGGAAGCCCTGGGCCGTACCCTGGGTCTGAACGATCGTCGAAGCGATCGTCTGCACGGCGAAATAGCTCTGCGCGTTCCGTTTCTTGAAGATGCAGGAGCCGTAGCCGGGCTTGCCGTCACCGCTCATGTCCTGGCCGTTGATCGCCTTGGCAATGGCGAGATAGTCGTCCCAGGTCTTGGGCGGCTGCAGATTGTTCTTTTCCAGGATGTCCTTGCGATAATAGACCATCTGGAAGTCGCCATCGACCTGGATCACCATCGTATGCCCGCCGATCTTCTGGGCAAACTCGCGGAAATAGGGAGCGATGTCCTGGAGATCGATCTTGCTGTCCTTCGCAATGTAGGGATCGAGGTTTTCGAGGAGCCCTGCCGCCGCGAGCTCGACGCCCCAGCCGGCGGCGAAGACCGCAACATCAATGGAATTGGTTCCCGAGGACCAGTCCTGCTGAACCTTCGGGAAGATCTCGGCATAAGGCACTTCATTGACGATGATCTTGGCGCCCGTCAGCTTCTCGAATTCCTTGCCGCGCTGGGACACTGCGCCGGCAATGACAGGCCCCGGACGCGTCAGGATGTTGATCGTAACGCCGTCATACGGGCCGGCACTGGCGATGCCCGACCAGGCGCACAAGGCGACGGCCGACGCAGCAGCTGTCGCAAGCTTCCGAATCTCCATAGGTCCCTCCCGTGTACATTTTTATTGAAGTGGCGGGCCTGAGCCCGCACAACTCGCAGCCTACAGCATTTCGCCGCCCGGAAAAGCCGGAGCGTTGCGAATTTGCTTGATGGCGCGCCGTCCTTCCAGCCTGGACCCGGTGTGCAAGCGCAGCAAGACCGCGTGCTGGCATGGCCCATCAGCACCACGCCGGCCGCGAAATGGCCTTCCACCGCGCCGCCCACCTCGGCCTACCGAGTTCGGCGATGGATCAAAAACGCGAAGACTTCAATCTGAGTTGGTCCGCCTTGCCACATGAAGCGAAGGTTGCCGATGCGCTCCACGACCTCGCTGATCGGCCAACTGCAGAATCTTCTCGTTTACGTGGTCGGGCTAAGCTAAGGTCGATTGCTATAATGGAAGCAACCGATGATTGTGCCGCGACTACGCCTGTTGGCCGCATTGCTATGCGTCGCCGGACTATGCTTTCAACCAGAAGAGATCGTGGCTCAGACGATGCCCTCGCCAGAAATCCAACGTCGTATCAATGATGTCGCCACGTGCCTCAAGACGAAGGTCGTGGAGAAGGACGATCCTCATGCGTGTCAAGCGCTCCACGACCGCATGGCCGCTTATCGAGTGCCGGGCGTCAGCATTGCCGTGATCCATAATGGCGCCATCGAATGGGCGCAGGGATTTGGCGTCGCACAAGTCGGAGGCGGCCCCGTCACGGCCGATACCCTGTTCCAGGCCGGCAGCATCAGCAAGCCCGTCGCGGCGATGGCTGCGCTTCATCTCGTCGAGCAAGGCAAGCTGGCGCTCGACTCGGACGTCAATCAGGCACTGACCTCGTGGAGGATTCCCGCAAGCGCGGCTGCGCCAGGAGCCGTGGTTACGCTACGTGAGTTGCTCAGTCACACCGCCGGGCTCACTGTGCACGGGTTTCCCGGCTACGCGGCAGGTGCTCCGATTCCCACGCTCGTCCAAGTCCTGGATGGAGAGAAGCCAGCCAACACCGCCCCCGTTCGCCTGGAGGCTGCTCCGGGAAGCCGTTGGAAATACTCCGGCGGCGGCTACACGGTGATGCAGCAATTGCTGCTCGACGTCTCGCATCAACCGTTCCCCAAGCTCATGCACGACACTGTGCTGGCGCCGATCGGCATGGTCCGCAGCACCTACGAACAACCGCTGCCAATGGAGCTGCGCTCCGGCGCGGCAACGCCCTATAAAGCTAACGGCACCCCCGTAGAGGGCGGCTTCCACATCTATCCGGAAATGGCGGCTGCCGGACTTTGGACGACGCCGACCGACCTTGCGCGATACGCAATCGAGATCCAGCGTTCGCTGCGCGGGGACTCGAATCGCGTGCTTTCGGCTAGGATGACCAAGCAGATGCTCGTCGCCGGTCTAGGCAACCATGGTCTGGGTTTACCGATCGGCGGCTCGCCGGAGAATCCCTTCTTCTCGCACGGTGGCATCGACGAGGGTTTTGAAGCAGTGCTCGCCGCCTATGAGCAGAGTGGCAATGGAGCGGTCATCATGACCAACGCGCAAGGCGGTCAGCTATTGGCCAGCGAGATCCTGCGCAGCATCGCCTCGGTCTATGGCTGGCCGGATTTTCATCCGATCGTCCGGACGAGCGTCAAGGTCGATCCAGCCATCCTCTCGACCTACACCGGCATCTACGAGCTCACGCTCACATTCTCGCTCACCATCACTCTGGAGGATGGACAGCTGATGTCGCAGGCGCCCCATCAGCGAAAAATCCCGCTCTTTCCTGAGTCTCAGAGCAGGTTCTTCACGAAGGTCGTGGACGCCCAGTTGGAGTTCTTCGCAACTGATGCCGCGCAAATCTCTCACCTGGTTCTTCACCAGAACGGCCAGGACATGCGGGGCGAGAAAAAGCAATAGCGGAGGTTTCAGCTTAGACTCGGTGGGGAGGCACCACGGATGGCGTCCGCTCTGAGCCATTCGCGTCGATTGGCCATGACCGCGACCACATCCGGTCTACCCCGAAGAGCCGACGCCAGCCCGAGGGTTAAGGTTCGACGCTAAGGGCCAATAGGCGACTTGCCTATTATTCTATTACCTCGTCGGCGCGGCCCAGTAGCGATGCGGGGACCGTAATGCCGAAAGTCTTAGCGGTGTTTAAGTTGATCACCATTTTAGTCTTGGATAGTTGCTGCACCGGAATGTCTGCAACCTTCTCGCCTTTGATTACGCGCGCAACAAAGTAACCAACCAGCTCCCAGCTTTCATCTTGATCTGCCCCGTAACTGACAAGCACTCCTTCGCGAGCAGCGCCCTGCCATATGTGAATCACCGGCAAGCGGTAACGTGTAGCCAGTGCGGCCAAGGGTCTAACGAGCACATAAAAACGTGCGTTCGAACCAACGACCATAGCGCCCACACCTTCCCGAATGCTGGTCTCGAACGCCGCTTCCAACTCGTCTGCGTTTGAGGCGCTCACGACTAAAAGGTCTAGGTGGAACAAACTCGCGGCTTCTTGGGCCGCCTTAGCTTCCGCCTGACTGAGATCCACATCCTGACGATTTGTAAGGAAAGCGATTTTCCTGAGAGAAGGAACCAATTCTTGCAAAACTTCCACGCGCTTACCAGTAGTCAATGAAGCAAGGTTGAAAACGCCGGTGAGATTGCCGCCTGGTCTGTTTATGCTGGCGACAAACCCTTTTCCGACTGGATCAAGCCCTGTCAGAAAAATGATCGGAATGGTCTGTGTTGCTGATCTGGCGGCCTCAAGCTGAGCCGTCGATGGTGCTACGATGACGGTGACCTTTTGGTCCACCAATTCTCGATACAGACCCGGAAGACGGTTAAACTGGCCCTCCGCCTCTCGGAATTCGAACCGGAAGTTCTTTCCTTCGACAAATCCGTTGGCCGCCAATGTTTTGCGAATAGCGGCCAAAAGCTGTTGAGTACCCGTGAGTGCCACCCTCGAACCATCGACATAGCCGATCACCGCCATGGCCTGATGCTGCGCCCGCGCCACTAGCGGCCATGAGGTCGCCGCGCTACCGACCAGTTTGATAAACTGTCGTCGTTTCATGCGTCGTCCTCCTCGTCACATCAATAATGCTATGCGTTTCGTATGATGGCTCCAAGTCTCAATGTCCGAGATGGGTCAAAATCGGCGGTCCAGAGCGCCGCAATCCGTTTCCGGTATACATGTGACAGCCGACGCCTGGACGAGCATCCCACTGGGCAGCGGTGGGCCAACAGCTCTCCGCGAACCAAATTTTTCTGTTGTGCTCCGCAGCCGACTCCACCCACTTGACCGCGCCAGAAGATCGGCAAATGCTGGAGCATTGTAGCACCAGCACAAGCAATTGCGACTTATTCCAAATATTCGGTTCGGAACTGAACGCTATCCCGAAAGGGTGGCACGGCGGTTGCGCGCCTTCAATCTCGCGGCCTGGCTTGCTGCAGTGATTCCCGGGACAATGACGCTCGTGCGACTGCTAAGTGGCAAATGGCAGGTCGCTGCGGTCGATGCCCTTGTAGCATTGGCGTACGCATCGACTCCCTTGCTACACCGCTTTAGCCCACTTGCAGCGCCGCTAGTGTTCGGGGGAGTTTCGTTTGCGGTGATCTTCTGGGTTACGTCGCTGGTCGGCACCGGTGGTGGCGAACGTTTCGGCTATCTCACGATAGCCGCGCTATCCATCCTGATCCTCGGCACCGAACGTTACGTGCTATCCATCGCTCTCGCGGTCGCGTCCGTCGCGATGATCATCATCTCCGAAGTTGTGTTGCCTCGTGACACAGGATTCGAGTCACGCACCCTAATGTTCATGACCAGCTTCTCCGGCAGCGTCATCTTCACTGCCGGAGTTCTGTATACCATTATCTTCTATGCGGTGCGCCAAATGGAGCGCGCTGAAGAGACCGCCGAATACGAGCGAAGCCGCTCGGAAACCCTTTTGCTCAACATTTTGCCTCACAGCGTGGCCGAACGACTGAAGAGCAATGCCGGCGCGGAGATCGCCGACGCCTATCCGGAAGTCTCTGTCCTGTTCGCCGATATGGCCGGCTTTACCGCGCGCGCCAGCGATACGAAGCCGGAAGACCTCGTTCGTTTCCTCAACGCGGTCTATACAAATATCGACAATCTCGTGCAGCGCCACGGTCTTGAGAAGATCAAAACGACGGGCGACGCATACATGGTGGTGAGCGGCGCGCCGAAGCCGCTTCCCAATCACGCTGAAGCGCTGGCCGATCTTGCAATCGATATCCGCGACGTGCTGATGGGGCTGATCGATCCCAAAGGGAGGGCGGTACCTGTGCGCATTGGCATCGCATCTGGGCCCGCCGTGGCCGGCGTAGTGGGGACGCACAAGTTCTTCTACGACGTATGGGGTGATACGGTGAATATTGCCTCACGAATGGAATCCACGGGAGAGGCGGGAAAGATTCAGATTGCGCCGACAACGCGCGACCTGCTGGCCGATCGCTTTGACTTAGAGGAACGCGGTACAATCGAAGTTCGAGGCAAAGGACCGATGCGGACCTGGTTTCTGATTGGGAGAAAACGATCAGAGAGCAGTCCTTCGGCGCGGAACATTGATCGATAGCGGTCAGCCGTGGGTCAGAATGCGAAGAACTCAGGTCGAGCAAATCTGGTCCGCTCTGCCTCGATGAGCGCGCCGCCGTCAGACCCGCCGCAACTTCGCTGAAGGGCCAACAGCCTACGTCTCGAAGTGAAAGAGGTTGCCAATTGAAACGGTCAAAAAAGCTCCCCGCCCACCGTCAAACGCATGGACGGGGAGGTCCCAAGCACGAGGGGGCGGCCCGGCGCACGTTCACGCTAAAGAAGCCAGATGAGGGTGATGTGACGCACCTAATTGATCTCGTCCAATGGAAGCCGTAATGCGGCCGCGCGCTCCTCGCGATCCTTCTTGCGAAATTCGCTCTCTTGCCGCTCAAACCGCGCCATCTCACGGCTCGCGGCTTCCAATAAACGGCTGCGTCGATCTTCCTGCAATTGCGTGATTTCCGTCATGTCGCACTCCCATACTGGCGACGATGCCACAACAGACAAGGCCGGCACCCACGAGAAGCTCTGTGCCCTAACATTACGGATTTATGACGGCTGCACTCAAGAATACTTTTCCTGCCGCATGTGTGCCGCTTCACATCTTTTACGTAAAACGACGCTAGCCTCCAACTGAACGTGCTTTTACGACGTCAGTATTTTTCAGCAGTTGCAGCTCTTGGGGCTTATAATGAGTCGTCGTGGGCGGATTTGCGACCGTATGGTCATCTTGAACCAACGGGTCTGGCTTCTCAACTCTCAACTTGCAGAACTTCGGAATCTCCGCGCCCGGGTACTGGAGACTGTCGAGAGAAGCAGCCGCAAACGATCGAAAGTCCGAGGTGTTTGGGCCAAGCGGCGCAGGCGAACGCTCTAACAAAGTTCTCGTAGCTGTAGTGTCCGGTTAGGGTCATTCGTGTCGATTTGGCCGCGCTTTTGGGATGACCGGTCTAACCCCGGCTGCCGACGTACGGGACAGCGGAGCCGACCTTCGCCTTCGGGACAATTCCGGACTCGTGAAACGATAGGATTTATCAATGACCCCGTGGGCGGCGAGCACGGTGTTGTGTTGGAACAGCGCGAACCTCTGCAGGTTCGGGATGCAAGATGGGCTCACCAGCAAAGAAGTCGCTCAAAAAGGTCACGAGGGCTGGCATGTTCGGCCGGGCGTAGTCGGAAGCACCAGGACGGTTCTGTCCGTTGAGGGGGTGACTTGCACTCCTACCGGACGAGCGCAGATGACGATTTTCTGCTGAAGAATTAGGATGCGGCGCCGCTTGCGTTTTGATGAATTGGCGCGTCTGCGATCAATGATGCCGAAGGAGGCATACCATGACCGAAACACGCGACGTCGCGGTGCTCGTTGGCAGTCTCCGGAAACAGTCTATTAATCGCAAACTGGCGAATGCGCTAGGCCAGCTCGCCCCCGCGTCATTGAAGCTCAGTGAAATCGAAATAGGCCACCTCCCGATCTACAACCAAGATAGTGACGAGGCGCCGCCTGCTGTATGGACTTCTTTTCGTGAGCGCATCAAGGCTGCAGATGCCGTTCTCTTCGTCACGCCCGAGCACAACCGGTCAGTGCCGGCCGCACTGAAGAACGCGCTCGATATCGGATCGCGTCCGTACGGCAGGAGCGCTTGGAACGGCAAGCCTGGAGCAGTCGTCAGCGCTTCGCCGGGAGCCATCGGCGGATTCGGTGCTAACCACCATTTGAGGCAGTCTCTGGTGTTTCTTAACGTGCCAGCGATGCCGCAGCCGGAAGCCTATCTCGGCGGAGCCGACAAGCTCTTCGACGCTGATGGCAAGCTCGTCAACGAGGGGACGCGCAAGTTCCTGCAGCAGTTCATGGATGCATTTGAATCGTGGATCGTAGCCAACACCAAGCGGTAACGGAAAAGCGACCATGGACTATCCCAGACCGCCGTAAGTTAGCTCGGCGAAATCTCACAAGGATCGGAACCATGAGCGAGACCAAGGCTCTGCAAACCCTCGACGGAATGCTTCCCGATCTGGAAGCTGTCTACAAGGATGTACACTCGCATCCGGAGCTCTCCATGCAGGAAACTCGCACGGCGGGATTGGCGGCGGACCGGCTTCGCGCCGCCGGCTACGAAGTGACCACCGGTATAGGTAAGACCGGTGTCGTTGGACTTCTTCGAAACGGCCAGGGATCCACGGTCATGCTGCGCGCCGACATGGACGCGCTGCCGATCCAGGAAGCGACTGGCCTTGCGTATGCGAGCAAGGCAACGGCGACGGACAAGGACGGCAATACGGTGCCAGTGTCGCACATGTGCGGCCACGACATGCATGTCACATGGCTTGCGGGCGCCACCAAGCTTATGGCGGAAGCCAAGGCCTCTTGGCGGGGCACGCTCATGGCGGTCTTCCAACCCGCGGAGGAAACGGGCGAAGGCGCGCAGGCCATGATTGACGACGGTCTGTTCAAGCGCTTTTCAAAACCTGACGTGATCCTGGGCCAGCATGTCATGGTTGGCCCTTCCGGCACGGTCGCCGGCCGCGCCGGCGCGATCACGTCAGCGGCGGACAGCTTGCAGATACGCCTGTTCGGACGAGGCGCCCACGGCTCGATGCCGCAGGCCAGCATTGATCCCGTCGTGATGGCCGCTTCGACCGTGCTACGGCTGCAGACCATCGTCTCGCGCGAGCTGGCTGCCGCTGACGCCGCGGTGCTGACAGTGGGCGTCCTGCAGGCAGGCACCAAGGAAAACGTCATCCCGGACGAAGCCATCATCAAGCTGAACGTACGGACCTTCGATGCCGGCGTGCGCTCACGGGTACTGGCTGCGATCGAGCGAATCGCCAATGCCGAGGCAGCAGCTTCTGGTGCGCCGCGGCCGCCGGAAATCACGACCATCGATCGCTACCCTCTGAACGTGAACAACCAGGAAGCCACCAGCCGGGTGGTGGACGCATTCCGGGGTCACTTTGGCGCCCACCGTGTCCGGGCGACGGGACCAGCCCCTGCCAGCGAGGACTTCGGATCGTTCGGTTCAGAATGGCATGTGCCCTCGGTCTTCTGGTTCGTCGGCGGCACCGATCCGGAAATTTACGCGAAGGCCAAGCATGCGAATAGAATCAACGAACTTCCGGTGAACCATAGTCCCAAATTCGCACCCGTTCTTCACCCGACGCTGCGGACCGGCGTCGAAGCGCTGGTCGTTGCCGCCCGCGCCTGGCTTACGGCATAGTGAACGCTAAGCGCCGGACCGCCCTCGCTCGCTCGAGGGTTAAGGCAAGGAAAGCCGAGTGATGGACAAGCTGCCTGTCGTACTCGACCTGACCGGGACTTTCGTCTTCGCACTCAGCGGGGCATTGGCGGGGACCAAGCGCGGTCTAGACCTCTTCGGCGTCATGGTCTTGTCTTTCGCAGCAGGAAACTCGGGGGGTATCACCCGCGACCTCCTGATAGGCGCGGTGCCTCCGGGAGCCGTCGGCGACTGGCGTTATCTGGGCGTCTCGCTCCTCGCAGGGCTCGTCACCTTCTACTTCTCGCCCGTCATCGTCCGGATGTCGAACGCGGTGCTTTATCTCGACGCAGCGGGACTTGCCCTTTTTGCCGTCGCAGGCTCGTCAAAGGCGCTATCGTTCGGGCTCAATCCTGTGATGGCCACCGTCCTTGGAATGGTTACCGGGATCGGCGGCGGCATGGTGCGCGACGTGCTGCTCGCCGAGATACCGACCGTCCTGCGCGCCGACCTATACGCGGTCGCTGCGCTGGCGGCAGCTGCCATCGTGGTGATCGGCCACATGCTGCAGCTACCGGTGGCTGCGGTGACGACAGTCGCGCTGATTTCATGCTTCCTGCTTCGGGTCATGGCGATCAGACGTGGTTGGCGGCTTCCGGTGGCGAAAGGGGCCAAACGACAAGACCTCGGGATCCAGAAGGAAGACTCGAAAGCTGCCGGGCGTCGCTAGGCGGCTGAAGTCGCCGAGCGAGGCCCATGGCACGCTCCGCAGCCAAGCGAACGTATGCTGATAGTTGATCGGCCTTTGTCATTTCTGATCAATCCGAACGCCGCGCAACCCGCCGCAAAGCTGTGCCTTAGGCGTTAGGATGTGTCATCGACTATTGGTCCCTTCGGGTCAAAATGCGAAGAACTCAACGGGCACAAATCCGGTCCGCCTTGCCGTACCGAGCGGACCTCAACGAAGAGCTCGGCAACGTCGCTGACGGCCAACAGCAGACTCAATTGTCAGCAACCCTCGCGGGCGGAGCTTATCAACCGACGCGGACCCAGGCGCCATTGGCCGCGGATGATTTCACCGCGGCGTCGATGAACTTGATGCCGGCAAGCCCATCATGCACCGTCGGATAGATCACCGCCGGATCGGGTTTGACGCCTGATGCGGCGGCGCGAATTGCGCGCGCGGCTTCGGCATAGATGGTCGCAAATCCTTCGAGATAGCCTTCGGGGTGACCTGAGGGGATGCGGGTGACGCGGGCCGCGTCCGGCAGCGCGCCGGCGCCGGCGCGGGTCAGCAGCTGCTTCGGCTGGCCGTAGGGCGTGAACCAGAGATAGTTCGGATCGGACTGAGCCCATTCGAGGCCGCCCTTGGTGCCGTGGACGCGCAGCTTCAAGCCGTTCTCATTGCCGACCGCGACCTGGCTCGCCCAAAGCATGCCCTTGGCACCACCCTTCCACCTCAGAAGGATCTGGACGTCGTCGTCGAGCAGCCGGCCCGGTACGAAGGTCGAGAGCTGGGCGAGCAATTCGTCGAGCTGGAGCCCACTGACGAAGCATGCGAGATGATAGGCATGAGTGCCGATGTCGCCGATGCAGCCGCCGGCGCCCGAGCGGGCCGGATCGGTGCGCCACGCCGCCTGCTTCTGGCCCGTGGCCTCAAGCCGCTCCGTCAACCAGTCCTGGAGATATTCGGCCTGGACCAACCTGATCTCGCCGAGATCGCCTGATGCCACCATGGCGCGGGCCTGACGGATCATGGGATAGCCGGCATAATTATGCGTGACGACGAAGACCTTGCCGGTCTTTTGCACCAGCGCCGCCAGCTCCTCGGCTTCCGTGACGGTCGTGGTCAGCGGCTTGTCGCAGATCACGTGGATGCCGGCTGCGAGGAAGGCCTTTGCCACCGGGCCATGCATGTGATTGGGGGTGACGATCGAGACCGCCTCGATGCCGTCAGGCCGGGCGGCTTCCGCTCTGGCCATCTCCTCAAAGCTGCCATAGGCGCGGTCCACGGCGATCCCGAGCTCCTTTGCCGAAGCTTTGGCGCGACCAGGCTCGGATGAAAGTGCACCGGCCACGAGCTCGAACTGGTCATCGATCCGGACAGCAATGCGATGCACCGCACCGATGAAAGCGCCCTGCCCGCCGCCGACCATGCCGAGCCGGATACGGCGGTGCCCCCCGGTCTCGTTGCCTGCCTCGATTGCCATCTGTCGCCTCGCTTTCAGGAGATGCCGAGCACCTTGCGGACCATCGCGACGTCGGTGCCGGCGCCGGCGAAATCGTCGAAGGCTGTTTCGGTGACGCGGATGATATGGTTTTTGATGAACTCGGCGCCTTCGCGCGCGCCGTCCTCGGGATGCTTCAGCGCGCATTCCCATTCGAGCACCGCCCAACTGCCGTAATCATACTGCGTCAGCTTCGAGAACACCGCACCGAAATCGATCTGCCCGTCACCGGGCGAGCGGAAGCGGCCGGCCCGGTTCACCCAGCCCTGGAAGCCGCCATAGACGCCCTGCCGCCCGGTCGGGTTGAACTCGGCGTCCTTGACGTGAAAGGCCTTGATGCGGTCGTGGTAGATATCGATGTAGTCGAGATAGTCGAGCTGCTGCAGCACGAAGTGCGAGGGATCGTAGAGCAGGTTGGCGCGGCGATGGTTGTTCACCCTTTCGAGGAACATCTCATAGGAGACGCCGTCGTGCAGATCTTCGCCGGGGTGAATCTCGTAGGCGATATCGACGCCATGCGCGTCGGCATGGTCGAGGATCGGTCGCCATCGCCTGGCGAGCTCGTCGAAGGCCTCCTCGACGAGGCCGGGCGGGCGTTGCGGCCACGGATAGATATAGGGCCAGGCGAGCGCGCCCGAGAAAGTCGCGTGCGCGTTAAGCCCGAGGCGCTTCGAGGCGCGAATCGCTGACTTGACCTGGTCGACGGCCCATTCGGTGCGCGCTTTCGGATCGCCGCGCACTTCAGGCACGGCAAAGCCGTCGAACACGGCGTCGTAGGCCGGATGAACAGCAACAAGCTGGCCCTGGAGATGGGTCGAAAGCTCGGTGATCGCGAGGCCGTGACGGGCGGCGATACCCTTCACCTCGTCGGCGTAATCCTGCGAGTCCGCCGCCTTCTTCAGATCGAACAACCGGCCATCCCAGCTCGGGATCTGGACACCGATATAGCCGAGCGAGGCGACCCATTTGCAGATCGAATCGAAGGAATTGAACGGCGCTGTGTCGGATGCGAACTGGGCGAGGAAAATTGCCGGTCCCTTGATCATCTTCATCGCATGATTCCTTCTTGTTTGTTTCGCGTGGCGGCCTGAGCAACGATAGGGCGAGGCCGCCACCCCTGTCGGGCCTCAGAACGTCTCCGCCGCCCACAGCGCCAGGGCGTCGGTCTCGGACATGGCGGCGGGCCGATCGACGCGCGAATGTATGGCGATCTCGCCGCCCTCGACACCCGCCTTCAGGGTGGCGTGCATCACCTCGAGCGCATGGCTTGCCAGCGCGCCGGAGGCGCGATGCGGCGTGCCATGCAACACCGCGCTTGCGAGGTCAGCGACACCGAGGCAGCGGTAATTGGCCTGGCTCGGCATGTGATCGGGCCAGTTCGGCGAGCGCCAATTCGGCTTGCCGAACGCGCGGTCATCGGCTGCGAGCGAAATCCAGTCGCTGCCCTTCTCGGTATATTGCACCACGCCTCCGAAGAAGTTCGGATCCGGCACGCGCAGCGATCCCTCGGTGCCGTACAGCTCGATCGGTGCATGTCCGTGCTTCCACACGTCCCAGCTCATCGTGAAGACGATGTCGGCGCCTGTCTCGAAGTGAAGAAGAGCCATCACCGTCGTCGGAGTCTCCACCGTAATCGACTTGCCGTTCATCGGTCCCTTCGAGGAGACGAGCCGCGTGGCAAAGCCGGAACTCGCGCGCCCCTGCACATGCGTCACCGATCCCAACAGATTGATCAGGGCCGCCAGGTAATAAGGCCCCATGTCGAGGATGGGTCCACCGCCAGGCTTGAAAAAGAAGGTGGGGTCGGGGTGCCAGTGCTCCATGCCGTGCGACATCAGAAAGCAGGTGCCGTAGAGCACCTTGCCGATCCTGCCCGCATCGACGAGCTCGCGCGCGGTCCGGCCGCCGCCACCGAGGAACGTGTCGGGCGCGCAGCCGAGCTTGAGCCCGCGCTGCGCAGCTTCGGCGACCAGCGCGGCTGCATCGGCGGCCTCGACCGTGATAGGCTTCTCGCCGAATACATGCTTGCCGGCGGTCAGCGCGGCGTGGCTGACCGCGAAATGCGCGTTGGGTGTGGTGAGATTGACGACGATCTGGATGTCGGGACGCGCCAGCAGCGCCCCGATCGTCAAGGCCTCGATGCCGAACAGCCCGGCCTGGTCGCGCGCGACCTCGGGGCGCAGGTCGGCGCAGGCGACCAGCCTGAGATCGCGGAAGTTCGGCATGTTCCGCAGGTAAATCGTCGAAATGTTGCCGCATCCGATGACGCCGACGCCGAGCTTGCTCATGTCACTCATTCCATCAGTTCCAAGCGGCCACGGTCTCGCGCGCCCGGCGCGCGAAGCGGGCGACGTCGTTCGGCTTGTCATGTTCGGCGACGAACAGCGACACGTTCGCTTCCTTCATCGCGGCCAGCAATGCCGCCCAGTCCATGGTGCCGTGGCCGGGATCGGCCCAGCCGTCCTCGTCCAGGCATTGTCCTGAAGGTGCCAGGTCCTTGATGTGGCAGGCGACCAGGCGCCTGGCGTGCTTCCTGATTTCGGCGACGGGATCGCCGTTGCCGCGCACGATCCAGGCGAGATCCGCTTCCCAGACCAGCTCGGGTGCTTCCTCGAACAGGCATTCGAGATAGGTCAGCCCACTCGCGGTGCGGCCATATTCCCAATGGTGGTTGTGCCAGCCGAAGCGCAGCCCCTCGCCTGTCACCGCCTTGCCGATCGCGGCAAGCTCGCGCCCGATGCCGCGCCACTCCGTCTCGCCGCCCTCACGTTCGCCAGGCGGCGGTGCCGGGGCAAAGATCGTTTCGATCCCCAATCCCTTGCAGAGCTTCGCGGTGCCAACAGCGTCGCTGCGCAGCCGGTCGAGCCCGACATGCGCGCTCGGCGCTGTCATGTCGTACTGGTGAAGCAGCCGCTTCAACGTATCGGGGTCGTTGAACAGCGCGCCCCAGGGCTCGACCATCCTGTAGCCGAGGCCGGCAAGCAGTTTGAACTGCGCCTCGAGCGGCTCGATCGAACGGGCGGAATAGAGCTGGAAGGACAGGTGGTTGATCGGCGTGGTCATGCTGGAGTCTCGTGCGAGGTGGGTTGCGGAGTTAAAGACGCTGTCCGCTCTGATCGTCGAACAGTGAGAAAGCTTCGGCTGGAAACCGCAAGGCAAGGCTATCGCCCGCACCCGCCTTTGCATCGGCATCGGCGCGGAAGGAGAACGCGGTCCCGTCGGCAAGGCGGCACCAGATCAGCGCGTCGGCGCCCATTGGCTCCACCATCTCGACACGCGCCGTCACGGCGGAGGGATGCTCGGAGCCGACGATCTCGATGTGCTCGGGGCGGATGCCGAGGACGGCCGGCGCATCTGATGGTGGGATGCGGAACGCGTAGCCGTTCAGGTCGAACCTGATACCCCCGGCGGTGAACACCGGGCCACCGTCACGAACGATCTGGCCGCGCAGGAAGTTCATCGCCGGCGAGCCGACGAAGGAGGCCACGAAGCGGTTGGCCGGCTCGCGATAGATCTTCTTCGGCGTATCGAGCTGCTGGATGACGCCGCCCTGCATGACGGCGATACGGTCGGCAAGGGTGAGCGCCTCGATCTGGTCGTGCGTCACGTAGATCATGGTGGCGCCGAGGCGCGCGTGCAGGCGCTTGATCTCGACCCTGAGCTCGGCGCGCAATTGGGCATCGAGATTGGAGAGCGGCTCGTCGAACAAATAGACGCCGGCATGACGCACCAGCGCGCGGCCGATCGCGACGCGCTGGCGCTGCCCGCCGGAGAGTTCGGACGGACGGCGGTCGAGCAGCTCGGTCAGCCGCAGCATCTTTGCGGCCTCGCCGACTCGGCTGTCGATCTCGTCCTGCGGCGTGCGCGCGACTTTAAGTCCGAAGGACAGGTTCTTGCGCACGCTCATGCGCGGATAGAGCGCGTAGCTCTGGAACACCATGGCGATGCCGCGATCCTTCGGCTCGGCCCAGGTCACGTCGCGATCGCCGATCCGGATCTGGCCGCCCTTGACCTCGATCAGTCCGGCGATGGCGTTCAGCAGGGTCGACTTGCCGCAGCCGGAGGGGCCGAGCAGCACGAGGAATTCGGAGGCGTCGACATGAAGGTCGAGGTTTTCCAGAACCTTCAAGCCGCCAAAGCCGATCTGCAGCTTCGTGATATCGACGTTGGAGCGTTCCATGTTGCCTCAGCCCTTCACAGCGCCCGCGGCGATGCCGCGAACGAACCAGCGGCCGGAGCCGAAATAGATCACGAGCGGCAATAATGCGGTGAGAAGCGTGGCCGCCATGTCGACATTGTAGGCGCGCTCGCCCTGCGTCGAGTTGACGATGTTGTTGAGCTGCACCGTCATCGGCAGATTGTCGCGGCCGGCGAACACCAGGCCGAGGATGAAATCGTTCCAGATGCCGGTGGTCTGCAGGATCACCGCGACGACGATCATCGGCGTCGCCATCGGCATCATGATGCGGGCATAGATCTGATAGAAGCCGGCGCCGTCGATGCGCGCGGCCTTGAACAGTTCGACCGGCAGCGAGGCGAAGTAGTTGCGGAACAGCAGCGTCATGGTCGGAAGCCCGAAGATCGTGTGAATGGTCACGATGGTGGCAAGCGACTGGCCGAGCCCGGTGAACGAGAACACCCGCACCAGCGGGTAGATGAACACCTGGTACGGGATGAAGGCGACGATCATCATCGCGCCGAACAGGATGTTTGCGCCGCGCACGCGCCACAGCGACAGCGCGTAGCCGGTCAACGATCCCACCACGATCGAGATCACCACCGACGGCAGCAATATTCGCAGCGAATTGAAGAAGCCGACCCTGATACCCTCGCAGGTGAGGCCGGTGCAGGCCGACGTCCAGGCCTTGACCCATGCCGCGAGGCTCGGTGAGGCCGGGAGCGCGAGCAGATGGCCCTGCCGGATCTCCGCCATCGGCTTTAGCGACGTGACGATCATGACGTAAAGCGGCAGCAGGAAATACAGTGCCGTGATCAGGATGAACGCATAGAGGCCCCAGCGCGCCGGGCTGATGCGCCTTGGCCTGAGTCTTGGCCTGACCGCGCCAAGAGTGATCGCGCTCATCGCACCTCTCCCTTGCGCGCGCGCCAATAGAGATAGGGCGCGACCACCGCAATCACGGTCACCAGCATGGTGGTGGCGGCCGCGGTCGCCAGGCCGATGTTGGCCCGCTCGAACAGATGGTCCATGACGAATTTGGCGGGCACTTCGGACGCGATGCCGGGGCCGCCATTGGTCATCGCCACCGACAGGTCGTAGAGACGCACGACGGCGGTCGAGAGCAGCACAGCCGCAGTCGCGAAGCTCGCGCCCATCATCGGGATGATGATGGAGATGTAGACCCGCCATTTCGGCAGGCCATCAACCCGCGCCGCCTTCCAGATTTCATCGTCGATGCCGCGAAGACCCGCCAGCATGATCGCCATCACCAGGCCCGAGGCCTGCCAGACGCCGGCGATCACCAGGCAGTAGATCGCGGTCTCCGGCCGCACGATCCAGTCGAAACTTGCACCCGCGAAGCCCCAGCTGCGCAGCACATACTGGACGCCGAGCGTCGGGTTCAGCAGCCACTGCCACACCAGCCCCGTGACCACGAAGGACATCGAATAGGGATAGAGGTAGATCGAGCGGATGGTGTCCTCGGCTCGCACCCGTTGGTCGATCGCGACCGCCAGCAGGAACCCGATCAGCAGCGCCAGCGAGACGAACAGCACGCCGTAGATGACGATGTTGTGGACCGAGGTGAGCCAGCGATCGTTGCTGAACAGCAGTTGATATTGCCGGAAGCCTATGAAGTTGTTGTTCGGCAGCATCCGCGAATTGGTCAGCGACATCCACGCCGTCCAGCCCGTGGCACCGATATAGACGACGAGCATCACCATCAGCGCCGGCAGGAGCGCCGAGAACACGGACAATCGGGAGGTCAGCGAGAGACGCATCGTGTCGCCGGGTTGGAGAAGGATCGACGGATCAGGAGAGGCGGCCGACCATTCGCCGGCCGCCCCTTGCGAGGCATCACTCTGCGGATTTCAACACCGCAGCAACCTTGGCGGAGAACTCATCGGCGCTCATATTGGTGTTCCAATATTGCGAGATGGCATCCTGCAGCGCGCCGGTCAGAGCGGGCGGCGCCAGCATGTCGCCGGAGGGCATTTGCTGGGCCTTGTCGGCGACATAGCGCATGCCCTTCTGGGCGCAAGCGTCCAGGGCTGACGCATCGACATCGCTCCGCACCGGGATCGAGCCCTTCTTCAGCGCGAACTGAATCTGCGTCTCCGGCGTCAGCATCAATTTCGCCAAGGTCATCTGCGCCTTGGTGGTGGCGGGGTCCTTCGCTTTCGGGAAGACGAACACATCGCCGCCCATCACATAGCCGCCGCTGCCATTGGACAGCACGGTGCAGCCATAATCCTTGTCGGGAACCTTGCCGGCGGCGACGAACTCGCCCTTGGCCCAGTCGCCCATGATCTGCATCGCAGCCTTGCCCTGGATGACCATGTTGGTCGCGTCATTCCAGTTGCGGCCGGGCGCGCCGGGATCGACATAGTCCTTCAGCTTCTTGTAGGTGACGGCGACCGTCTTGAACTCGGGGCTCTGCGCCAGCGCCGCGTCGCGCTTGCCGAGGATGCCGGTCCACATTTGCGCGCCGCCGACGCCGATCATGACCGCGTTGAACAGATTCTGCTCCCAGTTCTTCTGGCCCGAGAAGGCCAGCGGGATCACCTTGCCCTCGGCCTTGAGCTTGTCGAGAATGACGAGCGCGTCATTCCAGCTCTTCGGCTCGTCGGCGCCGACGGAGGCGAGCACGGCCTTGTTGTACCAGAGCCAGTTCTGACCGTGGATGTTGATCGGCACCGCATACATCTTGCCGTTGCGGGTCGCCGCGGCAATGATCGCGGCGGGCATCACGCCTTTCCAATTGCCGTCGGCTGCGACCGCATCGACATCGGCGAGCAAATCGCCTTCCACCAATTCGTCGAACTGCTTGCCGGTGTTGAGTTGCATGGCGGTCGGCGGATTGCCGGAAACGGTGCGGGTGATCGCTGCGTTTCGTGCGTTCGCCGCGCCGGCGACTGCGCTATCGATCCAGGTGCCGCCCGCCTTGGTGAACTGGTCGGCAAACACCTTCACGGCGGCGGCCTCACCGCCGGAGGTCCACCAGTGGATCACCTCCGCCTTCATCTCCTGGGCGTTGGCCGGCAATGAGACAAGCGCCGTCGTGGCAACGGCCACCGCGGCAAGCAGCGTGCGCTTCATGACTTCCCTCCCGTGTAGGCCCATTTGCGGGCGGATGACCCTTTACAGGCTTATGTAATCGATTACATATGATCGTATCACAACCGTAGAAATTTGCAAGCGGCGACGGCAAAGCATGTCGGGCCGCCCGAGTCTGGATCAGCAGATGAGCAAGCGCACCAAGGAGGGCCGTCGGCCGCCCGCGAAGATCGCCGACGTTGCGCGGCTTGCCGGCGTGTCGGTCGCGACCGTGAGCCGGACGCTGGCGCGGCCCGAAGTGGTGAGCGAGGAAACGCGCAACCGCGTGCTCGCCGCGGTCCGCGACACCTCCTACACGCCGAACATCTCGGCAAGGAATCTGCGCGTCCGCAAGACCATGGTGGTGCTCGTGGCAGTGCCCAACATCGCCAACCCGTTCTTCGCAGAGATCCTGCAGGGCATCGACGATACGCTGTCGGCCGCCGGTTACGGTCTCGTCATTGCCAATCTGGCCGGTCCGCCCGAGAAGGAAGCGCGCTATGTCGATCTGGTCTGTGCCGGTCAGGCCGATGGCGTGCTGCTGCTGTGCGGTCACGTGATCCGCAGTCGCGACCGCGACTTGCGCGACGCGCACGTGCCGCTGGTGGGAGCCTGCGAATATATTCCCGGCGCGAGCTTCCCGCAGGTTTGCATCGACAATGTCGGCGCCGCACGCGAGGCGGTGCGGCATCTGATCAAGCTCGGGCATACCAGCATCGCCTATCTGTCGGGACCGCAATCGACGATCCTGGAACGACAGCGCCTCGAAGGTTACAAGCAGGCCCTGAAAGAGGCCGGCATTGCTGCCGCGGACGGCTTGATCATGTCAGGCGATTTCACATTTCGAACCGGTGTCGAGGCCGGCCGGGCGCTGCTTGCGCTCAGCCCGGAGGTTCGTCCGACCGCCTTGTTTGCCGCCAATGACGAGATGGCGATCGGCCTGATCAAGACCGTGCAGTCGGGGGGATTGCGGATCCCGCGCGATCTCTCCGTCGTCGGCTTTGACGGCATTCCCTATGCGGATTATTGCGAGCCGACCTTGACCACCATTGTGCAGCCGCGTCGGGAACTCGGCGCCAGCGCGGCCGCCGAGCTGATTGCACTGATGACGACGGAGAAGTCCGCGGTGCGCAAGGATATCGAGCTTCCCGCCACGTTGATATTGCGCGACAGCACGTGTCCACCATCGGCCCGCAACAGAAGATGACGGCGCGTCCCTGTTCCTGCCGGGAACTCGAACAAAGCGCTCGCTATCCCGCGGATAACAGCGCACAGTCTTATCGCCATCGAGCGGCTCTTGGCATCTATCGGTGATGTGAACGCATGTCGCGCTCCCGCTCAATCCCCACAGCGGAGCATGAGCATGTCAACTCAACGATCCCCGGAGCAATCGAACACATTCGAATATCGCCTGGCGCAAGAGGCGATCAGTTTACGCCAGCAGGCCAAGGAAATGCCCCTTGGTATCCGCCGCACCGAGCTCTTGCAAAAAGCGCGGCAGCTTGACGTCGCCGGCGAAGTCAACAAGTGGCTGACTTCGCCTGGACTGCAGGCACCGTCCTGACGGGGCGCAGGTCGCAAGATCCCGGCGGAGGATCGTCGGGCTCATGGAGGGACTATGATCAGAAAAGACGCGAAGGCCCGCCATCTGCGGGACGCCAACAATGCTTTCAAGACGACCGCCAAAGCCAAGCCAATGACCGATTTCGCGAGAGCGGAGCAATCCTTTCAGGAAAATCGCGAGCGCCTGAAGGCGGAGCGTCTGGCGAGGGAAGACCGCGCAAAAGAGTCTTCCAAATAGCTTTAGAGCATCGAGAGAACGACGACCCCGTCTTCAAGCTCTCCGGAAGCGAGGCGCGCCCGCGCGATCCGCTCGAACTCGGTGCGATATTTATGGAGATAGCTAAAGGCCTGCTTGTCGGTCTGGAACGTCGTCGTGAGTCTGCATATCTGCCGCGCCGCGCCGTGCGCGAGCGTGAAGGTGATGGTTCCACCGCCGTCCGACTTCGCTCTGGGCACGATCAGCACTCCGGCTTGGGACGATCCTTGAGACGATGATTGACCTGGGTTATCGCGGCGACTTCCTTGCACGCTTCTTCAGCGCCGGTGCTGGCAAAGTTGCTGCAATAACGGCGTCAGCGGCTTCCTTGGCTTCGCGCAACTCGCGCAGTCGCGCCATGTTCTTGCGAACCTCGACACCCTGCCGTTCGACATCCGCGATCGCCCGTGCGCCCTCTTCGGCCGCCAGACGCTGGCGATGAGAGCGCGCAATTGCCTCGGGCGACGGTACAGCCGATTTCCTGGCGTTCATCCTTCACCCTGTCGTGCAATGGGCAAAACCCGCTCAATCCAGGGATCGAGCGGGCATCACAGCCGTTTCAGTACATCCGTGAAACGGCGCTACGAGATCAGGCCAGCGAGAGATTCTCTGCGCTGACTTTGCCCCGCATCTTGTCGGTCTTGGCCTCGAAATTGACCTTCTGGCCCTCACCGAGGCCCGCAAGGCCGGCGCGTTCGACCGCACTGATGTGAACGAACACATCGTTGCTGCCATCGTCCGGCTGAATGAATCCGAAGCCCTTTTGGCCGTTAAACCACTTCACTGTACCTGTCGTCATGTTCTTCTCCAAAGCGCGCAAGCGCGTGCCGCGCGACAATCACGCGGTCGTTTCAACTTCGTCGATGTCTTTGGAAAAGGAGCCCGCAGGCGCGATCAACAAGGCACAGCGGCTAATCGAATGACGTGAATATACACGACATCTGCGCTTTTGCAAGGAATACGGCCAATTTGTTTTCAAAGCGGCGGTTTTGACGCTGTTCGGGCGCCATTCCAGACGGAACACCGGCGCGCGCGAAGGCCTTTATCGATTGACTTGGCCGCGCGGGGGTGGTCACGTCGTCGCCACTGAACCGCATCGCCGTAACACGCAAACCTGCGCGCTCGAGGCCGGCGAAGACATCAGCGGTCGCCCTCATTCTCCCACCCGTCACCGGTCTCCTGCGCAATCGGCTGCGTGCAGGATCATTCCATCTTGCAGCCCAGCGAGGAGTTTCAATGCAGGTTCTTGTCCGCGATAACAATGTCGACCAGGCGCTTCGTGTCCTGAAGAAGAAGATGCAACGGGAAGGCGTCTTCCGCGAAATGAAACAGCGGCGCGCTTACGAGAAGCCTTCGGAGAGAAAGACGCGCGAGAAATCCGAAGCCATCAGGCGGGCCCGCAAGCTCGCCCGCAAGCAGGCCATCAGGGAAGGCTTGTTGCCGGCGCCTCCGAAGAAGAAGCTCCCCGAACGCAAGCCACCCCTTCCACAGACGTCGGCGTCTGCGAGCCAGGCTCCGATCTCCCCAAGGTGAGAAGCGACAGCTGCACTGTCCCTATCAGCTTCGCATTGAACCTGGTGGCGCCCTCGCCGATCAGGAACCGCCTGCGAAGGCTGGTGTTGAAGCAGGGCCACATCAGAGGGTGATGCGGTGATGCGCTATTATTTCGACATCAGGGACAGCACCGGGCTCTATCCCGACGAGGAAGGGCTGGAGTTTCCAACTCAGCGCGAAGCTGAAGTAGAAGCAGCCGAGACGCTGGCAGGACTGGCGCGCGATCTCGCGAGCCTGGATGAACGGGAAGACGTTGCGGTCGAGGTGCGCACCGACAGCGGGAGCCTGTTTCAGGCGGCGTTCATCTTCAGCGGCAACAGAAAGACGCAATAGAGCTGGCGGAACTTCAACCGCAGTTCAGGTGACGAGGCCCAGCGAGCAAGCGCAGCACTTCGGAGTCGTCCTGGCGAAAGCCAGGACGACGACGTGGAGGCGGGCGGCCCTACCCGGCTGCGGCCTTCACCGGGGCGACATTGATCGCGAGCTTGCCGTAGCGGTCCGTGAACGCCTCAGTATCGATCTCTTCGAGCTGGATTTCGCCGCTCATGACGCTGCTCTTCCAGGCGGCCTGGGCCGGATCGTTTTGAAACTCCGGCATCACTTCGCGGCCGAACAGCTCGAGCGATTCGCAGATGTGCTCGTGGCTGTTCTTGCCGGCCTGATTGAGCAGGATGACCTGATCGATATGCGACGACTGGAAGCGCTTCAGCTTCCGCCTGATGGTCTCGGGTGAGCCGATCAGGCCGCCGCGCAGCGCGGCCTCCTGCGCCTCGGGATTCTCGCGCTTCCACTTGTTATATTCGTCCCACATGTTGACCGTGTAGGGCGCCGGACGTTGGCGGTTCTGCGCGGCGCCGTAGAAGCGCAGCGCGAACTGGAAGAAGGTGGCGCCGTCGGCGCGGGCACGCGCCTCTTCATCGGTCCTGGCGCACATGAAGAACGACACCAGCGCCATGTTCGGGTTGATCTCGTAGTCGGCGAGCTTGTGCAGCCGTTTCGTCATGGCGTTGTAGTAAGCGTGCACCCAGGCATGCGCAGCATCGGCGCTGACGAACTGGAAGCCGAGCGCACCAAAGCCGTGGCGGCCGGCGCGCTCGATGGTCGGCAGCTGCGAGCAGGCCATCCACAGCGGCGGGTGCGGCTTCTGCACCGGCTTCGGCACGACGTTGCGCAAGGGGATGTCGAAATATTTGCCGTGATGCTCCGAGCCTGCGTCCTTGAACATCGGGAAGATCGCGGCAACGGCCTCCTCGAACACCTCCTTCTTGGTCTCCATGTCGCGGCCGAACGGCGTCAGCTCGGTGATCGAGGCGCTCTCGCCCATGCCGAACTCGCAGCGGCCGTTGGAGAGCAGGTCGAGCACCGCGACACGCTCGGCGACGCGCGCCGGATGGTTGGTGGTGAGCTGGAGAATGCCGTGGCCGAGGCGGATGTTTTTCGTGCGCTGGCTCGCGGCGGCAAGAAACGATTCCGGTGAAGGCGAGTGCGAATATTCCTCGAGGAAGTGATGCTCGACCACCCAGGCATGGTCGTAGCCGAGACGGTCGGCGAGTTCCATCTGCGAGAGCGCGTTCTGGTAAAGGGCGAGCTCGTCGCCGGCCACCCAGGGCCGCGGCAGTTGCAGCTCATAGAAGATGCCGAACTTCATGACGCCTCTCCCGGTATTCTTGCCCGCTTGTTCTTGTTGCGATCATCTTAATGCGTGAGGCGGCGCTGTCTACGCAGTCGCAATTCCGCCTTGCGGGAGAACGCGCCTCGTTGCGCGGCGGCCATTCAGCACCGCGCCGATGAAGGTGAAGCGCACCATCAGATGATAGCTCGCAAGCATCAGCGGAATAGCGACGACGAGAATGATTGCGAACTTGACCAAAGCGGGCCAGTCGCGCTGCGACAGCGCGACCTGCAACGCCATCACGATCGGCAGGTGGATCAGATAGAGCCAGTAGGAGGCATCGGCGAGATAGCGCCATGTCGGGCTGAAGCCGGACATGAAACGGAGCGCCAGCCCGAGCGCCGCGAAGGTCGTTATCCAGATCGCGGGCGCATAGAGGATGGCGGAGGCAAGCCGGAGCGTGGCGAAACTGTATGGCAGTTTCGGCGCACCCGGGGCAGACAGCATCACGCCCGACACGACGAAGCCGATCATGATCAGACAGAGCGCAAGCAGGAGATGGGCAAGCCAGCGCCGCTCGAGGATCCGCAGCAGATCAATCTGCCGATGTAGCAGCCAGCCGGCGCCAAAGGCGGTACCGAAACCGATCCAGGCCTGCGCATTGGTGATGAGCGATTGATCCGGCGTCCTCACTCCCATCACATTGACCCATCTTGGGTCGAGGCAGAAGGCGACGCCGATCGGGATCGCCAGCACCAGCGGCGCCAGCGGATTGCGGATGATGCGCGCAAAGACGCGGTCGATGACCGTTCGCAGCGAGCCCGACGCGTCGAGCCAGACGATCGCGCCGCGCAGCAGCAGCGTGGCGACATAGAGCTCGAGCAGCACATAGAGAAACCAGAGATGGGTCAGGCGGAAATTCGGCAAGGGCGGCAGCCAGCTGGACGCCCATTGGATTGAACCGCCATTCGGAAAATTTCCGGCCCAGCTGATCACCAGGGCGATCGGCACGAACAGCAGCGGCCAGCCGATCACGAGCGGCAGGGCGATCCGCTGCAGCCGGTCCTTGACGAAGTCGAAGGCGCCGCGGCGATGGAAGCTCATGCGGGCGAAGAAGCCCGCCATCAGGAAGAACGTCGTCATCCGGAAGACATGGATGGCGAAAGACAGCAGGCTGAGGATCAGGCTTGGATGGGTGTCCTGGATGACCCAGAACCGGGGCGAGGACGGCACGAACGACAATGTCGCGTGCAGGACGATGCCAAGCAGCAGCGCGATGCCCCTCAAGGCATCGAGAGCGTGAAGACGTTCGGATGCGGGAGTGACTGCGCTCGAATGGGACATGGACGGGGCTCTCGGTGGCTGGCGTTCTGCCGCACAATCTGTCCTATCAGGGCGCGCTCCTCTCGCCCGATCCAAAAATCGGCTAGCCGATTTCTCGTTGCGGCGCGCCGATGTCAGCGAAAACCGGCCGGCTCAGCGCCTCGCGCCGGAATTCGGTCGGCGTGAGCCCGGTCTCCGCCTTGAAGGCGCGGTTGAAAGGTCCGATCGACTGGAAGCCTGCATCCATCGCGATGGTCAGCACCGGGACCTCCCGTTGCGTCACATCAGAGAGCGCCAGTTTGGCATCCTCGATACGATAATGGTTGAGGTACGCATTGAAGTTCCGATAGCCCAAACCCTCGTTGATAGCCTGGCGCAACCGATGCTCGGGAACCTGGAGCCGCGCCGCCAGCGCCCCGATCGCAAGACCTTCCTGCCGGTAGGTCCGCTCCACGCTCATCAGCTGGTCGAGGCGCCGCAGCAGGATCGGGTCGACCACGACCCGAGCCGTCGCAGCACGAGCTGCCCCGCGCACATCGCCCGATGCGATGGCTGCCGTGGCGTCATTGGCGGGCACGGCCGGCGGCGTGGCGAGAGAGGTCACTCCCGCCATCATCGCCACCACACACAGGACGAGCGCGACGGGAAGGCTGCCCGGCGCGCCGGGGACAGCGACGGGAATTGCGGCGAAGCCGGCGCCGACGAATACAATGATGAGCCCGACATTGATTGCCAGTATCGCCAGCCGCAGCCGGCGGCGCCGCGCCACCAGATCGGCACGCCAGGTCTTGACTGTCTGCACCGCGGCCGCGAGCGCCAGCGCCAGATTGACCAGCGCCAGGCCCCGGCCGCCGACCCTGGCCAAAGCGGGCGCGTAAGCCCAGCCCAGCGTGAGCACGAAGCCGAAGGCCACGATGCCCAGCAACACAGCGCCGTGCCATCGCCTCAGCACGAAATCGTCGTCGAACGCTGCACGTGCCCACAGCCAGAACAGGGCCGGTTGGCCTGACAGGATCGGCAACACCCACCACCACGACGATTCGGGAAAGAACGGGGCGGTCGCGATGGCGTAAAACGCGCCGCCGGCAGACATGGCCATGCCCAGCAAGGCCTGCTGGCTGGCGGCACGACGCTGCAGCGCCACGAGAATGATCAACAGGAACACGCCGCTGGCCGCGCCGCGAAGCCCGAGATCGATGGCCGTGAGCCCCATCACACCCTGCCGCCTTGGTTAGAAACTCGATTTTCGCATCGCCTTCGCGCGTGCACAATCCAAAATTGCGCTGGCCGTGGTAGCACCTGCAGTTTTGGCGACCGCGACATCAGCAACTTGAACGGTTGATCCAGATCAAGGCGTCAACCCGCCTGCTGCATCAAACATGCAGCAAGGCAACGGCCCGGATGCCGTCCCGATTCCCCTGACATCCCGAAGAGACCGAATATGTCGGCCCCTGACAAGGCGACCTCGCGCGTGCGCCGTAAGCGCATGGAGATCTTGGCGTTCCTGTTCCTGACCGCGATCGTGATGCCCGTGCTCGCGGTCGGAACGGTCGGCTCCTACGGCTTGGGCGTCTGGATCTACCAGATGTTCGCCGGACCGCCGGGGCCACCAAGTTCGCCGCATTGATCCCGAGAAGCGAAAGACAGGCATCATGGCTCACGCCAAACTCAATCGCCGTGCATTGATCACCGGCCGGGTGCTCAGCACTGCCGTCATCTCCCCTCCGGGCTGCGAGATCGCCAGCATTCTGGTGCAGGCGCGTCCCGAGCGCCTCACTGACGTCGAAGCCGAGATCGCGAGGCTTCCCGGCTGCGAGATACACGGGCGCGACAGCAGAGGAAAACTCGTCGTCGTGACCGAGGCACCCGACGCCGGCAGCCTTGGCACCTTGCTCAACACCATCCAGTCGCTGCGCGACGTCTACTCCGCGGCGCTGGTCTTTCACGCCATCGAAACCTGAGGGACCGGAGAGCCACCATTATGTCATCGTCCAAGCTCGACCGCCGCCAGGTGCTGAAGCTGGAAGCCGCCGCCATCGCGGCCGCCGCTGCCGGCATGCCGGCGCCCGCGCTCGCCGCCAATCTCGTCACTGAGCGCGATTCATCGGAACTGAAATGGGACAAGGCCGCCTGCCGCTTCTGCGGCACCGGCTGCTCGGTGATGGTCGCGACCAGGGACAACCGCGTCGTCGCCACCCATGGCGACATCAAGGCCGAGGTCAATCGCGGCCTCAACTGCGTCAAGGGCTACTTCCTCTCCAAGATCATGTACGGCCATGACCGCCTGACGCAGCCGATGCTGCGCAAGACTGATGGCAAGTACGACAAGAACGGCGAGTTCACGCCTGTCGCCTGGACCGAAGCCTTCGACATCATGGAGGTGAAGTGGAAGCAGGCGATCAAAAAGCGCGGGCCGAACGGCGTCGCCATGTTCGGCTCCGGCCAATGGACCATCTGGGAAGGCTATGCGGCGTCAAAGCTGTTCAAGGCCGGCTTCCGCACCAACAACATCGACCCCAACGCGCGGCACTGCATGGCCTCCGCCGTCGCCGGCATGATGCGCACCTTCGGCATCGACGAGCCGGCCGGCTGCTATGACGACATCGAGGCCACCGATGCCTTCGTGCTGTGGGGCTCCAACATGGCGGAGATGCACCCCATTCTGTGGACGCGCCTCGCCGATCGCCGGCTGTCCGCGCCGCATGTCCGGGTCGCGGTGCTCTCGACCTTCGAGCACCGCTCGTTCGACCTTGCCGATATCGGCATGGTGTTCAAGCCGCAGACAGATCTCTACATCCTCAACGCCATCGCCAACCACATCATCAAGACCGGCCGGGTCAACAAGGAATTTGTCGCCGCGCACACCATCTTCCGGCGCGGGCAGACCGACATCGGCTACGGATTGCGGCCCGAGCATCCGCTGCAGAAGAAGGCGACGGGCGCGGCGAAAGCCAACGACTCTACCGATATGAGCTACGACGAATTTGTAAAATTCGTCTCGGACTACACGCTGGAGAACGCGGCGCAGATGTCGGGCGTACCACTCAATCGCCTCGAGGCACTCGCCGAGCTCTATGCCGATCCGAAGACGAAAGTGGTCTCTTTCTGGACCATGGGCTTCAACCAGCACACCCGCGGCGTCTGGTGCAACAACCTCGTCTACAACATTCATCTGTTGACCGGAAAGATCTCCGCGCCCGGCAACAGCCCGTTCTCATTGACCGGTCAGCCCTCGGCCTGCGGCACCGCGCGCGAGGTCGGCACCTTCTCGCACCGCCTGCCGGCCGACATGGTCGTGACGAACAAGGAGCATCGCGATCACGCCGAGCATCTCTGGCTGCTGCCCGAGGGCACCATTCCCGACAAGCCCGGGGCGCACGCCGTGCTGCAGAGCCGGATGCTGAGAGACGGCCTGATCAACGCCTATTGGGTGCAGGTCAACAACAATCTGCAAGCGGGCCCGAACGCCAACGAAGAGACCTATCCCGGCTTCCGCAACCCCGACAATTTCATCGTGGTCTCGGACGCCTATCCGAGCGTGACGGCGCTCGCCGCCGATCTGATCCTGCCGACCGCGATGTGGGTGGAGAAGGAAGGCGCCTACGGCAATGCCGAGCGGCGCACGCAGTTCTGGCACCAGCTCGTCCAGGCGCCGGGCGAAGCCAGGTCCGATCTGTGGCAGCTCATGGAGTTCTCCAAGCGTTTCAAGATCGAGGAGGTCTGGCCCGAGGAGCTGATCGCCAAGAAGCCCGAGGTTCGCGGCAAGACGCTGTTCGACGTGCTCTATCGCAACGGCCAGGTCGACAGGTTTCCCGTGACTGAGATCGAACAGGGCTATCACAACGAGGAGTCGAAGGCGTTCGGCTTCTACGTGCAGAAGGGACTGTTCGAAGAGTACGCCTCGTTCGGCCGCGGCCATGGTCACGACCTCGCGCCGTTCGACGCCTATCATCGCGAACGCGGCCTGCGTTGGCCCGTCGTCAACGGCCAGGAAACGAAATGGCGTTTCCGCGAGGGCACCGACCCCTATGTCAAGCAGGGCGTGGACGTGCAGTTCTACGGCTACCCAGATGGCAAGGCCCGCATCTTCGCACTGCCTTACGAGCCGCCGGCGGAATCGCCCGACAATGACTATCCGTTCTGGCTCTCGACCGGCCGCGTGCTGGAGCATTGGCATTCCGGCACCATGACGCGCCGCGTGCCCGAGCTCTACAAGGCGTTTCCGGAGGCCGTCTGCTTCATGCACCCGGATGACGCGCAAGACATGAAGCTGCGCCGCGGCGACGAAGTGAAGGTCGTCTCGCGCCGCGGCTTCATCCGCGCCCGCGTCGAGACGCGCGGCCGCGACCGGCCGCCGCGCGGTCTCGTGTTCGTGCCGTGGTTCGACGAGTCCAAGCTTATCAACAAGGTGACGCTGGACGCCACCGATCCGATCTCGCTGCAAACCGACTACAAGAAATGCGCCGTGCGCATCGAGCGGGTGAACGTGTCATGATGAAACGATTTGGCATCGCCCTGCTCGCCTGCGCGATCGCCGCCGGCGCCAGCTCGCTGACCGCGCAGACCGTGAATTCGGGCCTGCGCGGCCCGACCCCGCTGAATGATGAAGGCCCGGCGCCGCCGATGCTGCCGAACCGCAACACGTCCGAGCGGGAATCGCGCAATTATCCGGAGCAGCCACCGGTCATTCCGCATGCGATCGATGGCTACCAGATCGACCTCAACGGCAACAAGTGCCTGTCCTGCCACGCGCGAGCGCGCACGGCGGAATCGCAGGCGCCGATGGTCTCGATCACGCACTTCATGGACCGTGACGGCCAGTTCCTGGCCTCGATATCGCCGCGGCGCTTCTTCTGCACCGAATGTCACGTGCCGCAGAACACGGCGACGCCGCCGGTGAGCAACGACTTTACCGACATCGACACCTTGCTGTCGCGTGCAAGCCCCGGTGGCCGGCGATGACGACGACCGCTGATGAATCCAAAGCCAAGCGCGGCTTCGTCGCGCGCGCGTGGGATTTCGCGCTCGAGCTGTGGGGCGTGCTGTCGCGGCCGAGCACGGTATTCGCGCTCGGCACGCTGGTGCTGGCGGGCTTTGCCGCCGGCGTGATCTTCTGGGGCGGCTTCAACACCGCGCTGGAGATGACCAACACCGAGAAATTCTGCACCGGCTGCCACGAGATGAAGGACAACGTCTTCGCCGAGCTGAAGTCGACCATCCATTTCACCAATCGCTCCGGCGTGCGCGCGACCTGTCCGGATTGCCATGTGCCCCACAACTGGACCGACAAGATCGCGCGCAAGATGCAGGCCTCCAAGGAAGTATGGGGCAAGATTTTTGGCACGATCGACACAAGGGAGAAGTTCCTGGATCACCGGCTCGAGCTCGCCGCGCATGAATGGGCACGCTTCAAGGCCAATGATTCCCTGGAATGCCGCAACTGCCACAGCGCCGATTCCATGGACATCACCAAACAGTCGCCCCGAGCCGCCGTGGCGCATCAGCGCTTCCTGTTCACCCGGGAGAAAACCTGCGTCGACTGCCACAAGGGTATCGCCCACCATCTGCCCGACATGCGCGGCGTGCCGGGGTGGCAGTAGGCGGGTCTGAGCGAGCGCCTCGTCCTTCGAGACGGCTGCTACGCAGCCTCCTCAGGATGAGGCCAGCAGCACCTGCGCCTGCCAAAACTGCTGCCACGCACTCCGTCCTCATCCTGAGGGCCCCCCGAAGGCGGGCGTCTCGAAGGCTGGCCGCGGGAACGGGTCTCCCTGAGCTTGAACCCTTGGGGGGAATGGTTAGTTTTGAGGTTCGGCGAATCGCATCGTTTCGCCCCTCCTCAAGACAGATATGGCCACTTTCACTCCGCATCAGGATGCCGCGCTCAAGGCCGTCGGCGACTGGCTCAAGGCAAAACCCGGGCGCAACGGCACGCCGCCGGTGTTTCGGCTGTTTGGCTTTGCCGGCACCGGCAAGACCACGCTGGCGCGGCATATCGCCGAGGGCGTCGACGGCGAGGTGAAGTTTGCCGCCTTCACCGGCAAGGCGGCGCTCGTCATGCGCAACAAGGGGTGCGATGACGCCTCCACCATCCACTCGCTGATCTATCGCGCCCGCGAATCCGGCGAGGAGCAGCCGAGCTTCGAATTGTGGGACGACGCGCCGGCCTCAAAAGCCAAGCTGATCGTGATCGACGAATGCTCGATGGTGGATGCCGAACTCGGCCGCGACCTGATGTCGTTCGATTGCCCGCTCTTGGTGCTGGGCGATCCGGCGCAGCTGCCGCCGATCCAGGGCGGCGGCTTCTTCACCAATTCCGAGCCGGACGCGATGCTGACCGAGGTGCATCGCCAGGCCCAGGACGATCCGATCGTGCGGATGTCGATGGACGTGCGCGAGGGCCGCGAGCTCGACATCGGCCGTTACGGCGAGAGCGAGGTGGTCTCGCGCAAGGAGCTCGACCCTGATCGCGTCATGGGCGCCGACCAGGTGCTGGTCGGCCGCAACAACACAAGACGCGCCTACAATATGCGGGTGCGGCAGCGGCAGAATATCGAGGACGTGTTTCCGGTCGCCGGCGACAAGCTGGTGTGCCTGCGCAACAACCGCAAGAAGGGCCTGTTCAACGGCGGCCTGTGGCGCGTCAAGTCGCGCAACACCTCGCGCTCGAAATCGCGCATCCTCTCGATGCGGCTGTCGCCGGATGAAGAGTTCGGCCACAAGGTCACGAAAGTCTCGGTGCGCGCCGATTGCTTCGAGGGCGGCATCGAGCAGATCGCCTGGGAGCAGCGCAAGCCCTATGACGAGTTCGACTATGGCTATGTGCTGACCGTGCACAAGTCGCAGGGTTCGCAATGGGACGACGTCGTGCTGTTCGACGAGAGCTTTGCGTTTCAGGAGTCGAGGGCGAGGTGGCTCTATACGGGGATCACACGCGCGGCGAAACGGTTGAGTATCGTGGTCTAAAACTCCGCTGCTGTAGGGTGGGCAAAGGCGCAACGCGCCGTGCCCACGATCTCTCTCCATAAGCAATCAGCGTGGGCACGCTTCGCTTTGCCACCCTACGGCGCTGCCGTAGTCCGCATGGAGCGCAGCGCAATGCGGGGTTGGCTCCGCGCTCGCGATTCCCGGATTTCGCTGCGCTCCATCCGGACTACAAAATTTCACTTCCCCGCGACGAAATAAAAATCCTCGCGCCCCGGCGGCGAGCCGTAGGTGAACGGCTGTTGCACGTGCTTGGTGGCGGACCAGACGTCGTCGCGGACGATGTCGAACAGCTTCCGGATCTCGACCTTCGGCTCCTTGATCTCGCGGGCGAGTGCGGTGGAGAACGGACTGTCGGCGCCGTTGTCGCCGTCGATCGCGGTCTCGCCGTGCTTGGCGGCGTAGACCACCATGAAGCCGGCGCCGGGCTCGATGTTGGAAAAGCCCTTGTCGACCAGCTTCAGCGACAGCGTGTGCTGCATGGCCGGCGCAAACGGATTGTCGCGGCAGGCATCCAGGATCACCAGGCGTACTTTTCGCGCAGCGCCCACCGCCGCGATCACCTGCTCCAGCGCGACCGCTTGCGTCTCGGCGTCGCGGTCGACGGCGAGCTTGGCATCGACGGGAACGAGGTAGTTCACGCCGCCGATCTCGAAGCCATGGCCGGCATAATAGAACACCGCCCAGTCGGCCTTCTCCGCTTCGTCGGCAAAGGTCTTCAGCGCGTCGAAGAACTTGTCGCGGGTCAGGTCGCTGACGGAGATCACGGTCTGGAAGCCGACATCGTGCAGCACGCCCGCGATCAGTTTCGCATCGCGCGGCGGATTGGGCAGCGCGTGGACATTCTTGTAGGCGCCGTTACCGACGACCAGCGCGACGCGCCGGCCGCTCGGCGCGCCTGCAGATGTTTGCGGTGTCAGCGCCGCGAGCCGCGCCTGAGCGATGGCGCGGGCGCGGGCGACGTCGTACTCGTCGAATTTCGTCAGCGAATAGGCCGCCGCGCGGTAGTCTGCGCGGGCCTGGGCGAGGTCCTTCTTGCGCTCGTAGAGCTGGCCGCGGCCGGAATGCGCGCGGACATTGTTCGGGCTGATCTGGATCACATTGGTGTAGTCCTTCAGCGCAGCGTCGAAATCGCCCTTCAACATGCTGACATCGGCACGATTGTTGATCGCGTAGATGTTCCTCGGCTGCTTCTCGATCAGACCGTTGCAGTCGGCGAAGGCCAGATCGTATTTGCCCATCAGGCCGTAGGTGGTGCAGCGATTGGCCGCGATCTGCTGCGCGGCCGGATCGATCTTCTCGGCCTCGGCGAAATCGGCGATCGCGCCGTCATAGTCCTTCATCAGCGTGCGCACACGGGCCCGATTGGTCCAGCCGAGCAGGAATTTCGGCGTGTATTTGATCGACAGGTTGAAATCGTCGAGCGCGCTCTGCAGCGCGCCGCGGCGCAGCTGAATGGTCCCGCGATTGTTGTAGGCAAAACCGAAATTCGACCGCTTCTGGATGGCGAGATTGTAATCGGCCATCGCAAGATCGTCTTCACCCTTATGCTCATGGGCCACGCCGCGCACGTTGATCGCGCCGATATTGTCCGGATCGAGCTCGATGGCTGATGTCAGCGCCTCGATCGCCGGGTCATAATCGCGCTTGCCGATCAGCGCCTGGGCGTGAATGACGAGCGCGAGGGCTTTGTCCTTGCCGGTGACGCGGTTGGCGTCGAGCAGGTTCTCGCAGGCCGTCGTCCGCGCCTGGGTCTCGGCCTGGCGATCCCTGCAGGTGGCAAGGTCGTCGCCGGCTTGCGGGTCCGCCGCGGCGGTTATGATGCCTGCGAGGAGCATGACAAATGTCAGAGAGACGACGCGCAGCATGTTGTCAGGTCTGTTCCAGCCACATTTAAGTCGACCAGCGATCGTGCCGGTTCATCTAGCCCGGAGTTCCTGACCCCGCCAAGCCGGGCCGCCCGTCGCGGCTTCTTTTCACGGACTCGTGTCACTCCGGCTGTAACAACCGCCCGGCCCGCCCGTATCTGAGGTGTCTGAAAACGCCGGGCAGGCTGTTCGCCAGCCCTCAACCGCCCTAAACTGTCAGGCCTTCCGAAAGAGGATCCGCCATGCGCCGCTCCGTCCTGTCCCTGCTCGCCGCCACCGCCGCCTTGTCGCTCGGCTTTGCCGCACCAACCCGGGCCGCCGAAGACGCCGTCGTGATCCCCGCCCCCGCCATGGACGCTAGCCCAGCGAGCGGAATCCAGACCGCGGTGGTCGCCGGCGGTTGCTTCTGGGGCGTCCAGGGCGTGTTCCAGCACACCGCCGGCGTCGTCAATGCCGTCTCCGGCTATGCCGGCGGCACCAAGGCGACCGCCGACTACCAGACCGTCTCGACCGGCCGGACTGGCCACGCCGAGTCGGTCGAGATCAAGTTCGACCCCAAGAAGATCTCCTACGGCAAGATCCTGCAGATCTACTTCTCGGTCGCGCACGACCCGACCCAGCTCAACCGCCAGGGGCCCGACACCGGCACGCAATATCGCTCGGCGATCTTCACCACCTCCGACGAACAGAAGAAGGTCGCGGAGGCCTATATCGCCCAGCTCAACTCCGCCAAGGTGTTCAGCAAGCCGATCGTGACCAAGGTCGGTGCGCTGGAAGCGTTCTACCCGGCGGAGGCCTACCACCAGGACTATCTGACGCTGCACCCGAACCAGCCCTACATCGCCTTCAACGACATCCCGAAGGTCGAGAACCTGAAAAAGCTGTTCGCGGATAACTACATTGAGAAGCCGACGCTGGTCAGCGCCAGCAAGGCCACCAACTGATCTCGAGATCATCAGAAAAAACGGGAGACCCATGCCCGATACCAGGACGAAAACCACCGACGACAAGGTCATCAAGAGCGAAGAGCAGTGGCGGCGCGAATTGACGCCGATGCAGTATGCGGTGCTGCGCGAGAAGGCGACCGAGCGGCCCTTCTCCGGCGAATATGAGCACGACCATCGCGCCGGCACCTATGTCTGCGCCGGCTGCGGCAACGTGCTGTTCGAGTCCGACGCCAAGTTCGATTCCGGCTGCGGCTGGCCGAGCTTCACCGCGCCTGCGGTCGAGAGCCATATCGACGAGGAGCGGGACACCAGCCACGGCATGATCCGCACCGAGGTGCTCTGCTCCAAATGCAGCGGCCATCTCGGCCACGTCTTCCCCGATGGACCGGGGCCGACCGGCCTGCGCTACTGCATCAATTCGGCGGCGCTGAAGCTCGAGCCGAAATAAGATTGCGCGCCGCCGGGTTCCCCGATGGAACCCGACGGCGCGATGTGCTTTTCTCTTCCAGCGGTGCAGCCGGTGCGTGCATTCCGGCGGCCGCCAGGGAGGATGCCATGACGCTTGGGACCATCCTGATCATCCTGGTGATCATTTATCTGCTGGGCGGCTGGTCCGGCCGGATCGGAGGCTATGGCTACGGCATGGGCCATTCCGGTATGGGGATCGGCGGCGTCGTTCTGGTGGTGTTGCTCGTCCTGCTGCTTCTTGGCAAATTGTAAACTATATAACCCACTGAATTAACTGTAGTTTCCGCGTCTGCGGAGCTGCCAAGCGTGGATTCATCATCTCGCATCGCAGGGGTCGCAATTTTGTCAAATCGGCTTATATTAGGGGGCGAAAATGACATGCGGCGGGCCCGCTCGATTGCGGCCCCTGCCCTCCCAAACCCCACGCGCTTAAAGCCCCAGAGAAGATCACGAGGTCTTTGACCATGCGTCCACTGCGTCCGTTCAACTTCAACACTTCCGCCGAGCTCTTCCCCGCCGCCATCCGCAAGAAGAAGCGCGCGGGCTTCACCTACCGCCGGTTCGGCACCGCCGCCGAAGCCGTGCAGTTCGCGATGGAGCAGTTGCCGACGGATTCGCTGAACGGCGCGTATCTGCAGGTCGAGGAAGCTCGTTTCGACCAGAACGGCATCCGCTCGCTCTACGAGAGCGAAGCCTTCCCGCTGCCGCGGCGCTCCAAGCCGGCCCAGGCCGCCGAGACCGACGCCGACGCGGCGTAAGCTTTCGCAAAACTCCGATGTGCGTGGAAAGCGCGATGGTCAAAGGCCATCGCGCTTTTTGCGTTTGGGGGCACGCTCTATCCCGTCATTGCGAGCGCAGCGAAGCAATCCAGAATCCCTCCGCGGCGACAGTCTGGATTGCTTCGCTGCGCTCGCAATGACGACGTTGAGAAATCCTGCGCAATGTCGACCAGATGGATTCGCGGCGAGAGCCCTAAGTCTCGCCGCTACACCCTCGGCTGCTTGTCGAGCCAGCGGCGCAGGAGGCGAACGTTGCGCATGTTGGCGCGGAACATGACGTCGAAGGCATCGCCTGCGAACGGCACCATGCCGACCACGCCGTCGACCGCGACATTGCCGAGCATGCGCGCAGTGATGTACCAGGGCGCGCCCAAGGCACGCGCCTCGCGCACCAGCCACAGCGAGATCGCGGTGGTGATGATGTCGCCGATGACGGGGATCAGTCCGATCAGCCCGTCGATGCCGTAGCGGATATTGGTGCCCGGCAGGACGAAGGCGACGTCGAGCAGTTTTGCGATCGCCTCGAGCCTGAGGATCCGCTGTTCCCGCGTCAGATTGCCGAACGGATTGCCTTGGCCGAACTCGAAACGGAACTCGCGAAAGCCCTGCTCCACCGTTTCAGGCCGGACCTCGTTGCCCTCCTGGTCGATGATCGGACCACGCGCCTTGCGGCCGGAAAAATCGCCGCGCGCTTGCGCCCCGGAACGGGACCCGCGTGGCACGAGAATGTCGTCGTCTTGCATGGTCATGGCCATTGTGAAACTCACGAGCGCAGCAGAGGTTGCTGCATCCCGTCCGATGGTCGCGCGCTCAGCCCGCCGCCGTCGCCGGCTGCGGCTCATCGACATAATGATGCACGAGCCAGGATGACAGCACCGAGGGCACGAAGCCGACCAGGCCGTACAGGATGAACTGCACCGCGCCCGAATCCGATCCGCGCGAGCCGTAGGTGATCGCGGCCAGGATAAAGGCGAACACGCCGATCAGCAGCATCCGCAGCACCGGCCCGACCCGCCTGACATGGAGCAGGATGTCGTCGATCGCACCAATCATCAGCGAGGGCAGCAAGCCGAACAGATAGCTATATTGAAGGGTCTTGAAGAACACTGCGAACAGCTTGCCGACCTCGCCGAGATGCGCCTCGGCCCAGTAGCCGGACTGGTAGGTGGTCGTCAGCAGCAGCAGAAATCCACCGACGAACGGACCAACGAGCGCAAACACCAGGTAGCGTTTCATCAAGGGCTCCTCATACGCGAGGGCATTTATTACAGCGAGCCGGGAACCTTGGATAGCGGGGTTGCGGGCTGCCAGAGCGGAACAAGTGGCAAGGCGGCGGGTTCAGACTGGAGTTGAACTGGACCCATCAGATTTGGAGCCGCCGATGTCTCGTAACCTGTTGTTGCTGGCGACGATCACCCTCTCCGCCCTGTCGAACGCCCCCGCCTTCGCACAAGGCCATATGGGCACGCCGCAGGAGCAGAACGCTTGTTCGCGCGACGCCTCGCGGCTGTGCCGCAAGGATCTCGGCAATGACGGCGCGGTGCAAGGCTGCCTGCAAGCCAACCGGGCCAAGCTGTCGAGATCGTGCAGCAAGGTGTTCGAGAGCCATGGAATGTAACGGTCGGAATGTGCAGGTCGCAGCGTACAGATCGGAACGCAAGATCGGCATGTGAGCCCGCGCCGCATTTTGCGTGACGGAGGCGCAACAGCTGCAAATTCCTTCGCGTCTCCCATTGAAGCCTCACGGCAATCGCGCATACTCAGCTCGGGCGGCGCAGCACTTTTCGATTCGAATATCAGGAAATCGAGCGACCACATCCGGGAGTGAACGCCCGGCATGAAGGCTGTGACATGCGGCAGATCAAGCCGCGTGCGGCGTCCCAACAATCAAACGGCTCAAATCCGCGCAACTCGGGGACGCATTTTCATGACTCGCTTTCGGACTATCGCCACGCTGTTCACCTTCGCCGCCGCCGCCATCACCCTCCAGACATCGCCCGGCCTCGCCTTCTCGCCCGAAGCGCAGCAGATGTGCTCGAACGATGCGATGCGGCTGTGCTCCCGTGAAATCCCGGATATCCCGCGGATCACCGCCTGCATGGTGCGGAACAAGTCGCAGGTCAGCCCCGGCTGCCGCGCTGTGATGGACCGCGAAGCCGCCGCCGCGGCAGCAGCCCGCAAGCGGGAAGCCGCCGCGCAGTAGCGGTCATTTCGCCCATCACGCCACGGCCTCGACGATTGGCGAGCGCCCCAGCGCGTCGGTCGTCAGCATCGAGCACTCATTCTGGAAATCCCGTTCCAGCGGGATTTCCACGCCCCCCGTGCGCCACGAGATCGCGCGTAAGCCCCAGCGAGTCGCCCGCACCCTACTGCCCACACGCCTGTCAATCGCAGCTACGAGCGCCGCCCTTTCGCGCCGAGCCTGGCGCAATGCCCGGCCCGTCTTTTCAATCTCCACCTGGCAGCGCTCGGTTTGGGGGGATGTTCTTACTAGGCAAGATCATTTCTTTTCCTCTGGTGGCTGCTCAAATCTTTCGCGGGCCGAGAAAAAGTAAGTAACGATCGCGAGGGCAGTTGCTCGCGTTCGACATTACCATTGGCACCACCAGCAAACACCACCATCTGCCCAAAAATTCCTATTGGCTCCGCACCAGACGAGCTGAGTTCCAAATACCTGCACCTGAAGCCGTCCGCCATTCGCTCAGCTTCCAACGGGTCCACTTTTTCGGCCAGATCCTTCCGAACTTGGTCGGCACCTAGTTGGCCAACGCCCAGGAAATGGAGCACCAAGGCCGGCAAGATATTGTACTCGACCTTCTTTTCAACGGTAGTCGGGAGCGCGATCTGTACGAGCGGATTGGTAGCCAGTTCGCCACGAATATAGGCCAACGCCCGACCGATATTTTCGTATGTCGCACTACGAACGACCTCACCCCGCGCTGGCGCCCGGCCAAAGAGAGCAGCACGATCATCCAGAGACAAGGTCTTTGCCATGCCTATGATATCGTCGCGCGTTAAAATTTCCGCAGGAATAGAGTGTTCTTTTGACTTCTCTTGGACGCGACGTACCAGTTCGCTGGGCACTCGGCCTTGGTATAGACCCACTACGAAGGTCCACTTCCTTAGGAGCTCCTTCCAGTGATCGACTGCACCGTCAAAATCCGTGTCGATTTTCTCTAGGGCATCGTCAACGCTTGCTTGCCCGTACCGCGGGCCGTAGCACTGAAATACTTCTCCATTATCTGCGTTGAATCCGTCGCACTTGAGATCACCACGGCTACCCATTGGGATCGTCGGAGTGAAGGAAGCCTTCCAAAGCCGCTTGGCTATTTCCCGAAACAGCGCCTCAAAGGCGTTACCATCCACAGAATCCAGCATCGTGCGGAGCCTTAACTCCTGCCATTGCCAGTCGTAGTCGTCGTCCTCCGCCACCGCAGCTCCCGCACATCTGGACGCCTAGGAGTTCCATCTTGATGTCTAAGCTGGCCGGGCGCAACCTCTGATAGGCCCCTGGCCGGCGCCTATCCCCTGGCTAGTCGCCCCACTGCGCGAAGGCGTCGTTGAAGGCGCGCTCGCCGGGGGCGCCCTTCTCGATGGCGATGATGGCACGGCGCTGGTTGGCGTAGACCAGCGGCACGTCGAACCAGGAGCGCTCCTTCAGGAGTTGGACGTTGCGGGCGCGATCGGCATCGACATTGGAGAGGCCGACCAGGAAGAAGCCGTCGGTGACCTTGACCGCGAGGCCTGCGAGCGGTGTGCCGCGCGCCTGCTCGTTCGACTTCATCAGGATGCCCGGCACGTTGGAGACGCTGCCGCTGGGAAAGTCCGGCGGCAGGATGAAGGTGAGCTCGGCGGTGTGGCTCGCCGGCAGCGACGAGTCGGTATTGCGGCGGAACGACATCGTCATCTTGAACTTGCGGTCGGGGATCTCGATCTCGGCTTTCACCGCAACGTCCGCCTTCTGGTTACCCGACGCCTTGATCGGCTCGAGCCGCCACACCACCGAGCCGACATATTGCTTGCCCTTCGGATCGGACGGATCCTCGTCATAGAGCACGACCTTCTGCGCCACCGGCGCGGCCGGCTGGTCGCTCGCCGAGGGCTGGCCGACGCGATCCGGAATCTTGGGCTTGCTCTGCGGCTGCGAAGCATCCTTCGGCGCCTCCACCACCTGGGTGGGCGACGGCTTGAGCAGATTGGTTGCGATCTGGACCAGCTGTTTGCCCCAGAGGATGCCCGCACCGACCAGGATCAGCACGATGCCGATGACGATCGCGCTCTTGAACGGAAAGACCGAGCCCCTGCCGGCGCGCTTCTTGACGTTGCGGTCGGCCGCGATGCGTGCACGCGGCGACGGCGGCTGCGGCGTGTAGCGCTCGGCCTCCTCGATCGACTCGTCATAGGAATAAGGCGCATCGCCTTCGCCGGCGCGGTTCTCCAGGCTCGGCTCGAGCCGGTCAAATTCCGGCGAGGGCGAGGGCACGTTGGCGTAGGTGCGGCGCGCGGCCCGGTTGGCTTGCGCGGCGGCGCCGCCGAGATCGTTGACGTCCGCCGTGATGTCGCGGAAGCCGCGCACGCCGGGGGCCGGCGGCAGCGGTGGCGGCGGCGCGCCCTCCGGCGGGCGCCGCGGGGCGGAGCGTCCGGCCGGCGGCTCCGACGGAGCCGGCTGGCGCGGTGCATCGAAACGCGGGGCGCGCGGCGGACGCGGGGCCTCGCCCTGGTCGTCGCCGCCGATCGGCGGCCGCGGCGACGGCGCGCCCGGACGCGCGCGCGGCGGCGCGGCCGGCTGAGCGGATGGCGGCTGGTTGGTTTCGGTCGCACGGGCGCTGGCCCGGCGGAACGCATCGCCGCTGCCACCGCCAACGCGGGCACCACCGCCGGGGCGCGCGGCCTCGCGGGCGCGCTGCGCGGCCTCGGATTCGACCTTGCGGACGGCCTCTTCCAGCGACAACCGCTCGCGGGTGATCTCGGATTCGGACAGCGGCGGCTGCACGCTGCGCAACTGCGCGATCAGCGCCGTGCGCGCCCGTTCATAGAGCGCGCGCCGGCTTTCGCCGGGAGCGTTGGGGTCCAGGGCGGCAATAGCGCGGGCGATCAGCGGATAGTAATCAGCCATTTCAACTCAACTATACCCGCGTCCTGGTAAGAGATCGTTAAGCCTCAAACGGGTTTTGCACGAGGATAGTATCCTCGCGTTCGGGGCTGGTGGAAAGCAGTGCGACCGGGCACCCCACCAATTCCTCGATCCGGCGGACATATTTGATGGCCTGGGCCGGCAGGTCGGCCCAGGACCGCGCATTGGCGGTCGGCTCCTTCCAGCCCTCGATGGTCTCATAGATCGGCTCGACCCGGGCCTGCGCGCCTTCACCCGCCGGGAAATAGTCGATCTCCTTGCCGTCGAGCTTGTAGCCGACGCAGACATCGATCGTGTCGAAGCCGTCGAGAATGTCGAGTTTTGTCAGCGCCAGCCCGTTGATGCCGCAGGTGCGGACGGCTTGACGGACGAGGACCGCGTCGAACCAGCCGCAGCGGCGCGGACGGCCGGTGTTGGTGCCGAACTCGCGGCCGCGCTCGCCGATCTTGCGGCCGATCGCGTTGTCCTGCTCGGTCGGGAACGGGCCCTGACCGACGCGGGTCGTGTAGGCCTTGCAGAGACCCAGCACGTAGCCGACCGCGCCCGGTCCAAGGCCAGCGCCGGTCGCGGCCTGCGCTGCGACGGTGTTGGACGAGGTGACATAAGGATACGTGCCGTGGTCGACGTCGAGCAACGCGCCTTGCGCGCCCTCGAACAGCATGCGCTTGCCGGCGCGCCGCTCGATGTCGAGCAGGCGCCACACCGTCTCTGCATAGGGCAGCAGTTGCGGCGCCAGCGCGCTCAGCTCTTTCAGGATCTCCTTGCCGTCGAACTCAGGCAGGTTGAGCCCTCGGCGCAAGGCATTGTGGTGCGCCAGCAGCCGGTCGATCTTGTGCGGCAGGGTGTTGAGGTCGGCAAGATCCATCAGGCGGATGGCGCGGCGGCCGACCTTGTCCTCGTAGGCCGGGCCGATGCCACGGCGCGTGGTGCCGATCGCGGTCGCCGCGTTGGAGGATTCGCGCAGCGCATCGAGCTCGCGATGCAGCGGCAGGATCAGGGTGACGTTCTCGGCGACGCGCAGATTGTCCGGGCTGACAGCCACGCCCTGCGCCCTGAGCTTGGTGACCTCGTCGAGGAAGGCGGCGGGATCGAACACCACGCCGTTGCCGATGACCGACAGCTTGCCCTCTCGCAGCACGCCGGAGGGCAGCAGCGCGAGCTTGTAGGTCGCGCCGTTGATGACCAGCGTATGCCCGGCGTTATGGCCGCCCTGGAAGCGGACGACGATATCCGCCTGCTCCGACAACCAGTCGACGATCTTGCCCTTTCCTTCGTCGCCCCACTGGGCGCCGACGACGACAACATTGGCCATTCGCGGGTAATCCTTCGAGAATTTTAGATGCGCCCAGCCCAATTCCCGGCCGAAGGCCGTTCGCACGCGAGGCAGCTCCACCGGATAAAGGAAGCGGCCCCTCTAGGCAAGCAAGAACGGGGCTTTTTTCGGGCCCAAGGCGTGTCCCAAGCCTTTGATATACCCTTAAAATCCAGCAACCTTCGCGGCCGTATGGGGCGGGCGCGCGGGCGACGGATTGACCCGTATCAATCATGCCGGCGCCTGGTCGTGCCAAGGGACGGATGTCACCTCCGCAGCTTACCTTCCCCGGTCAGCAGGCCCCTTTTTCAGACAAGCCGTGACCCAGCCATCAAACAACCAGGCCAGCCATTTCTGGCGTCTCTCGGCCGAGGCGCTCAGCGCGCAGCTCGGCTGCTCCTTGCACGGTCTGTCCGCGGCGGCGGCCGACGAACGCCTCGACCGTTTCGGACCGAACACCGACGCACCGCCGCGGATCGAGGGCGCGGCGCGCGCGATCCTGCGCCGGTTGCTCGAACCGTTGTCGCTGATCCTTCTGGTGGCCGGCATCATCTCGATGCTGACCGGCGACGAGATCGGCGGGCTCATCATCGTCCTGATCCTCGCGCTCTCGATCGGCCTCGATACCATCCAGGAGGGACACGCGGTCCGCGCCGCCGAGATTCTCCGCCGCTCGGTGGCCCTGAAGGCCGAGGTCAGCCGTGACGGCGCATTTGTCGATATCGACGTTGAGCGCGTCGTGCCCGGCGATCTGCTGCGCGTCCGCGCCGGCGACATCATCCCGGCTGACGCGCTGATCCTGGAGAGCACCGCCTTCACCGCGGGTGAAGCCGCGCTCACCGGCGAGCCCTATCCGGTGCAGAAACGCGCCGGGCCTTGCGCCGGCCCCGACGACACCTCGAACGCGCTGTTCCGCGGCGCCGTCGCGCAAACCGGCGAGGCGATCGCGCTTGTGGTCAGGACCGGCCGCGACACCGTGTTCGGCGCGGCGGCCTCCGCGCTCGCCGAGGCGCAGGCACCCTCTCCGTTCGAACGGGACTTGCGCGAATTCGGCCTCGTGATCGCGCGCGCCACGCTGGCGCTGGTGCTGGTCGTGCTCACCATCCGCGTCGTGTTCGGCCGTCCCGTGCTCGATTCCCTGCTGTTCGCCGTTGCGCTTGCGGTCGGGCTGACGCCGGAACTGCTGCCGATGATCACGACGGTGACGCTGTCGCGCGGTGCGCTGCGCATGGCCCGCCGCAAGGTGATCGTGAAGCGGCTCGCCGCCATTCACGACCTCGGCGCCATGACCGTGCTGTGCACGGACAAGACGGGCACGCTGACATCGGCCGAGATCACGCTCGCCAGAAGCCTCGATGCCGCCGGCAAGGACGATGCGCGCGCCGCGCGGCTCGGCGCCATTGCGGCCTCGCTCGGCGGCGACCGTGGCGCGCTCGATGCCGCCCTCGTCGCCGGCCGACCGGAGGCTTGCCAAGGCTGGACACTCGCCGGACGGCAGGCTTTCGATTTCTCGCGCCGGCTGGGATCGGTGCTGGCCACCGGCCCCGAAGGCGCGCGACTGATCGTCAAAGGCGCGCCGGAGACCGTGCTGGAATTGTGCGCGATGGACCAACATGCGCGCGAGGCGGCGACGGCCCGCGTCCACGCGCTCGCGACCGAAGGCCTGCGCACCGTGGCCATCGCGTCGCGGGCGTGGAGCGGGGCGCTGCGCGAGGTCGAGACCGACGACGAAACCGACCTCGTCTTCGAAGGTCTCTGCGCCTTCGCCGATCCGCCGAAGCCGACGGCCGCGGCCGCGATCGCCCGGCTCGCAGCGGGCGGCGTGAGGCTGAAGATCCTGTCGGGGGACGATCCCGTTGTGGTGAAGCGGCTCGCCGCCCTGGTCGGGCTCAACGCCGAGCGCGTGCTGTCGGGAGCCGACATCGCCGAGCTCAGCGACGAGGCGCTGGCCGTGCAGGTGCGCTCGGCCGATGCGTTCGGCCGGCTCGCACCGGACCAGAAATCCCGCATCGTGAAGGCGCTTCAGGCCGGCGGCGAGGTGGTCGGCTTCCTTGGCGACGGCATCAACGATGCACCGGCCCTGAAGGTTGCCGATGTCGGCCTTTCCGTCGACGGCGCCACCGGTGTGGCGCAGGCCGCTGCCGACATGATCCTGCTGGCGTCGGATCTCGAAGTCGTCGCCGACGGCGTCGAGGAAGGCCGGCGCACCTTCGCCAACATCCTCAAATATGTCCGCATGGGCGCGAGCTCGAACTTCGGCAACATGCTGTCGATGGCGGCGGCCTCGATCGCACTGCCGTTCCTGCCGATGCTGCCGACGCAGATCCTGCTCAACAACCTGCTCTACGATCTCTCCGAGCTCGGCATTCCCTTCGACCGCGTCTCGGCGCAGGCAACGGCGCAGCCGCAGGTGTGGAGCATGTCGCGCCTGGTGCGCTTTGCCGCGATCATGGGGCCGCTGTCGTCGGTGTTCGACTTTCTCACCTTTGGCGCGCTGCTTTATTTGTTCAAGGCCTCGCCGGACGAGTTCCGCACCGCCTGGTTCGTCGAATCCATGGCGACGCAGATCCTGGTGATCTTCGTGATCCGCACCTATGGACGGCCCTGGCACAACTGGCCCGATCCCGTGCTTGCGGCCTCCTCACTGATCGCCCTGTTCGCCGCGATAGCCCTGCCGTTCACGCCGCTCGGGACCTGGTTCGGCTTCGTCGCACCGCCGCCGATCATGATGGCCGGCATCGCGCTTCTCGTCGTCGTCTATCTCGCCTGCGCCGAACTTTTGAAGCCGTTCGCGATCCGCACGGGACCGACCGGCTGAGGTTCCGGTTGCACCGCCCTGCGCATGATGGCGATGCGCCGCGCGGCATTGATATCGGGCGCATTTGCGTGTCTTTGAGAGGTGCCGGGCGATCAGCCGGCCCGAACGCCGGGCCGGGAGCCTCGGTGCATGACGCGGGGCCATAACAATTACAATGACCGCCACCGGCCAGACCACCAGCGCCGAATCATCCGGCCACAGCTGGATCGCCAACCAGCCTTATCTCCTGCTCAGCATCACCGCGATGTGCTGGGCCGGCAATGCGGTGGTGGGGCGGCTCGCCGCCGGCCACATCCCGCCGGTGACGCTGTCGTTCCTGCGCTGGAGCTTCGCCTTCCTGCTGGTGCTGCCGTTCGCCTGGAAGCACCTCGCCCGGGATTGGCCGGCCATCCGCGACAAGCTCGGCCTGATGATCGTGCTGTCGATCACCGGCATTGGCGCCTTCAATACCCTGCAATATTGGGCGCTGGAGCATACCCAGGCGCTCAATACACTTCTGCTGCAGTCGGCCGCGCCCCTGATCGTGGCGCTGTGGTCGCTGGTCATCCTCGGAATCAGGCTCACGGGCGCGCAGGCCTTCGGCGTGCTGCTCTCGATGTGCGGCGTGCTGATCATCCTGCTGCACGGCGATCTCACCACGCTGTCGAACATCGCCTTCAACAAGGGCGACCTGATCTTCATCGTCGCGCTGATCATCTTCGCGCTCTATTCGGTGCTGACGTTGAAGCGGCCGCCGATCCATGGCCTGTCGTTCCTCGCCTTCACCTTCGGGGCCGGTGCCGCGTGTCTCATTCCGCTGGAGATCTGGGAAATATCCGCGCGCCCGGTCATGAAGCTCGACGGGCCGAACCTGCTCACCCTGTTCTACGTCTCGGTGTTTCCCTCGACACTGGCCTATCTCTGCTTCAACCGCGGCGTCCGCCTGATCGGCGCCAATCGCGCCGCACCGTTCTTCCATGTCGTGCCGGTGTTCGGCTCGATCATGGCCATGGTCTTCCTCGGCGAACTGCCGCAGGCCTTTCACTTCATCGGCTTCGCGCTGGTGCTGTCGGGCGTTTTCGTGGCTTCGCGGAAGCAAGCGCGCTAGCTTGCCCTGAACTTGCTGTAGGCCTCGCTGGTCGCGATGATGACGTGCTCGGCGCAGCCGTTGAGGCGATGCGGGTCGGCATCCCGCTCGTAAGCCTCCGACGTCATCATGTCGAGGAAGGCTGCGACCGACGGATAGAACACCAGTGCGACGAAATCCCACGCATTGCCCTGGTGCGGGCCGAGCGCGATCGCCCTGGCCTCGCCGGTCCACAGCAGCGTGCCGCCGCGCGCCTTGATCATGGGCACGGTGATCGCGCTGTAGCGCAAATAAGCATCCCAGCCGGATCCGTCGCCGTCGCGCGAACGGGCGTGGAAACGCATCAGGTTCAGCATCACCACCGGCGCATGCTGGTCGAGCCGTTCCAGGCCCTCGATGTTCAACATATTAACCGCCAATGGCACCTCCGTAAGGTTTGCCTGCATTGTAGCATTGCGGCGACGGGACTTGTGTCATGACGAGCATCCGGCGCAAGGTCGTACGCAACGCCAATGACGATTGCATCGCCCGCGCCGGCGGCCTCGAATCCGGCCAGCTGGCTCAACAACCAGCCTTATCTGCTGCTCAGCCTGAGCTCGCTGTTCTGGGCCGGCAACATCGTGATCGCGCGCCATGTCGGCGCGCATGTGCCGCCGCTGACGGTGACGACGATCCGCTGGTTCGGCGTGTTCCTGATCCTGCTGCCGTTCTCCTGGCCGCATCTGAAGCGCGACTGGCCGGCGTTGCGCAAAAGCCTGCGGCTGATGCTGTTCCTGTCGCTGGTGGGCTTTGCCTTCAACAACGCGATCTCGTACTGGGCGCTGCAATATACCGAGGCGCTGAACGCGCTGCTGATCCAGTCGGCGGGTCCCCTGTTCGTGGCGCTGTGGTCGCTGGTGTTGTTTGGCGTGCGGCTGACGGCCGGGCAGCTCGCCGGCATCGCGATCTCGCTGGCCGGCGTGCTCATCATCATCCTGCGCGGCGATCTGGCGGCGCTGGCGAGCATTTCGTTCAACCGGGGCGACATCATGTTCGCCTCCTCGCTGGTGGCGTTCGGACTCTACTCCGCCTTCATCCCGCGACGGCCGAAGGTTCATCAGCTCTCCTTCCTGTCCTTCACCACCTGTTGCGGCGCCTTCATGCTGCTGCCGACGGCGATCTGGGAGGGATGGAGCGGCAGGGTGCTGCAGTTCGATACCGTGACGCTGCTGACGCTCGGCTGGATCCTGATCTTCCCCTCGACGCTCGCCTATCTCTTCTTCAACCGCGGCGTCGCACTGATCGGACCGAATCGCGCCGCGCCGTTCTTCCATCTGGTGCCCGTATTCGGCTCGGCGATGGCGATCCTGCTGCTCGGCGAAAGGCTCCAGCCATTTCACCTGATCGGCTACGCACTGGTGCTCGCCGGCGTCGTCATCGCCTCGCGCCAGGGTTCGGCGGTGAAGTAACCCCGGCGATCCAAAAGGAAAAGGTGGGCACGGCGCGCGAAGCGCGCCTTTGCCCACCCTACGAATTCAGCGCAAGAGCTTAGGCCGCGCGGACCTTGGCGAGGAATCCGTCCACCGCGCCGCGCAGCGCGCCGGACTGGTGATCCAGCTCGCGGGCGTTGGTCAGCACGTCGCCGGCGGCGGTGCCGGTCGCTTCGGCGGCGGACGTAACGCTGCCGATATGGGCGTTGATCTCGGCCGAGCCGGCCGCGACCGACTGGATGTTGCGGGCGATCTCGCGGGTCGCCTCGCCCTGCTGCTCGATCGAGGCCGAGATGCCGGCGGTGATCTCGCTCATCTCGGCAATCGTCTGCGTGATGCCGCCGATGGCCGCGACCGCATCGCTGGTCGAGGTCTGCATCGCAGCGACCTGGGCGGAGATTTCCTCGGTCGCCTTGGCGGTCTGGTTGGCCAGGGCCTTGACCTCGGAAGCGACGACGGCGAAGCCTCGGCCGGACTCGCCGGCACGCGCCGCCTCGATGGTGGCGTTGAGCGCGAGCAGATTGGTCTGCGCCGCGATCGAATGGATGAGCTTGACCACCTCGCCGATCTTCTCGGCGCCGGTGGATAGCTCCTGTACCGTCGCGTTGGTACGCTCGGCATCGCTGACGGCACGGCTCGCAACTTCGGTCGAGCGCGTCACCTGGCGGGAGATTTCCGTAACCGAGCTCGACAGCTCCTCGGCAGCTGCGGCGACCGTGCCGACATTGCCGGAGGCTTTTTGCGAGGCGGCGCCGACGGTCGCTGCGCGCGAAGAGGCGTCGCTGGCGGTCGCAGTCATCGACTGCGCCGTCGACTGCATGCCGGCCGCAGCCGAGGAGACCGAGCGGACGATGCCGTTGACGCTGCGCTCGAAGTCGTTGGCGATATCTTCCATCGCGCGGCGACGATCCGCCGCGGCGCGCTGCTTGGCGTCTGCTTCGCTCTTCTCGATCTCGCGGATGCGGATAGCGTTGTCCTTGAAGATCTGGACGGTCGAAGCCATCGCGCCGACCTCATCGCCGCGGCCAACGCCGGGGATGTCGCCGTCAAGTTTGCCCTCAGCGAGATCCCTCATGCGGGCACCGAGCAGCGCGAGCGGGCGGCTGATGCTGCGGCCGAGCAGCCAGGCGACGCTGCCGGCGACGATGAGGATGCCAAGCATGGCAAGCCCGAGCATCCAGTAGACCGGGCCCATCTTGGCGTCGATGTCGTCGAGATAGGCGCCGGTGCCGAGATACATGTCGAAACCGGGAATGGCGACCGCATAGCCGATCTTGCGGATCGGCGTTTCCTGACCGGGCTTCACGTATTCATAGTAGAGCAGGATCGAGCCGTTGGCCTTGACGCCATCCATCAATTCCTGCGACAGCCTGCGGCCGTTGGTCACGACGTCCATGCGGTTCATCCCGATCTGCTTCGGATCGGGCGCGAGCTGGGTGATGCCGTCATAGGACGTGCCGAATAGATAGCCCGCACCGTTGTCGTAGGTCATCGCATTGCCGTAGCGACGGAGCTCGGCCATGGCGGCATCCTTCGTCATCTCGCCGGCATCGACGCGCTTCTTCAGCGCGGCTGCATAGTTGCGCCCCAAATCGACGATCGCCTTGGCCTGGTCGATGCGCGCATTCACCATCTCGTACTTCATCAGATAGCCGGCGAGAAACCCGGCGATGCAGAGGCCGAACAAGGTGACGCCGACAAGGATGCCAAGCTTAGGGGCGATCTTCAGATTGCTTAACTTCACGGGATAGGCTCCGGAAAAAGGGATGCACGCGAGTCGACCGTTCGAAATTGAATTAACTGTTAGTGGGGGACCCCTTAGCAAGTTCCTTACAGGTCTCCGTAGAAGCCCGGACGCTGCCGCGGAAAACGGCAAATAATCGCTGCAGCGACAACCGGGAATTGTACGCACTCACGCCGATTTCGCGTAAAAGACGTAAAGGCCCGTCCGAAGGCGGGTCGCAACAAGAACCGACAAACAAAATCGGAGCTGGAAATGCCGAAATACAGGGTGGTGACGCCGAAGGGCGCGAGCTTCACGGTCGCCGGCAGCGACTATTCGTACGAGCGCGAGGCGCTCGATCCGATCGATGCCGAGATCGTCGAGGCGCCGGCCAACGAGGCCGAGTTCATCGCCGCCGCGAAGACTGCCGACGCGATCTACGCCAAGGGCATCCCGATCACCAAAAACATCATCGACAGCTTGCAGAACTGCAAGGTCATCACGCTCGGCTCGGTCGGCGTCGACAGTGTCGATGTGAAGGCGGCAACTGCACGCGGCATTCCCGTCACCAACATTCCCGACACCTTCATCGAGGAAGTCGCCGACCACGCCATGATGCTGTTGCTGGCAGGCTTCCGCCGCCTGGTCGAGCAGGACAAGATGGTGCGCTCCGGGCGCTGGGCCGAGGGGCGGCCGGCGCTACTGAAGATTCCGCGGCTGATGGGCCAGACGCTCGGCTTCATCTCGTTCGGCCGCGTCGCGCGTGCCGTCGCGAAGCGCGCAGCTCCATTCGGCCTGCGCATGATGGCCTACGATCCCTTCATCCAGGAAACCTTGATGTGGGACCACGGCGTCATCCCGGCGACGCTGAACGAGGTGCTGTCGCAATCCGACTTCGTCTCGATGCATGCCCCCGCCCGGCCCGAAGTGCACCACATGCTGACCGAGAAGCATTTTCGGCAGATGAAGAAGGGCGCTATCTTCATCAACACCGGGCGCGGCGCCACGGTCGACGAGGAAAGCCTGATCAAGGCGCTGCAGGAGGGCTGGATCGCCCACGCCGCGCTCGACGTGCTGGAGAAGGAACCGCCCTCGCACAACAACCCGATCCTGGGTATGGAGAACGTGACGCTGACCGCCCATGTCGCCTCGGCCTCGGCACGGTTCGACGAGGCGCGCAAGCGCCGGGTGGGCTACGAATTGTCACTGGTGCTGCAGGGCATGTGGCCGGTAAGCTGCGTCAACCCGTCGGTGCTGCAAGACACCGCGCTCCGCCGCTGGCAGCCCGTCAGCATGGACCGCGGCCCGAACAGCTAAGGCGGTCCCTCGCGGCAAACGCGCAGGGAAACCGAACGGCCCTTCACCGGCGATCAACGCCGGGAAGGGAGACATCATAGGGAGGAACTGATGAGGAACGACATCACACGTCGTGATGCCTTGGCGCTGGGCCTGTCCGCTGCGACGTTCGCCGCCACCGGTGCTGCGGCGCAAACGTCAAATATCAAGGCCGCCGACGTTCCGGCGCCCAAGCGCGAGATCGAGAAGGGCGCAAGCCTGCGCATGCTGCGGCCGGTGCGCTTCGTGCAGGCCGACGAGGACGTGTTCCGCGCCAATGCGGCCAAGTTCACCAAGGACACCGGCGTCGAGGTCAAGGTCGATTTCGTCGGCTGGGAGGACATCAACCAGCAGACCGCGGTCACGGCCAATTCCGGCGCCGGCCCCGACATTATCATCGGCTTCTCCGATGCACCGCACATCTATATCGACAAGCTGATCGAGCTCACCGACGTTGCTGACTATCTCGGCAAGAAGTATGGCGGCTGGCAGAACCTGGCGAAGATCTACGGCAAGAAGGCCAAGAGCGATTCCTGGATTGGACTCCCCTTTGGAGCCTCCGGCGGGCCGCTGATCTATCGCAAGTCCATTCTCAAATCCGTCGGGTTCGACAAGGCGCCGGACGACCTTCCTGGATTCCTGGACCTCTGCAAGAAGCTGCAGAAGGCAGGCAAGCCCGCCGGCTTTGCGCTCGGCAATGCCGTCGGCGACGGCAACGGTTTTGCGGACTGGATGATGTGGGCGCACAACGCCGCACTGCTGGACGAAGAGGGCAACGTCACCATCAACAGCAAGGAGACCATCGCGGCGCTGAACTACGTGAAGGAGCTCTATCCAACCTTCATCGCGGGCACGTCGTCTTGGAATGACGTCAGTAACAACCGCGCGTATTCTTCGCAGGAGATCGCACTGACCGCCAACGGCGTCTCGCTGTACTTCTCGCTGAAGAACGATCCGGCGACCGCGGCAATCGCCGAGGACTCCGAACATCAGCCGCTGCCGAAGGGACTTGCACCGGTCTCGCCGATGTCCGGACTGACGCTGAATGCCATGGTGTTCAAGCACAGCCCGTATCCCAACGCCGCCAAGGCCTTCCTGCAATACATGCTGGAAAAGGACCAGTACGAACCGTGGCTCAACGCCAACAGCGGCTACTGGTCGCAGCCGCTGGCAGCCTATGCCGATGCGGCGGTGTGGAAGGGCGACCCCAAGGTGGCGATCTTCAAGGAGACGATGAACAGCAACTATTACGCCGGGTATAAGGGTCCGATTTCGACCGCCACCGGTGCTGTTCGCGCGGACTATGTCACAGTGCAGATGTTCGCCTCGGTCGCAACCGGCGCTGCGACGCCTGAAGCAGCGGCTGCGGAGGCGGAGCAGCGTTGCAAGCGCTACTTCCGGCGCCAGAAGTGACGGCCGATAGGCCGTCATTGCGAGGAGCACTTGCGACGAAGCAATCCAGACTTCACCGCAGAGATAGACTGGATTGCTTCGCTTCGCTCGCAATGACGGATGTGGTGACCTTCACAGACAGGACAACACACTGATGTCCGTGACCACCCTCTCCTCTCCTGCCTTGGCCCAGCGGCAACCGAACTGGCTGGTACGTTTATTCGACTACAAGCCGTTCCTGATCGTGATGTGCCTCGCGCCCGCGATCGGGCTGCTTGCGGTGTTCCTGACCTATCCGCTCGGGCTCGGCATCTGGCTCGCCTTCACCGACACCACGATCGGGCGCAAGGGCATCTTCATCGGTCTCGAGAACTTCGAGTATCTGTTCACCGATCCCCTGTGGTGGAACGCGGTGTTCTACAGCGTGCTCTATACGGGCATAGCGACCTTCGGGAAGTTCGCGCTCGGCTTCTGGCTCGCGCTGCTGCTCAACAACCATTTTCCGTTCAAGAGTCTGCTGCGCGCCATCGTGCTGCTGCCCTGGATCGTGCCGACGGTGCTCTCGGCGCTGGCGTTCTGGTGGATCTACGATCCGCAATTCTCGATCATCTCCTATCTGCTGGTCGACGTGCTGCATTGGCGCACGAGCAATGTCGACTTCCTCGGCTCGCCCTGGCCGGCGCGGTTCTCGCTGATCGCCGCCAACATCTGGCGCGGCATTCCCTTTGTCGCGATCTCGCTGCTGGCGGGGTTGCAGACCATCTCACCTTCGCTCTATGAGGCCGCGATGCTCGACGGCGCCAGTTCATGGCAGCGCTTCCGCTACATCACCTTCCCGATGATGATGCCGATCCTCGCCATCGTCATGACCTTCTCGATCATCTTCACCTTTACGGACTTTCAGCTGGTCTACGCCATCACCCGCGGCGGCCCGGTCAACTCGACCCACCTGCTGGCGACGCTGGCGTTCCAGCGCGGCATCGCCGGCGGCGAGCTCGGCGAAGGCGCGACGATCGCGGTGTCGATGATCCCGTTCCTGGTGTTTGCGACGTTGTTTTCCTATTTCGGCTTGGCGCGGCGCAAATGGCAGCAGGGAGAGGCCAATGACTGACGCTGCCGCACAAGCCTCCACCGTCGCCCAAACAGCGCCCGACACCATGGCCTGGGATTCCGGGCTGCGGCGGCTGATGATGATCTATCTGCCGCTCGGCTGCTTCGTGCTGATCCTGCTGTTTCCGTTCTACTGGATGGCGATCACCTCGTTCAAGCCGAACGCGGAGCTGATGAACTACCGGGAGCACAATCCGTTCTGGATCTCCTCGCCGACATTGGCGCACATCAAGCATCTTTTGTTCGACACCGCCTATCCGCGCTGGCTGTGGACGACGATGATGGTCGCGATCGGCTCGACCACGCTGTCGCTGGTCGCGAGCACACTTGCCGCCTACGCGATCGAGCGCCTGCGCTTCCGCGGCAGCCCCTATGTCGGCCTTGGCATCTACCTCGCCTATCTCGTGCCGCCGTCGATCCTGTTCATCCCGCTCGCAACCGTGGTGGTGCAATTCGGTCTGTTCGATTCCCCGCTCGCGCTGATCCTGGTGTATCCGACGTTCCTGGTGCCGTTCTGCACCTGGCTTTTGATCGGCTATTTCAAGTCGATCCCGTACGAGCTCGAGGAATGCGCGCTGGTCGACGGTGCGACGCGGCTGCAGATCCTGCGCCGGATCACGCTGCCGCTCGCGGTGCCCGGCCTGATCTCGGCCGGCATCTTCTCCTTCACGCTGTCCTGGAACGAGTTCATCTACGCGCTTGCCTTCATCCAAAGCGGAGCCAACAAGACCGTGCCGGTCGCGATCCTGACCGAGCTCGTCACCGGCGACGTCTATCAATGGGGCGCGCTGATGGCGGGCTCGCTGCTCGGCTCGCTGCCGGTTGCGATCTTCTACTCGCTGTTCGTGGATTATTACGTCTCGTCGCTGACCGGCGCGGTGAAGGAATAGTTTTTCCTCTCCTCGGTCCTCTCCCTCCCCCGCAAGCGGGGGAGGGAGCGCATCTCTTTCTTGGCGCGACCGCTAGCCCGACGGCACGATCACCATGGTCTTGTCCTTGGGCCAGCGAACGCGCCAGGCGAAGTTGATGTCCCTGATCTCGCCGGGCTTGGCGTCGAACGACCATTCCAGCACGCCGCGCTTGTCACGGATGTCTTTTGCGGTGGGCGGCGTGGTGGTGGGCAGCATCTCGACCATGATCTCATCATTCTCGCTGACCGGCAGCTGATCCTCGATCGCGACATGGATCGGGAAGTCGTGGCCATTGCGGATGGTGGTCTTGAAGGCGCGCTCGTCGGTCTTCGAGGTCGTCACGATCAAGCCGGCCGAGCCCTCGTTGCGCTTGAGCACGGCGCGCTCGATCTTGACCTTGTCGTCGGCGCCGAAGCCGAGCCGGACGATGTCATCCTTGGCCGAGGCCGCGAGCTTGCCGCGACCGACGAAGATTCCGTCACGATAGATCGCAACCTTGCCAGGCAGCAGGGTCGTGTCGTCGGCCTGCTTGAAGCTGGCTTCGAGGAAGGCGGTGGGGTCCTGCACCGGCGCGGCGCGTACCGCGAGGTCGGCCGGCACGCTCATCGAGGCGATGCGCAGGCTCTTGGCGCCCTCGGCAGCACCGAGACTGACACGGCCGGGGATCTTGAAGGTGGCCTGGAAGTCGCCGATCTCGGCGACTGCCTGTTGCTCGTCGGCCCGCTCGCGCGGTTCGGCCGCTTCTGCAACCTTGCTCGCGAAGGATGGAGACTGCATCTGACGCGCCATCGGGGCCGGCCGCGCCAGATCGGAGACCGAACCCGCCGCCAGCGGCTTCGGCACCTGCGGATATTGCGCCACCAGCGAACCCAGCTCAGGCGCGCTGCCGCCGCGGGCGATCCGCACCGTGGAAACGCCGAGCGTCACATTCGACCAGTCTTCACCGGTCGACTGCGTGACCTCGGCGCGGCGGACCAGCTCGAGTTGCGGCTTGCGATCCTTGGCGCCGGTGTCGAGCCGGGCGTCATAGAGCGGGAGCCAGCGCGCATTGCGCACAGTGTAGGTCACGCGCAGCGTCGCCTTCGTCGCGGCGGCCGAGGCGACGTCGATGCGCACCTCGAGCTTGCTCGGCGGCTTGGCAGACCGGTCGGCCTCAAGCTGCGCGATCTGGCGATCGATCTCGCGCTGTTTTCGCGCGGCATCGCGGATCGCCGTTTCGGCGGCCGCGACTTCCTCGGCGACCGCGGTGAAGGCCGTGCGCCACTCGGTGATCGGGCGCGCCTCGCCTTTCTCGCCAAGGCCAGCGGGAGAGGCTTCGGCAAAGCGCTGCGCGAATTTGCGCCGGGCGGCCGCCGCATCGATTGTGCCTTGCAGATCGGCGCGCTCGTCCTTGAGCGCCTCGATGCGCTTGTCGAGCTCGGGCAGATTCACCGGTGGTGCCGCCCGCGGCGGCCGGGCATCGATCGTGCCGATCGTGAGCTTGGCACCCGCCTCGCCCTCGACGCGGAGCGAAGACGGATCGAGCGAGAGCGGGAAGTCCTTGGCGACCAGAGTCGAATCCCCGGAGGCGAGGTCGAGCGCGATCACGCGCGTGACGGTGGCGCCATCAGGATAGACGGTGACGGTGTCGATGGCCGATGTGGCGTCCACATCGGCGGCCCATGAAGGCGAGGCGAGCGCTGTGGTCACCAGGACCAGGCTCGTCGTCGCCAGACATCTTGCGGTGATGCGCATCAAACTTCTCCCTGCCGAAATCGCCGCGTCGCCAGCCGGACGCGCGATCAAATGCCACGCCAACATGGTTGGACGCGGCAGGGAAGGAACCGGTTCGATTGGGGTTTCCGTGGGGCGCCGGTGCGGCGCCACCATGGCCGCGGAACGCGTCACCACGCCGCGGCGCAAATCCGTCGGAAGGCGAACCTCGCCCGTCAGACCTGGCTGGGAGAACCCTGGCCGAAGATGCGGCGAAGCAGGTCCGTCACGTTGCGGGCGGCCGCTTTCTTCAAAATGTTGGCCCGATAGCCCTCGACCGTACGCGCGCTCAAACGCATGCGGCGGGCGATCTCCTTGTTGGTGAGGCCGGCAGCAAGATGCGTGAGCACGTCGTTCTCGCGCGCGGTCAGAGCTTCGCAACCCGGCAACCAGCGATGCCTGGTCGATTCCGGCTGGGCAAACTCGTCGATCGCGGCGTCGATCCGGCCGACAATATCGTGGGTGCGGAACGGTTTTTCGATGAAATCGGCCGCGCCGCTCTTGATGGCATCGACCGCCATGGCGATGCTGCCGTTCGCTGCGGTCACCAGCACTGGCGCCAGGCAGTTTTCCTCGCGCAGGCGCTTGAGCACGTCGAGGGCGGAGCGGTCGGCCGGCATCTCCAGCAGCACGCAGGCCGGCATCCGCGCCTTGGCCTCCGACAGCAGCGATGCGCCATCGGCGAAGCAGATCACATCATAGGCGCTCTGCTGAAGCGCGTTGGATAATTGCTCGCGAGAGGCGGCGTCGGTTTCAACGACGAATACTTCACCCTTGGAAAACATGTTCCCCGGCATGGTCCCGATCCAGCAATGTCTTGGTCAAATGGCCAGCGACGGCCAAGGGGCGCGTCGCCCCGCCGTCATCAGCACGGCATTCGCGCCGGTGCTTGGCTTTCCCCCTATGTATGTTCCATTCGGTTCCCGGATTTGACGGATAGGGACAGAAACTTTACATTTCGGGACATCCGCGGGAATGGCTGACAGGACACGGTCGCATGACCGACCTCATTCGCAGCGCAGGCTTGAGCTGTTACCCGGAGGTGGCCCGGTCGGTCGGGCTCGACCCCAGGCAGATGATGCGGAAGGTCAGGTTGCCGCTGGCCATCCTGGACGAGCCCGATACACCCATTGCGGTCCCGGCCCTGCGTCGCCTGCTCGAGATATCGGCAGCGGAATCCGGTGCTGAAGATTTCGGCTTACGGCTGGCCGAGCGCGGCGGCCTCACCAATTTCGGCGCGGTCGGCCTGATCGTGCGCGAACAGGCGACGGTCGGCGAGGCGATCGAGGCTCTCTCCCGCTTCATCCCTATCCATCACGACGGCATGAAGCTCGAAATCGTCACGGACGAGCAGACCCTGACGATCATCTTGCATCTGCGCGGGCGGCAGCCGACCGCGCCGCGCCAATCGATCGACATGGCGCTCGGCAGCGTCCATCGCATCATTCAGTCGCTGTTCGGCAGCGATTGGCAGCCGCAGGAAGTGCATCTGCGCTACCCGCCGCCGCATGACCGCAAGCGCTACCGCGACTTCTTCGGCTGCCGCGTGATCTTCAACGCGGACGAGGACGCGATCGTGATGTCGGCGCACGACATGGAGCGCCGGATCCCGAGCGCGCATCCCCTCGTCGCCAGCTACTTGCGCAAGCGAATCGAGGCGATGGAAAGCCGGCCCGCAGGCTGGGAGGAGAAAGTCGACGAGGTCGTGCGCGGCCTGCTCGCGAGCGGCGACTGCACGGTCGAACGCGTCGCCGAGCATCTGGCCTGCACCCGCCGCACCATCCACCGCCACCTCGCCGCATCAGGCACCAGCTTCTCTGCCATCCTTGATGCGCAACGCGCCGACCTCGTGATCAAGCTGATCGAGGACTCCGGCCGGCCGCTGGCGGATATCGCCGCGCAACTGGGCTTCTCCGCGCAGAGCGCCATGGCACGCTGGTTTCGCGGTCGCTTCGGCTGCACCATCACCGAGTGGCGCAAGGGCGTGCGGCCGCCAATGAAGCCGGCCGATGGACCGTCAGCCGGATCGATCGGAAGGGCATGACAGCCTCCGTTCCGATCGAACGATAGCGGAGCGCGCGGCGGTCTCTTTGTTGAAGCACAAGCTGACGCAAGGTCCATCAGACCGTCATTCCGTGGCGCGCCCCTTGGCGCGAGCCCGGGATCCATTTTTCCACGTCACGCGCTGCTGCGATGGATTCCGGGCTCGCGCTTCGCGCGCACCGGAATGACGAGAGGAGAGACGCTTACACCGCCCGGCTGTGCAGCTGCTTGCCCGGATCCAGGTAGGCATCGAATGCGGCCGCGACGCTGCGGACCAGAAAGCGCGAATCGTTCGCGACCGCGAGACGGTCGCCATCCATTCTCACCACGCCGTCCGAGATCAGCGACTTCAACCGCGACGCCGATCGCAGCATCGCCTTTGGCTCAGCGCCATGGCGCGCGCAGATGTCGCCGAGATCGGCGCCGAACTCGCACATGATGCGCTCGATGATGTCAGCACGCAGCCGGTCGTCGTCGTTGAGTCCATAGCCCTTCGCGGTGGCGAGGCGACCGCTGGCGATGCTCTGCTGATAGGCGCCGATCTGCACCTCGTTCTGGACGTAACCCTGTGGCAGATGTCCGATGGCGCTGGCGCCGAAGCCGAGCAGCACCTCGCCCTGGTCGGTGGTATAGCCTTGGAAGTTGCGCCGCAGCGTCCCCTGCTCGTAGGCCACGGCCATGGCATCGCCAGGTTTCGCGAAATGGTCGAGGCCGATCTGCACATAGCCGGCCTCGTTCAGCGCGTTGGCGATGGCGCAGGCCTGGTCGTGGCGTGCGAGGCCATCAGGCAAATGGGTCTCGTTGATCATGCGCTGGTGCCTCTTGAAGCCCGGCACATGTGCATAGCCGAACACCGAAAAGCGGTCGGGGGCGAGCGCGAGCGCGCGACGCACCGTATCCAGGCAGGATGCGATGGTCTGGTGCGGCAGGCCGTAGATCAGATCGAAATTGATTCCCCCGATACCGGCCTGCCGGAGCATGTCGACGACGGAGGCGGTCTGCTCATAACTCTGCCCACGGTTGATCGCGCGCTGCACGACGGGATCAAAGCTCTGCACGCCGAGGCTGACGCGGTTGACGCCGGAGAGCCGCATGGCCTCGACCATCTCTGACGTCAGCGTCCGCGGGTCGACCTCGACCGCGATCTCGGCCGAGGGCAGCACGAAGAAGGCGTGGCGCATCGCCGCCATCAATTCCGCGAGGGCCTCCGGTGCCATGATCGTCGGCGTACCACCGCCGAAATGAATGTGCTCGACCTTGATGCGGCGGCCGATGCTATCGGCGACCAGGGCGACCTCGCCGAGGAGTGTCCGTTGATAGGCCGCGAGGAGCTCGTCGCGGCGGACGATCTGGGTATGGCAACCGCAATACCAGCACATCTCGCGGCAGAACGGCACGTGCAGATACAGCGATGCACTGGCGCCCGAGGGGACCTCGGACAGCCATCGCGCGTAGGTGTCGGCACCGATCTCCGCCGAGAAGTGCGGCGCGGTCGGGTAGCTCGTGTAGCGCGGCAATCGCTCTTCGCCATAGCTCGCCGCGAGGTCGGTCCTCATGTTTTACCCATTGGTAGATTAATGCTGCACGCGGTCGCGGCAGACCTGGATGGTAAAGAATGACCCGTTTTCCACGAGACCACCTTGCGCTCGCTCAAAGTCACGGCGCCGGATCGCAGTCATTGTGGCATTGATCATCACTCCTGGGAGACTGGCCATGGCGTCGTTTACGCTCGATCTCGTTCTCTGGCTCGCCGGTATCCGCCGCCACATCCCGCGCTTCGACGATTTCCGTCCCGTCCCCGTCGCGCCCGCCGCTGGCGCAAATCGTCTCGTGCCCATGCTGGTCATCATAGCAGCCGTGCTCGCCGCGCTGTCGCTCGCAGTCTGGGGCACCGTCTGGATCGCAATCGAGCTTCTCTAATCCATGCATCCGGCTACGCGGTTCGGCTCCGTTAAGGGATTCACCGGAGCCGAATCCGGCAAAAGCTTGTCGCAGCACAAACACGTGCCGCAACAGGCGCACACTGCATCCGTCATCAAACGCTTTTCAGATGAAGGATGCTTCCGATGTTTACCCGCAGAGCCGCATTGATCAGCGCCGCCGCGACCGCCCTGATGCTGGCAACTCCCGCCTTCGCCGCCAGCGATCTCAACCTGCCCCGGCAGAAGGTAGAGCTGGTCCCCCCGCCCTCCGACTCGCCGGGCGAAGCCTTCACCGACACCGAAGAAGTGATGAAGAAGCTCATCCCCTCGCACGTCGTGCGCGGCTTGCTCAAATCATCCGCGCTAACATCCGAAAGCCCGGCGCACCAATGATCGCCTCGAAAGCGGGATCGCGCTTCTCGTCCGCGAACGCAAAGCCTGCCTTGGTGTAAGCGCGCTCGGCCGGTTCATTGCCGATCAGGAACGATATCGTCGCGCGGCGGAAGCCGGCTGCCTTTCCCTTTGCCAGCGCGGATTCGATCAATGCCTGGACGAGGCCGCGGCCGCGATAGGCGGGATCGGTCGCGACGTGCTCGATCATCCAATCGCCTTCGCCGCCCTGGACCCAGCAATTGCGGATATAGACGCCGCGTCGGCGGATCGCCTCCAGCTCCGGCGCGGTTAGCCCGGTCGCCGCGCCGACCTCCTCGATTGCAGCCCACGCCGCAGGGCCGGTGCCGGCCGCAGGCACGGCACAGAGCGCAGCGGCAGCTTGGCCATCGCATTCAGCGACGAGAAAATTTGAATAGTGCCACATTGACACGGCCTGCGCGGTCGCGATGCGCGCGATGAAATCGCGGCACTGCTGCTCCGGCCAGCCGAGGGCAATATCGAACCAGCCGCGCGGCCGGTAGCCGCGCTGCGATAGCAGGATAGTTCTGGCGATGAAATCGGCGTCGTCGGGACGCGCAGACCGGATCGTCAGGCGCGCCCCCTTCGCGAAGACCTTACGTGTTCGTCAGCGCGACGCGGAATTCGGCTTCGGTCTTGGCCTTGACCTCGTCGAGCGTGACGCCGTCGGCGAGCTCGATCAGCGCCATGCCGCCGTCACCGTGCTTGTCGATGGTGAAGACGGCCAAGTCAGTCACGACCATGTCTACGACGCGCTCGCCGGTCAGCGGCAGATTGCACTTCTTCAAGAGCTTCGGGCCATCCTTGGCGGAATGCTCCATCACCACGACGACGCGCTTGACGCCGGCGACGAGGTCCATCGCGCCGCCCATGCCCTTGACCATCTTGCCGGGGATCATCCAGTTGGCGAGATCGCCGTTCTGGGCCACCTGCATGGCGCCGAGGATCGACAGATCCATGTGGCCGCCGCGGATCATGCCGAAGGAATCCGCGCTCGAGAAATACGAGGTCGAAGGCAGCTCGCTCACGGTCTGCTTGCCGGCGTTGATGAGATCGGCGTCCACCTCGTCCTCATAGGGGAACGGGCCCATGCCGAGCATGCCGTTCTCGCTCTGCAGGCTGACGTCGACGCCATCAGGAATGTAGTTCGAGACCAGCGTCGGGATGCCGATGCCGAGATTGACGTAATAACCGTCGCGCAACTCCTTGGCGGCACGAGCGGCCATCTGTTCACGGGTCCAGGCCATATGACTCTCCTAAGGGGTTGCGAGTTAAGCCGCGGGCCGCGGACGGGTGTTGCGGAATTCGATGCGCTTCTTGGCCGTGCCGACCTCGACGATGCGCTTCACGAAAATGCCGGGCGTGTGGATGTGATCGGGGTTGAGTTCACCGGCGGGAACCAGGTGCTCGACCTCGGCCACGGTAATCTTCGCGGCGGTCGCCATCATCGGGTTAAAATTGCGCGCGGTCTTGCGATAGATCAGGTTGCCGGCGGTGTCGCCCTTCCAGGCGTGCACGATGGCGAGGTCGGCGAACAGGCCGCGCTCCATCAGATACTTCTCGCCGTCGAACTCCTTTACTTCCTTGCCTTCGGCGATCAGCGTGCCGACGCCGGTCTTGGTGTAGAACGCCGGGATGCCGGCGCCGCCGGCGCGGATGCGCTCGGCAAGCGTGCCCTGCGGGTTGAATTCGAGTTCCAGCTCGCCCGCGAGGAATTGCTGAGCGAACAGCTTGTTCTCGCCGACATAGGACGAGATCATCTTCTTGATCTGGCGGGTCTCCAGCAGGCGAGAGAGTCCGATGCCGTCGACGCCGGCATTGTTCGAGACGACCGTCAGACCCTTCACGCCGGAGTCGCGGATCGCATCCGACAGCGATTCGGCGATGCCGCAGAGGCCGAAGCCGCCGGACATGATCATCATGTTGTCCTTGAGAACGCCCTCGAGCGCCGACTTAGCGTCGGGATAGACCTTGTTCATGCAAAACCCTCGACTTAAACCTGAGAGGCGTCGCGCCCGCCCTTGTTGGTGGCGATTATTAGGCGAAATCGTCCGAAGCCGTCAATGATACGGGGTTCTCCGTTCCGAGAGGCGGTGCTAGAAGCTGCCCACGCCGTGGGCAGAACCGTCCGCGGCCTTGAAAGCGACAAGAAAACCCATCAAGTTGCGGCACTTAACATAACAGGACTTGGACAGGATCTTGGGCGCGGGGCGCGCAGGTTTCCCGGCCCGCCTTAACTAGCTCAAACGACCAACCCGATCAGGACATGCCATTGACCATGGCCCAAGGAATGAAGCGCCTCGGGACGCCGATTGCGGCGCTGCTCGGCGTCGTGCTGGTCGCCCTGATCGCGACCTCCTGGCTCATCAACCGCGACGCGCTGCGCAAGGCGGTCGAAGCGCAGATCCGCGACGTCACCGGGCTCGAGCTCAGCGTGGCGGGTAACATCGACATTTCCGTGCTGCCGGCGAGCTACATCTCCTTCCATGACGTCGGCCTCAAGGGCGGCGGCACCACCGATCCCGCGCTCCATGTCGACGTGCTCACCGCCAACCTTCGGCTGCTGCCGCTGCTGCTGCAACGGTTCGAGATCGCCGACTTGACGCTGCTGCGGCCGCATATCCATGTCAGCCTGAAGCCGGACGGCGAGAGCAACTGGACACCGTTCATCCAGACCATTGCGCGGACGATGAAGCCCGGCGTCGACAACAAGGTCTCATTTTCCGAGATCAGGATCCAGGATGGCCTGCTCGACTATCTGGACGTCGCCACCAATGCCACCGAGAAGTTTGAGGACATCGACCTGTCGCTGGCCTGGCCCTCGATCTCGCGCTCCTTCGCCGCAACCGGGCAGTTCGACTGGCGCGGCGAACGCGTCGACGGCTCGATCAGCTTTGCCGATTTCGTCGCGGCGCTCTCGGGCGAGCGCTCCGGCCTGAGGGCGCGGATCGCAAGTAACCCGCTCAAGCTCGCTTTCGACGGCAGCGTCGCCAATCGCACCAGCCCGATGATGGAGGGCACGCTCACCATCGACAGCCCGTCCTTGCGCAACGCGCTGCGCTGGACCGGCCAGCCGCAGCCCGGCAGCGGGGGCTTCGGCCGCTTCGCGCTGAAGGCCCGCGCCAATGTCGTTGGCGCCTCAATCGCGCTGACCAACGTCAATGTCGAGCTCGACGGCAACGCCGCCGAAGGCGTCATGACCTATGTCAATAACGGCCGGCAGACTCTGCAGGCGACGCTCGCTGCCGACGCGCTCGACTTCACGCCTTATATCTCCACCTTCCGCCTGCTCGCGAGCGGCGCGCGCGATTGGAACAGGCAGCTGTTCGATCTCAACGGATTGTCGAGCACCGACCTCGACATGCGCCTCTCGGCGGCGAAGCTGACGGTCGGCCCGACCAAGCTCGGCCGCACCGCGATCGGTGCCAATTTGCGCAACGGCACGCTGGCGCTCTCGGTCGGCGAGGCCCAGGTCTATGGCGGCATCGCCAAGGGCTCGTTCGGCATCTCGCGCGCTGACACGGTTGCCGACATCAAGGCGCAATTCCAGTTCACCGACGTCGACCTTCAGGCCTGCGCTACCGAACTGTTCGGCCTCAACAAGCTGTCCGGCCGCGGCAACGTCAACGTGTCTCTCGTCGCCTCCGGCTCGAGCCCGTTTGGCCTCGTGCAGTCGCTCGACGGCACCGCCAGCGTGACCGGGCACGACGGCGCCATCTCCGGCTTCAACGCCGAGCAGCTCCTGAAGCGGCTCGAGCGCCGGCCGCTGTCCGGCGGCGGCAATTTCCGCAACGGCTCGACGCCTTACGACAACCTCACCATCGCAGTGAAATTCGCCGACGGGATCGCCACGGCCGAGGACATCCGCATCGAGGGACCTGCGGCGAAGATCACGCTGACCGGCACCGCGTCGGTGCCGACGCGCGAATACGATATGAAGGGTGTGGCGAGCCTGAACACGACATCGGGCTTTCAACTGCCCTTCATGGTGCAGGGTCCGTGGGACGATCCGCTGATCTTCCCCGACCCCGAAGCCCTGATCCGGCAGTCGCCAGCGGCATCTCCGTTCCTCGACCTCCTGAAGCAACGCATCACCGGCGGCAAGCGGCAGGCGCCGGAGGGTTCGCCGACGGCGGAGAACGCCAAGGAAAACGCGAAGTCCAACTAAAGCGCGATGCGATCGGGATGAATCGTGATCGCGCTTTACGCCGCCGGGCTGCCTTTGAACAGGACGACCGGTTCATCCGAGGCGACATCAAGCGGCGGATTTCGCCGTCGAAATCCAACTCTCGTTCTCCTGTATCCCTTTTGCTCCCCCCATCGCGGAGCCGACCGCGACGTCGAGAGTGCCGCGCTGCCCGAGTTCACGGGCCAACACCTCACGATCACAGGCGTTTTCCCACAGCGAAACGGTGATGGCCGCGACGCAGTTGCTGATCATGCTTGTCAGTGCCCGCGCCTCCGACATGAAGCGGTCGATGCCGACGAGCAGCGCTACGCCGGTCACAGGCAAATCCGGCATGACGGTGAGAGTTGCGACAAGCGCGACGAAGCCACTGCCGGTGACGCCGGCCGCCCCTTTGGACGTCAGCAGCATCAGTCCGAGCATCGCCGCGATCTGTCCCCAGGACAGATGGATGTCGCAGGCCTGCGCGATGAAGATCGACGCCAGGGTGAGATAAATGGCGCTGCCGTCCAGATTGAAGGAGTAGCCCATCGGCAGCACAAGCCCCGACACCCCTTTCCGGCACCCGAGCTGCTCCAGCTTGCGCAACGCGCCAGGCAGCGCTGGCTCCGACGATGACGTGCCGAGCACGATCAGCAGCTCTTCCTTGAAGTAGCGGATGGTCCTCCACAGGCTGAAGCCATTCAGCCGCGCCAGCGTCCCGAGCACGACGACCACGAAGACGGAGCAGGCGACATAGAATGTCAGGATCAGCAGCCCAAGTGAGCCGATCGAGCGGATGCCATAGCGGCCCACCGTGAACGCCATGGCGCCAAAAGCACCGAGCGGAGCGAGCTTCATGATGAAGCCGAAGGAGACAAACAGAACCTGTGAGAACGATTCAATCGCCTTCGTCACGACGGCACCGCCGTCGCCGGCACGGCTCAGGCCAAAGGCGATCAGGATGGAGACCAGCAGGACCGGCAGCACTTCGCCGTCGGCGAAGGCGCCAAAGAACGAATGCGGGATGATGTGCAGCATGAAATCGGCGAACCCGGTCGCGGTTGCCTGCTTGGTGAATTTCGCAGCCACCGACGGATCCAGCGTATTGACGGACACATGCATGCCCGTGCCAGGCTGGATCAGCAACACCGCGATCAGCCCTGCGAGCAAGGCGAGCACGGTCAGCAGGTAGAACAGCGCCATGGATTTCACCAGGGTGCGGCCGACCTCCCGGGAATCGCTGATGCTGTTGATGCCGCTCACGATGGTGCAGAATACGATCGGCGCGATCATCATCTTGACGAGCTTGACGAAGCCGTCTCCGAGGGGCTTCAGCGCGGCACCAAATTCAGGCCAGAGATGGCCCGTGAGCACGCCCAGCGTCAGGCCGATCAGCACCTGGACATAGAGAATCCGGTAGAATGGCTTTCGCGGCTCGGCGTTCGCGGGCTCAGCCAGCGCTTGCATCTGCATTCTCGTTTCTCCCTTGGTCTGATTCTTGAAGTTCTAAGAGCAGTCCGGCGTCAGGCCGCCAGCACCGACTGAGGCAGGTGCGCTCGGCGGGCGAAGACGTGCCCCTCGAAAATTCGCCGGGCCGTCCGCTGCACCCGCGCCACCGGCCCGGGCTCCAGCCGAACCACGAGTTGGCCGGAAGGATGGGCCAGCGTGATCGGCACCGGCGGCGCGAGCGATCCCACCATGTCTGCGGCGAGCGTTCCGGGCGTGACACAGGCGGTCGCGATCGCGACGGCGCCGGTCACCGCCAGCGCGCTATGGCAGTCCTGCGGCATGAAGTACCTGACGTTCAGCGTCGCCTCGCTTGCGGGCGCGATCAGGACAGGTTTCGGAATCACCATTGCCGCTGAATTTGCAAAACCCATCAGGCGACCGGCCTCGATGCGCAAGTTCTCGAGACGTGCGCGGAAGCGGCTGTCGGTGAAATCCGAAGGTGCCTCCCGGCCGCTGCAGCCCAAATCCGCCGCGCGGACCAGCATGACCGGCATGGCCGCATCGATGCAGGTCACGTCGATGCCGTCGATGCGATCGACCGGTCGTCCCGTCGGCAGGAGGCGACCGGTGCGTGCGCCGGCCGCGTTGGGGAATGACAATTCGATGGGCGCAGCCGTTCCCGGTACACCGTCGATCCGCGCCTCGCCCTCGTAGGTCACCTGCCCTCGGGGCGTGGCAACCGTCGCATCGATCAGCTTGCCGGTGTTGACATTGTGGATACGCACATGGGTGCGCTCTGAGGCGGCGGTCACCAGGCCCGCTTCAATCGCGAACGGTCCCACCGCAGCCAGCATGTTTCCGCAATTGGGTGAGGTATCGACGATCCCCTCGCGAACCCGCACCTGGGCAAACAAATAATCGACGTCGGCACCGGGCACCGACCCCGGCCCGATGATCGCGACCTTGTTGATGACGGCATTGCCGCCGCCGATCCCATCGATTCCAAGATCGTGCCCGCCCCCCATGACCGATAGCAGGACCGCATCTCGCGCCCTCGGATCGGCGGGGAGATCCCTTGCCAGAAAGAACGGCCCGCGCGAGGTGCCGCCGCGCATGACCACACAGGGGATGGCAATCTGATCATTCATGAAGCTGTTCCGTTCGACGACGTCTTTGCCGCGAACCGACCATCCTCCTTTGCAACTCTTCTGTAAAATGCAAATATATGAACAATTAATGCGTTAATCGGTATAATAGGAGACCGGCCATGAATGCGGAGCTGCTCGACCTCAAGGCCTTCATCACCGTCGCCGAGACGGGGAGCTTCGTGCGGACTGCCAAGGCGCTGAACCTGTCTCAGCCGGCGCTCAGCCGACGCATTCAGAAGCTGGAAGAAAGCCTCGGTGCGCCCTTGCTCGAACGCTCGACGCGTCACGTCAATCTCACCATGACCGGCCGCGACCTCCTTCCGAAGGTTCGCCGCCTCATCGACGAGTTCGAGACCTCCGTACTCGCCATCCATGATATCGGCGCACGAAGTTCGGGCCTGGTCTCGGTGGCTGCGGTGCCGACGGCGGTGTTCTACTTCCTGCCACGTGCGATCGGCCGGTTTGCCGAAGCGTATCCGCGCATTCGCATCCGGATTCTGGACATCGGTGCCAATGAGGGATTGGAGGCGGTCGCGCGCGGGGAAGTCGACTTCGGCATCAATTTCATCGGAGCTTCGCATGCCGAAATCGAATTTGAGAAACTCCTCGAGGATCCTTTCGTCCTGGCCTGCCGTCATGATCATCCGCTGGCATCACGCAAACAGGTAAGCTGGTCGGAGATTGTTTCGCACCGGGTCATCACCGTTGGCCGCAACAGCGGCAATCGCGCATTGATCGACAATGCGCTGGCGCGACAGGGTCTGCAGCTGAATTGGTCCTATGAGGTCGCTCACCTCTCCGGTTCGCTCGGCCTGGTCGAAGAGGGACTGGGTATCGCCGTGTTGCCGAGGCTCGCGACACCCGCCGCCGGTCATCCGATCATTCGCACCATCAGGCTGATCGAGCCGGAGGTGTTGCGGACGATCGGTATTGTGCGCAGGCGCGGCGCGACGCTGTCACCTCATGCCAGCCAATTTCTCAAGATGCTCCTCGAGGCGTGGCGCTCACCGTCCCGGACGAGTGGACACGACAAGCCCCGCTCCACCGAGGCACGCTCGAATGCCGCTTCGACCGGCCCGAAAGGAAAGCGCTGAGTGCAGCGACGCACGATCGGCCCCTCGGACCAGGGTTCCGCGATCGATTCCCTGTTTCTTAACCTCCCTCGGCGCGGTGCGCCGGCCGGCCGTCGCGTTGCGCCGAGTGCTGACAACGAATACAAGCCGGCAGGTCTTTCCTGGCAGCTTCTGTGTCGCGCGCGGATGGTCCGTCGAGGCCGGAGCGCATCAGGCGAATTGATCGGGGCAAATTGATGCAGCGATTGGATCGATGCGGCGTTAAGCATCTCCGAGCGCCCGGCACCCATCGACCTAGGTCTGACAACATGCCGCTAGATCGGATAGCGGCCATGGGCTAGTGTTTTATCCGACCGGTTAAAACACCGGCCGTTTGAGGGAGAAAAACGTGAGATCCAAGGTTATTGGCGCAGTGTCACTCGCGGTCGCTGCAGTTGGGCTGTTTGCAGCCGCCGCACCCGCCTTTGCGCAGCAGAAGGCGATTACGGTTTGGTGGGTCAAGGGCTTTTACAAGTCCGAGGACGAAGCGCTCGCCGAGACGATCAAGAAATTCGAAGCAAAGACCGGCATCAAGGTCGAATTGTCGCAGTACGCGATCCAGGACATGATTCCGAAGACCGTCGCGGCGCTCGATGCCGGCACCGTGCCCGACGTCGCCTATTCCGACAGCTACGACGTGCAGGTGCAGGGCAAGTGGGCCTATGAGGGCAAGCTCGAGGACCTCACCGACGTCATGGAGCCGATCAAGGATCGGTTCGTGCAGAATACGCTGGATGCGTCGATCCTCTATAACGACGTCGCCAAGAAGAAGGCCTATTACGGCTTCCCGCTGAAGCAGCAGAGCATGCACGTCCAGATCTGGAACGACATGCTGGAGAAGGCCGGTTTCAAGCAGAGCGACATTCCGAATGACTGGGAAGGCTATTGGAGCTTCTGGTGCGACAAGGTGCAGCCGGCGATCCGCAAGGCTACCGGCCAGCGCATCTATGCCGTCGGCCAGCCGATGGGCGTTGAATCCACCGACGCTTTCCAGTCGTTCTACACCTTCATGGACGCCTATCACGTCAAGCTGGTCGACGATGACGGCAAGCTCACCGTCGATGATCCCAAGGTTCGCGAGAACCTGATCAAGGCGATGAAGGACTACACCGACACCTACATTAAGGGCTGCACGCCGCCGTCCTCGACGACCTGGAAGGATCCGGACAACAACGTCGCCTTCCACAACAAGACCATCGTGATGACCCATAACTTCACGATCTCGATTGCGGCGAAATGGTACGAGGATTCGCAGAATCAGGCTCTCACTCAGGAGCAGCGCGACGCCGGCAAGAAGGCCTATGAGCAGGACATCATCACGGCGTCCTTCCCGAAGGCGCCTGACGGTTCGACCATCCGCTACCGCTCCGACGTCAAGACCGGGCTGGTCTTCACCGCGGCCAAGAACAAGGCCGAGGCCAAGCAGTTCATCAGCTTCCTGCTCCAGGAAGAGAACGTCCGTCCGTATATCGAGGGTGCTCTGGGCCGCTGGTTCCCGGTCACCAAGGCGAGCCAGGAAAGCCCGTTCTGGCAGGCTGACAAGCACCGCAAGGCCGTGCACGCGCAGTTCACCGGCGGCACTGCGCCGTTCGACTTCACCAAAAACTGGAAGTTCACGATCCTCAACAACGAGAACGTGTGGGCCAAGGCGATGAACCGGGTGGTCAGCGAGAAGGTGCCGGTCGACAAGGCGGTCGACGAACTGATCGCCCGCATCAAGCAGGTCGCGGGTTAAGTCCTGCAGGTCCCTCTCCCCGCTTTGCGAGGAGAGGTGTAAGAACAACACCGGTCGCGTTTCGCGGCCGGCTTCTCTTTTAAGAGTCCGAAAAGAATGGCGATTACGCTCTCTGGCGATCAGGCGATCCCCGCCCCACCCCTGACGTCGCGGCTGACCACCGCGCAGGTCTGGGGCATCGTGCTGCTCGCGCCCTATCTGCTCGTCTTCCTCGCCTTCGTCGTCTATCCCGTCTGCTACGGGCTGTGGCTGGCGCGGGCGCCGTCGAATTATGTCGCGCTCTACAACGATCCGATCTTCGCGCGCGCCGCGGTCAACACGCTGATCTTCCTGGTCATCGGCATCAACATCAAGATGCTGATCGCGCTGTTCCTGTCCGGCTTCTTCGCGCAGCAGCGCACCTGGATCAAATGGCTCTCGGTGATCTTCATCCTGCCCTGGGCGGTGCCGTCGATTCCGACCATCCTGTCGGTGCGCTTCATGCTCAACCCCGAATGGGGTATCATCAATCACTACATCTTCGCCTTCACCGGCGATGACGGCCCGAACTGGCTGAACGACCCGACCGTGGCGCTGACCATGGCGATCGGCGTGCACATCTGGAAGTCGCTGCCGTTCTGGACGCTGATCCTCATCACCGGGCGCCTTGCGATCGCGCAGGACCTGTTCGAGGCCGCCGAAGTCGACGGCGCGAACTGGTGGCAGAAATTCCGCTTCATCACCTGGCCGTCGATGCAGACGCTCTACGTCACCTGCACGCTGCTCTCGATGATCTGGACGCTGGGCGATTTCAACAGCGTCTATCTGCTCACCGGCGGTGGTCCGGCCGACCTCACGCACGTGCTGTCGACGCTCGGTATCCGCTATCTCCGGCTCGACCAGCTCTCGCTCGCGATGGCCTCCATCGTCTGCGCGATGCCGTTCGTCCTGCCGCTCGTCTACTTCATGATGAAACGGTTGTCGCGATGAAGCTTCCCTCCCTCCGTGACGTCGCGACGGAAGCGCGGCTGCTGCTGATCGGCATTCCCGTCTTCCTCTGGACGATGATTCCGATCTATCACATGTTCCTGTTCGCGATCTCGCCGAAGGAAGACGCGTTCTCGGGCAAGCTGTGGCCGGATCATCCGACGCTGCACAATTTCGAAATCGTGTTCAGGCAGCAGCACTATTTCCTGCGCGACTTCTACGTCCAGTTCTGGAATTCGACGCTGATCGCGGCCGCTGTGGGGGTGCTGACGCTGTTCATCGCCACGGCTGCGGCGTTCTCGATCTCGCGGCTGAAAGTGCCTGGCGGGCGCATAGTGCTGAACCTTGCGCTGTTCACCTACTTCATTCCCGCGGCGTTCCTCGCCGTGCCGATGTATCGCACCATGGGCAATTACGGCCTGCTCAACAATCACTGGGCGCTGATCCTGGCGATGGTGACGATCGCCTCGCCTTACGCGATCTGGGTGCTGAAACAGGCTTCCGACAAGCTCCCGGTCGAGCTGGACGAAGCCGCGGTGATGGACGGCGCGACAACGCTGCAGATCTTCCGCCTGGTCTATCTGCCGCTGATGATGCCCTCGCTGGTCGCGATCGGCACCTATGCGGTGCTGCTGGCCTGGAACGAATATCTCTACGCGTTCCTGCTGCTCTCGAACGACCGCGAGATCACGCTCCCCGTCGCGCTCGGCAACTTCCTCGCCGCAGACGATTCGCCCTGGGAGCTGCTGATGACCACCGGCTTCATCTACGCGCTGCCGCCGGCCGCGGTCTATTACGCCTTCCGCCGCTACATGGTGGGCGGGCTGACGGCGGGTGCGGTGAAGTCCTAGACATCCTGGGCGCGCTTGCCGCGATAGGCGAGCAGCAGCGCGATCATGGAACCGAAGAAATAGCCGGCGGTCGCGCCAGAGATGGCGCGGCCGACGACGATTGCGAGCGCCCGGTCGCCTGCGTCGATGGCGGAGATCACGCTCACCGTGTATTGCAGGGTGAACACGACGAGATTGCGAATCAGCGCGAACGCGCTGCCTGGACGGATGATCTCTCCCGTCTTGTGATCGACATCGAACGGACGCGGTGTCAGCACGCCGAGCGGCAGCAGCACGATCGCTGCGACGACCCACGCGACCAGCGGCCATTGGCTGTCCTGATGTCCGAAACCGATCCTCGAAACGCCCCAGACGATGAAGACGGCGGGGACGATCAATGCACGCCAGATCGGCGCCTTGCGCGGCTGCATCGACTTGATGCCCTGCCAGACCAGATAGGCCAGCAGGATCCACACCCAAAGCGGGGTGTGGATCAGGATTTGGTAGGCGAACATCATGACCAATATCCTTCTACAGAGGCGCAGCGCTCTCGCCCTGCGAGCTCGACAGTTTTGAAGCGAGCGAGGCGAGGACGATGACGACCGCGATCAGGGCGATCACCAGCGTGCAGATCGCATTGACCTCCGGTTTCACACCAAGTCGCACCTCGGAATAGATCCGGATCGGCAGCGTCGCCGAGCCGGGGCCGGTGGTGAAGCTCGCGATCACGAGGTCGTCGAGCGAGAGCGTGAAGGCGAGCATCCATCCGGCGACGATCGCAGGCGCGATCAGCGGCAGCGTCACCGACAGGAAGGCGCGCACGGGCGCGCAACCGAGGTCCATCGCCGCCTCCTCCAGCGAGCGGTCGAGCGAGCCGAGGCGCGACTGCACGACGACGGCGACGAAACACATCGTCAGTGTGGTGTGCGCGATCGTCACGGTCCAGAAGCCGCGCTCGGCGTCCAGCGCCACGAACAGCAGCAGCAGCGACAATCCCGTGATCACCTCCGGCATCACCAGCGGCGCATAGAGCATGCCGGAGAACAGCGTGCGGCCGCGAAAGCGCTCGCCGCGCGACAGCGCCACCGCGGCCAGCGTGCCGAGCAGCGTGGCGATGGTCGCGGAGGCGACCGCGACGCGCAGGCTCATCCAGGACGCCTCGATCATGGCGCGGTCGGCGAAGAACTCGCGATACCAGCGCAGCGACCAGCCGCCCCACACCGTCACCAGGCGCGAGGCGTTGAAGGAATAGATGACGAGGATGAGGATCGGCAGATAGAGGAAGGCGAGCCCCAGCGCGAGCGAGGCGATATTGAAGCGGGACAGGCGGGTGAATTTGCGCATCTCACCGCTCCTCAAGCTGCCGACGCTGCAGCCGCTCATAGAGCAGAAGCGGCAGCAGCAGCACGACGAGCAGCACGATCGCCGCGGCTGAGGCCACCGGCCAATCCTTGTTGGTGAAGAATTCGAGCCACAGCGTCTGCCCGATCATCAGCGAGCTGGAGCCGGCGAGCAGATCCGGGATCACGAACTCGCCGACCACAGGGATGAAGCAGAGCAGCACGCCGGCGCCGACGCCGGGCAGCGACAGCGGGAAGGTCACGAGCCAGAACACCTGCCAGGGCGGCGCACCGAGATCCCCCGCCGCTTCCTCAAGCACCGGCTCCATCTTGGCGAGCGTGGCATAGAGCGGCAGGATCATAAACGGCAGGTAGGAATAGACGATGCCGATATACATCGCGGTGTCGGTGGAGAGCCACACCACCGGCTGATGGACCAGGTGCAGCGCAAGCAGGATCTGATTGAGCAGGCCGTCGTGCTGAAGGATGTTGATCCAGGCATAGATGCGGATCAGGAACGAGGTCCAGAACGGCACGATCACCAGCACCATCGCCACCGCCTGCCAGCGTTTTGGCAGTCGCGCCATGCCATAGGCGATGGGATAGCCGATCAGGAGCAGCAATGCGGTCGCCGCCACGGCAACGGTCAGGCTGCGCAGATAGGCGAACACATAGATGTCGTCGGAGGCGAGCAGCTTGAAATTGTCGATCGAGAGCGCAGCAAAGGCTGCATGAATGGCGGTCCACCCTGCCGTCAGGTCGAACACCGGCTCATAAGGCGGCTGCGCGATCGCGGTCTGCGACAGGCTGATCTTCAGCACGAAGCCGAAGGGCACCAGGAAGAACAGCACCATCCAGACATAAGGCGCGATCGCGGCGAAGCGCGCCGGCCGCGCGAAAATCCGGCGCGCGCTCATGACGGCAGCACCACGCAGTCATCGGGCGTGAACCAGGCGACGATTTGCTGGTTCAGGCTATAGGCATCGACATCGAGGCGCGCACTGTTGGCGACCGAGGCCTGCAGCATTCCACCGGTATCAAGCTTCACCTTGTAGGTGGTGGTGCCGCCAAGATAGCAGACGTCGGCGATCACGCCGTCGAGCCGGTTGATCGCCGTTGCGTGGCCGGCCTCGCTCACCGGGCCGCGACGCGACAGCTTGACCTTCTCGGGACGGATCGCGACCGAGAACTTTCCTTCGCCGACCGGTTCACGCGGCTCGGCGACAACCAGCGCGCCGGCATCGCGCGTGCCGACGACGAGGCGATGACCGTCGCGCAATTTGGACTCGGCGTCGAACAGATTGATGTCGCCGACGAACTCCGCGATCCAGCGCGAACGCGGCGCCTCGTAGAGATCGCGCGGGGCGCCGACCTGCGCAAGCTTGCCTGACTTCATCACGCCGATCCGGCTGGCCATCGTCATCGCCTCTTCCTGGTCGTGGGTGACAATGATGAAGGTCATGCCGAGCCGACGCTGCAGCTCCATGAGCTCGCCTTGCGTGTTTTCGCGCAGCTTCTTGTCGAGGGCTGCGAGCGGCTCGTCGAGTAGCAGAAGCTGCGGCCGGCGCGCCAGCGCCCGGGCCAGCGCGACGCGCTGGCGCTGGCCGCCGGAGAGCTGGTCCGGCTTGCGCTTCTCCAGCCCCTCGAGCTTGACCAGCGCGACCATCTCCGCGACGCGCGTCGCGATGCCGGACCGCGCCATATTGGCGCGCTTGAGACCGAAGGCGATGTTGTCGCGCACCGACAGATGCGGAAACAGCGCGTAGTTCTGGAACATCATGTTGATCGGACGCTCATGCGGCAGCGCCTGCGCGATGTCCTTGCCGCCGAGCAGGATGCGCCCTTCGTCCGGGGCCTCGAAGCCCGCGAGCATGCGCAGCAGCGTGGTCTTGCCGCAGCCGCTGGGGCCGAGCAGCGCAAAGAACTCGCCGGCCTTGATCTCGAGCGACACGCCGTCGACCGCACGGAATGTCCCGAACGTCTTGGCCACGTCCTCGATGCGCAGCAGCGGCTCGCCCGCGGCCGGATGCGCATCTCCTGCCGTTTTCGCCCCGGCATCCCTTCTCGGCAATTCGTCAGTCATAGGCCCTGCCAACCCCAATGCCGCCGCACGCTAGCGGCGGATCGTCCTTTGCTCAACCGGTTCGGGCGGTAACTTCCATTGATGCCCCGTAGCCCGGATGGAGCGCCAGCGGGGCAGTTCATCGGCTCGGAGACTTTCCCGGATTGCGCTTCGCTCCATCCGGGCTACCGCTCAACCGGTTCGAGGTGGGTTCGCCATGAACGCAGCCAGCGCATCACGGTCCGCGGCAGGCATGGTCAGGCCGAGCTTGGAGCGGCGCCACAGGATGTCCTCGGGAAAGCGCGCCCATTCCGCGGCCATGAGATAGCGCACCTCGGCGCCGGTCAGGTCGGGGCCGAAGCTTGGGCCGAGCTCTTCGCGTGTCTTCGCCTCGCCCAGCACATCAGGCAATCGCGAGCCGTAGGCGGCAACCATGCGCCGGGCTTGCGGCTCCGATAGGAAGCGCCAGCGGTGGCACGCGAGATCGACCTCGGTCTCGAAGCGATCCCAGGCGAAATCGCCGCCCGGCAAGGCTGCGCCGGAAGTCCAGGGCCGCGACATCGGATAGAACGGCGTCATCAGCGCCACCGCCCGTTCGGCGCGGAAGCGCGAGGTCGTGATCGCGCCGCCGAACATCGTGAGCAGCGGTGCCTTGCGCCGGCGCGCGTGGAACAACGTCGTGCCGTCGCGTCGCCGCGCCGACGCAGGCACCAAATTGACGCCGGTGACCGTGCGCACCACGTCGGTCGGCGCGATGCGCTCGCGGAAATAGCGGTTGACGGCCTCGCAGAGATAGCTGACATCGGCGCCCGGCATCGCGACGATGGCGGGATCGCCGGTGAAATCATGGGTGACGGTGCCGACCAGCGTGAAGTCGCGCTCGAATGGGCTGGCAAAGATCAGCCGGCCATCGTTGTTCTGGAACACATAGACATTGTCGGACTCGAACAACCTGGGCACGATGATCTGGCTCATCTGCACGGCCGCCATGGCCGGCTGCGGCAGCCGCAGCACGGTCTCCGCGACCATCGACGTCCAGGCGCCGCTGGTGTTGGCCAGCGCGCGGGCCGTGATCGTGCGGCGATGACCGCGATCGACGACAGCGAGCCGCCAAGTATCGGTCCTGTCGGCCCGGACACAACGCGCCCCGGTCCGGATCGCGGCGCCACGTTCGGCGGCATCCAGTGCCGTGAGCACCACCAGGCGCGAATCGTCGACGACGCAATCGGCGTATGCGAAGGCAATGCCGAACGGCCGCTTCAGCGCGTTACCGACCGGATGATGCGTGATGTCGAGCGTCGTCGATGCCGGAAGGCCGTCGCGGTTCGCCAGGGCGTCATAAACATACAGGCCCGCCCGCAGCAGCCAGGGCGGACGCTCGTCGGCATGGGCCGGGATCACAAAACTCATCGGCCGCACCAGATGCGGCGCGATCCGCAGCCAGATCCGGCGCTCGGCCAGTGCCCGGCGGACGCGCCACAAGCCGCGCCGCTCCAGCACCGACAGATCGCCATGGATCAACCGAGGGGTCGCCGATGAGGCCGCACCGCCGAGATCACCCTGCTCGATCAGGATCACCCGCAGCCCGCGGCCGGCGGCATCACGGGCAAGGCTGACACCGTTCAGGCCACCACCGATGATCGCGAGGTCGTAATCCGCCATGAAACCGTGAAAGGGAGCGAGCCAAGTACCCGCCACCACTAGCCGGTCTTGAGCGCAAGCTCCATGGCCTCGCCGCGGCCGACGAGGTCGGCATATTTTCCGATGGGCAGCGGCTTGCCGAGCAGATAACCCTGCACACCGTCGCAGCCCTCCTTGGCAAGGAAAGCGAGCTGATCGAGCGTCTCGACGCCCTCGGCGATGATTGACATTTCGAGGCCGTGGCCGAGATCGATCACGGCGCGAACGATCGCCGCCGATTGCGGGTTGCGGCCGAGATTCATGATGAAGGCGCGATCGATCTTGATCTTGTCGAACGGGAAGGCCTGGAGATAGCTCAGCGAGGAATAACCGCTGCCGAAATCGTCCATCGAGATACGAACGCCCAGCGCCTTCAGACGGCGCAGCAGCGCCAGGCCGCGATCAAAGTCCTCGATCAGCACGCCTTCGGTGATTTCCAGCTCGAGCCGGCCGGGCGCAAGCCCCGTCTCGATCAGGATCGAATGGACGAGACCGACCACGTCACCGTGCATGAACTGCGCCGGCGACAGATTGACCGCGACCTGCATTGGCTTCGGCCACGACGCCGCCTCGCGGCAGACCTCGCGCAGGATCCATTCGCCCATCTCGACGATCAGGCCGCTTTCTTCCGCGATCGGGATGAATTCGGCCGGCGAGACCTGGCCGCGCACCGGGTGCTGCCAGCGCGCCAAGGCCTCGAAGCCGATGATCTCGCTCTCGGCAACGCTGTTGCGCGCGATGCCCTGCGGCTGGAACGCCAGCGAAAGCTCGCCATTCTTGATCGCCTTTGACAGGTCCTGGTGCAGCACGCGGCGGTCGCGGATCTGCTGGTCCATCTCGGGCTGGTAGAGGCTGATCGTGCCGCGCGATTTCTGCTTGGCGCGGAACAGAGCTGCGCCGGCATTGGCGAGCAGCGAGGCACCATCGGGACCATTGTGCGGAAAGACCGACATGCCGGTGGTGATACCGGCGCGGACCGCGCGGCCGTCGATGTGGAATTCCGGCGCGAGCGCCTCGTCAAGCTGCTGCGCCAGCGTGAGGCCCGCGTCGGGCTGCTTGCCGTCGATGATCAGGCCGAACTCGTCGCCGGACAGGCGCGCCACCAGGCCGCCGCGTGCTGTGTCCTGCAGCCGCTGCGCCACCTCGATCAACAGCTTGTCGCCAAGCGCATGGCCGAACACGTCGTTGACCTCCTTGAGGCCGTCGAGATCGACGCACAGGACCGCGAACTCCTCGTCGGTGCCTTCGCAGGCTTCGATCATCTGGGTCAGCGCCTGAAGGAAGGCAGCGCGGTTCGGCAAATCGGTGAGGCCGTCGTGGTAGGCCATGTGCGCCATCCGCGACTCGGTCTGCCGGCGGTTGGTGACATCCTCATGGGTCTTGATCAGATATTGCGGCTCACCGGAATCGTTGAGCACGGTGGCACGCCGGGTCAGGAACAGGCGCAAGCCGTCCTTGGTGGAGATCGGATGCTCCTCGGTGATCATCCCGCGTTTTTTGATGGCGGCCTCGTCGCGCGCGATGATCAGCTTGGCTTCCTTGGCATTGAAGATGTCGGAGGCAGTCAGGCCGGTGGCTTCCTCGCGCCGGCGGTTCAGAATCGTCTCGGCGCTGCGGTTGGCGAGCAGGTAGCGGCCGTCCTTGACCTGCTCCACGATCAACGCCACCGGAATGTTGTCGACCACAAGCTCGAGGAACTTCTTGGTGCTTTCCAGCTCCATCGACAGCGATTGCCGATCGGTGATGTTCTCGAACACGATCAGCAGGAACTCCGGCTTGTTGCTCTCGTTGCGGACCACGATCCGGATCGAGGCCACCTTGCGCCGGGCCGCGTCGACCTCGACCTCGAATTCGTTGCGATATTGTCCTCCGGGCGCCAGCAATGCGGCCCGATCGGTCGCCTCGATGCTGTCAGCCGATTTCAGGCCGAACAGCTCGCGCGCATTCTTGCCGACGACCTGGTCCCGCGAAAAGCCCCAGAAGTGCTCATAGGCCCGGTTGGCGAAGATATAACGACCGTCCTCGATGTTCTTCGCGGCGACGCAAGCCGGAACGTTGTCCAGCACCGTTTCCAGGAACTGCTTGGTCGAGGCGAGCTGCCGCGAGAGTGCGCGCTGCTCGCTGACGTCGAGATGGGTCGCCACCGAGCCGCCATTGGGCAGCACGAAGTACTTAACCAGAATGGCGCGGCCATCGGACAGTTCCGTGACCAGGCCATTAGGACTCGCCGCCTTCTCGTAGAACTCATCGTCAGAAACGCCAAGAACGCCGCGTTTGCGGCGCAACCCGAGGATGTCGTAGCCGGTCATGCCGGTCCACAGGTCCGAGCGCGCAAGACCGTAGATTTCGAGATAGCGGTCGTTGCAGAAGATGATGCGCCGCTGCGCATCCGTCATCACCACGCCCTGGTTGAGATTGTTCATGGCGGAGGAGATGAAGGCGTTGCGCCGCAACTGCGAACGGTTGCTCCGGCGCTGGGCGGAGTGGATCCACAGCGCGATAGCAACCAGGAACGCGCAGACGACAACGCCGCCGATCAGGGCTTCCCAGACCAGAATGGGATCGACATCGCCAAGCTGGTTGAGCGAAACGAATCCGTTGGCATAGGCACGCGAAGGCGCGACCGCGCTGGTCAGGCACACGAGGGCCTGTACAGCAATCGGAAGCATGCTGCCTTCCTGCCAGTTCTTCTCAGCCATCGGCCACCCGCAATTTCAACTGCGGATTGTCTGGCTTCACGGGTTTGGATCGGGTAAACGCCTGTAGGCCCAACAGAAAAATGTGACGTGAAATACGGCAATTGCCCTGACATGATAAATGCTTTCTTAACGGATAACGCCCGCGCAGCGCGTTTCCCAGGCAAACCGGAACCATCGGCACCACCTTCGTCGGGACTTCTGCATCGCCATGGATAGGGTGGATTGCGTCGTCGTCGGAGCCGGCGTGATCGGGCTCGCGGTGGCAAGGAGGCTCGCACAGGCCGGGCGCGAGGTGATCGTGCTCGAGGAAGCCGAGGCCATCGGCACCGTGACCTCCTCACGCAACAGCGAAGTGATCCATGCCGGGATCTACTACCGTGCCGGAAGCTGGATGGCGCGCATGTGCGTCAGCGGCAAGCATGCGCTGTATCGCTATTGCGACGAGCGCGGCATTCCGCACAAGAACTGCGGCAAGCTGATCGTCGCGACCAATGCGAATGAAACCGAGAAGCTGCAATCGATCAAGGCGCATGCCGAGGCCAATGGCGTGCTCGACATGCAGTTGCTGTCCGGCGAGGCCGCGCGCGCGCTGGAGCCGGCTCTGGCCTGCGACGCCGCCCTGCTGTCGCCGTCGACAGGCATCATCGACAGCCATGCCTATATGCTCTCACTGCGGGGTGAGGCCGAGGAGGCGGGCGCGGCCTTTGCGTTTCACACGCCGCTGATCCGCGCCAAGGCGGAGGCGGGCGTGATCGAGCTCGAAGCCGGCGGCGAAGCGCCGATGACGTTGCAATGCGACCTGCTCGTCAATGCCGCGGGATTGTCGGCGACATCAGTAGCGCGCCACATCGACGGCATGCCGATCGACCGGATTCCGCCGGCCTATCTCGCCAAGGGCAATTATTTCAGCTGCAATGCGCGCGCGCCGTTCTCGCGCCTGATCTATCCGGTGCCCGAACCCGGCGGGCTTGGGGTGCATCTGACGCTGGACATGGCAGGACAGGCGCGATTCGGCCCCGATGTCGAATGGATCGAGACGATCGACTATGAGGTCGATCCGTCGCGCGCCGAGCGGTTCTATCCTGCAATCCGCAAATACTGGCCGACGCTGCCCGATGGCGCGTTGATGCCGAGTTATTCGGGCATCCGCCCCAAGATCGTACCGCCGGCGGTGGCAACGCAGGATTTTCTCATGCAGGGTCCGCGCGACCATGGTGTCGCAGGACTGATCAATCTGTTCGGCATCGAATCGCCGGGACTGACGTCGTCGCTCGCGATCGCGGACCACGTCGCAGAGCTCGCGGAAATCTAGAGCACGATCCGGAATAGCGTGAAGCGGTTTTCCCTCGCGACATCAGCGGAACGCGTTTGCGCGGAGATCATGCTCAAACAAAGAGCTAAAGCGCGATGACGATTCAACCCAATCTCATCGCGCTTGAGAGAGCGCTTGCGCGCGAAGTGAAAATCGGTTCGCGTCAAGAAAACGCGTCCAAATAAAACCCGCTGCACGACGATGATCGCGCGGGTGCGCACCTTGCCGCAGGGACGAGCGCAAAGGCTTTCGTCCCTGCCTGAAAGGATACGATCAAACTTGACGCTGTTACGGGGGTTACTAGTGAAGCGTGTCGCCGGTCTGCTTCAGTCGTTCAATCTGGTCCTTGACCATCAGTTTGCGGCGCTTCAACTCAACAATTTGCAGGTCGTCTGTTGAAAGGTGCACGAGCGCTTCGTGCAATTCGTTTTCGAGAGTTTTGTGCTTCCGTTCCAATTCAACCAGATGTGCCTGAATTGTCATTCGAAACCTCCTCGGTAGGGGTGAACCTTGGATTCGATCCGGACGCGCAAGTGTACATCAGCGATTCGTTCTGTCGATATGTATCCGTCGTTAGACGGTCATTTTTGAAAATTCATATGTAATGAAGCGTGAGTAAGGAACCGCGCGTCGAAAAATCCATGATATCAATGTGCTTGCGCCGCGCGCTTCCCGAATCGTCGAAATATCTTGCGGGAGAGGGGTGCAGGAGGGCCGCAGATCGCTTGCGATCACGCCGCGCAAGGACGATAATTTCCACAGGGCATCCACAGCCTTGATCTCAAGCCTTTCGGTTTTCGGCCACCGCAGACATGACCCATGAAGACGAGCGTGAACTCGAAGCCGAGCTCACCCGGTTGCAGCAGGAACACCGAGATCTCGACGCGGCGATCGATGCACTGCATCAATCGCCTGCCCCCGACCTGTTGCGGTTGCAGCGGTTGAAGAAACGCAAGCTGTTGTTGCGGGACCGTATCGCGTTCATCGAAGACCAGATTACCCCTGACATCATTGCCTGATCCGTGAGCGGTCGCGGATTTGCCGCCACGTGAATCCACTTGACTCAAAAAGAACAAAAGAAGAACATCAATCCCACCGCCCCAAGAACACCTAAGGCTAACGCCCAAGGCTAACACCCAAGGCTAACGCCCACAGCTAATACCCAAGGACACCCGCAAGGACACCGCCGATGTCAGTCCCAGCCCTTCTCGACCACAGCCACTATGAACAGGCCTGCGATCAGGCGATCGCGATGTGCGACGGCAACCTGCGCAGCACCATCAAAGCGCTGATCATGGCCAACGAATATCTGGAAGCCGAGCTGGAAGAATTGCAGGCGGCGATTTCCGCCGGCTGCATTCCGGAGGCTTCGCGCAGCAGGAGCAGCGCCGCCTAAGACCCCACCATTGGAGCAACGCCATGTCAGATGTGACCTACTACGTTGCAATGCCCTTCCTGATCGATGCCGACGGATCGCCTGTCGCGGGCGCGGCAGAAGAATGCCAGAGCCCTACGGCCGCGCTGCGGCGCGCCGAAGCCTTAGCACGCGGCACCGGCCATATCGGCGCAGTCGCGTTCAGTCGCAGCGGCGATCCCATGACCGGTGAATTCGGCGATGCCACGCTGCTGCGCAAATTCGGCAACGTGCCGGAAGATCTCGCAACACTGTAGAGTCTTATTGTTTGAGCATGATCTCTTCGGAAAACCGCTGCACACTTTGCGCTAAAGCGGCCCTTCGGGTCGGATCATGCGCTAGCTGATCCCCGGCTCGTGGCGCCGGTGCGCCTTGCGCACATACATGGCGGCATCGGCCTCCTCCAGCGCACGAGCAGCATCTGAGTGCGCACCGAGCAGCGCGACACCGGCGGAGGCGCCCGCGGTCACGTGCTGCCCGCGAAAGGTGAACGACAAATCGTCGATCGCCTGCTCCAGGATGGCAGCCTTCGCCTTGGCGTCGGTCTCGCTGAGATTCCACAACAGCAGAGCAAACTCATCGCCACCGCGACGGCCGACCACATCCGACGCGCGGATCTGTCGCGTCAGCGTGTTCGCAATCGCCTTGAGCACCTCGTCGCCGGCAGCATGGCCGAAGGAATCATTGATCGGCTTCAGCCGGTCGACGTCGAGCACGATCAGCGCACCGCTGGCACGGTAGCGCTTCATGTAAGCGATGGCGCGCTGGAGCTCGCGCTCGAAGCCGCGCCGGTTGGGAATGTCGAGCAGGAAATCGGTGTCCGCTGCAGCCTCGAGCTCGGCGATGCGTCGAAGCGCCTGCGCGAGCTTGGTCCGCAGGTTGCGGATGGTCGCCTTGCTGCTGTCCTTGCCGGCCTCCTTGGCGCCGATAGCGGTCACGCGACGCGGCGCGGCAGCCGCAGCCCGCTTGGCTGCAGCTTTCGTTCGGCGCCCGCTGGTTTTCCGGCCCTTTTTGGCCTTCACAGCGGTCGCCCTTTTCGGTTTCTTCATGGGCATCCTGCTCAATGAAGGCTTGCGGGGATTCACCAAGACAGGATAGTGCATTCCCTTCTCCTTGCCACCGCCTTGCGAGCCGCCGGCCGGAACCGTTAATCTGGCCTATCTTTCTGTTTTCCGAGCACAATTGATGTCATGACCGCGCCGATCGCCATCATCATGGGAAGCCAGTCGGACTGGGAGACGATGCGGCATGCCGCCGACACGCTCGCAGCGCTCGGTGTCGCCTCCGACACCCGCATCGTTTCGGCTCACCGCACCCCCGACCGGCTGTTTACCTTCGCCAAGGGCGCCAAGGCTGAAGGCTTCAAGGTCATCATCGCCGGCGCCGGCGGGGCCGCGCATCTGCCCGGCATGGCCGCGGCGCTGACGGAACTGCCTGTGTTCGGCGTCCCCGTCGAGTCCAGGACGCTCAAGGGCATCGATTCGCTCTATTCGATCGTTCAGATGCCTGCCGGCATTCCGGTCGGTACGCTCGCGATCGGCAAGGCCGGCGCGATCAACGCGGCGCTGCTGGCGGCGTCCGTGCTGGCGCTGTCCGATCCCGCACTGTCCGATCGCCTCGCGGCCTGGCGCAAGGCGCAGACCGAGGCGGTTGCCGAGCGCCCGGAGGGCAAGGCGTGACTGACGCAAAGCAGGTGAAGCTGAAGCCCGGCGACACCATCGGAATCCTCGGCGGCGGACAACTCGGTCGAATGCTGGCCATGGCCGCGGCCCGGCTCGGCCTGCGCTGCCAGGTGTTTTCGCCCGATCCGGACTCGCCGGCTTTCGACGTGGTGCTGAACGCGACCTGCGCCGAATATGCCGACGTCGAGGCGCTCGAGCTGTTCGCCCACGACGTCGACGTCATCACCTATGAATTCGAGAATGTTCCATCCGCGGCGGCCCTGGTGCTGGATTCGCGCCGTCCGGTGCTGCCCAACCGCAAGATCCTCGAGACCACCCAGGACCGGCTCGCAGAAAAGGATTTTGTCACGCGGCTCGGTATCGGCACCGCCGCCTATGCCGACGTCACCTCGGTCGCATCGCTGCGCGAGGCGATCGTCAGAATTGGCCTTCCCGCGGTGCTGAAGACCCGCCGCTTCGGCTATGACGGCAAGGGCCAGGCCATCATCCGCGAGGGCGACGACATTGCGAAAGTGTGGACCAGCCTCGCCACCAAATCGGCGATCCTGGAAGCCTTCATCCCGTACGAGCGCGAGATCTCCGTCATCGCCGCGCGCGCTGCATCGGGCGAGGTCGAATGCTTCGACGTCACCGAGAACGAGCATCGCGACCACATTCTGAAGATCTCCCGCGCACCAGCGCCGATCCCGGATGCGCTGGCCGAAGAGGCGCGCAGCATTGCCGGCAAGATCGCAACCGCGCTCGACTATGTCGGTGTGCTCGCGGTGGAGATGTTCGTGCTGGCCAATGGCGGCGGATCGAAAGTGTTGGTCAACGAGATTGCCCCGCGCGTGCACAATTCCGGGCACTGGACGCTCGACGGCGCCTCCGTCTCGCAGTTCGAGCAGCACATCCGCGCCATCGCCGGCTGGCCGCTCGGCAAGCCCGTGCGCCACGGTGAGGTCGTCACCATGACCAATCTGATCGGCGACGAAATCAATGATTACGAGAAGTGGCTGAGCGTGCCCGGCGCGACTGTCCACATCTACGGCAAGGGCGCCCCGCGCCCCGGCCGCAAGATGGGCCACGTCACCGAGGTCAGGCCCTCGAAGAGCAAGTGAGGCGACCGTAGCCGCGATCCCACTTTTGAATTACGCCGTCTTCACGCCTGCGACGACACCCGAGGGCTCCTCGCTGAGCCAGCGATAGATCACGCCTCCCAGCGCGCCACCGATCAGCGGTGCGATCCAGAACAGCCAGAGCTGCGCCAGAGCCCAGCCGCCGACGAACAGCGCCGGGCCCGTGCTGCGCGCCGGATTCACGGACGTGTTGGTGACGGGGATGCTGACGAGATGGATCATCACCAGCGCCAGCCCGATCGCGAGCGGCGCGAAACCTGCCGGTGCGCGGCCATGGGTCGCGCCCATGATGACGAACAGGAACATCAGGGTCATCACCACCTCGGTGATGAAGCACGCGACCATGCTGTACTGGCCGGGCGAATGCGCGTCGTAACCGTTGGAGGCAAAGCCCTTGGTGACGTCGAAGCCCGGCGCACCGCTGGCGATCACGTAGAGCAGCTCGGCGGCGACGATGGCGCCGCAGACCTGCGCGATCACGTAAGGCAGGATCTGGCCTGCCGGAAAGCGCCCGCCGGCGGCAAGGCCGACCGTCACGGCCGGGTTGAGATGGCAGCCCGAGATGTGGCCGATCGCATAGGCCATGGTGACGACGCTGAGGCCAAAGGCCAGGGACACGCCGACGAGGCCAATGCCGACCTGCGGAAAGCCGGCGGCGATCACCGCGCTGCCGCAGCCTGCGAATGTGAGCCAGAACGTGCCGATGGCCTCGGCAGCGTATTTCTTCATGTCCATGTGGCGTCTCCCCTGATTTCTGATGTCCGGCGCAACCCGGCCGGGAACAGCCCGTCCTTGGCGCCAAAACCACCCAAATCGGGCCGCACGGGAGCATTTTCGCCGCATTTAATGGCTGAACTTGGTCCGAAAACCTGCTTGGCCGGTGGACATCTCAGGTTTTGTCTGATACATCCGCGCCCTCAAGGTTAAGGGCTTGCGCTTTTTGCCATCCCTTCGTCTTACCAGAATTCAAATCCGATCCACTGAAGAGGATGCCGCGTGCAGGTTCTCGTTCGCGATAACAATGTCGACCAAGCCCTCAAGGCGCTGAAGAAGAAGATGCAGCGCGAGGGCATTTTCCGCGAGATGAAGCTCCGCGGTCACTACGAGAAGCCCTCTGAGAAGAAGGCTCGTGAAAAGGCCGAAGCCGTGCGCCGCGCGCGCAAGCTGGCCCGCAAGAAGCTGCAGCGCGAAGGCCTGCTGCCGATGAAGCCGAAGCCGGTGTTCGGCGCTGGCCCCGGTGGCGAGCGTGGTGGCCGTGGCGGCCCCGGTGCAGGTCCGCGCGGACCGCGCTGATCTTGCCGATCATGCAGGACTGAGGTTTCGATAACGCGGGCTCCGAGCCCGCGTTATTGTTTTGTGAGCGGTGCCTTTCTGGGATGGGGCACTACAGATGCGGCGCCAAAGCGCGATGAGATCGGGATTGTTTGTCATCGCGCTTTAGGTTGTTGTTTGGGCATAATCTTTTCGGAAAACCGCTGCACGCTTTTCCGAATCATGCTCTAGCGCGAGCGAACCGTAGATGGCCTTCCCTTTCCCAGAGCCCAGCTTGGCGCGGCGACACCAGATCTGGCGCAAGCCGCTTGCGCTGACCTTGATCGGGATCGCCCTGTGCGGCTGCTCCTTCGATCTGGGCTCGCTGGGGCCGGAGAAGGACAAGCCGCAGGAAGCGCCGAAGGCCGCCGCCGCGCCCGAAAGCGCCGTCAGCGCTGCCAATGTCGCCGAGGCCCAGACCCATACGGCAAAAGCGCAAGCCCTCGCCAAGTCGGGCGAGACGCAGCCCGCGCTGGACGAGTTCAATCGCGCCGTTGGCCTCGATCCCTATAATGCGCAGGCGCTCTACGGCCGCGCCCTGCTCTATCAGGCCAATAACGAGCACGACTTCGCGATCGCCGATTTCGGCGCCGCCAGCGGGCTAAATCCGCAGAAGGCCGAGCCGCTGCTCGGCCGCGCCGTCAGCTATCTTGCCATCGGCAAGGTCAAGGAGGCGGCGGCCGATCTCGACGAGGCCTCCGAAGCCGATCCGCACAATGCTCAGGTCTGGACGACCCGGGGACAGGCCTATGAGCGGCTGGGCGAGAAGGCCAAGGCGGCGGCTTCCTACAACAAGGCCGTCGCGCTGCGCCCACGCGATGACGCCGCCCGCAGCGGCTTGGCCCGCGTCGGCGGCTGACAGTCATGGGACGGCGTAGAGCATGATCCGGAAAAGTGTGCAGCGGTTTTCCGAAAAGATCATGCTCAAACAAAGAGCTAAAACGCGATGACGATTCACCCCAATCTCATCGCGCTTTAGACGTCGTCCTGGTTAGTCGGGAGTGGCGCTCTTGGGCAGCACCGCGTGGAACATCGACTTCATGCCCGACAGCATGTCGTCGGCGACGTTGGTCTTGGGGCGCGGCATTGGCGCGCCGGCGTCGGCGCGCAGATCGAGCGGCGGGGCGATCACCGGGACCGGGATATCGGCCGGCGGCGTCAGCCGATTCGGATTGTCGTTGCCGACCGAGGCCGTGTAGGGCGGATTCGCCTGCGACGCGGCGCCATTGCCATAGGCCTCGGGCGACGGCGTCGACACATTGATCGGCGGCGGCAAGGGGCGCACCGTCGTCGGCACTGTAGTCACGACACGGGAAGCCTCAGGCGTGCGGGATGCTTCCTGCACGGCAGGCTCCGGCGTCCTCTCGGCCGCCTTGGCTTCGGCAGGCTTGGCTTCGGCAGGCTTGGTTTCGGTCGATTTGGCCTCGGCAGCCTTCTCGGCAACCTTGCCCTCAGGCGACTTGCGCAGGCGTTCGATGGCGGCCCGGGCGAGATCGTTGGCGTCGGGGGTCGCGGCCGGAGCGGCCGACGACGAACTGGCCTCAACCACCGGCGCAGCGGCGGGCGTCGCCGGAGTGGACGTGGCGGGGGAGGACTTGGCAACCGCCTTCTCATGGGCCGGGGTGCGGCCGCGCGAGGCAGCCTCGTCCGCAGCCTTGGTGTCAGCAGCCTTGGTGTCGGCAGCCTTGGTGTCAGCAGGCTTGTCGGCCGCCGGCTTGTCCGATCCGCTCTTGTCGGAAATGCTCTTCTCGGAAACGCCCTTGGCCTTCACGCCGGGGCCCGGGAGGTTGGCCACGCCAGCGGGCTTCTTGCCGGCGTCGGCAGGTGCCACGACTGCGGCTGGCGTATCCGCCGCCGGCCTCGCATTGATGTAGTGGTTAACGATGTAGGCCCCGATGATCGTCGCGAGCACCGAGGGGAAAATATCCATCGAGATTTTAGCGAGGTATTTCAGCATTTCTCGGCCACTCCCCGCGCGATCTGATGCGGGAACTTTGGGGCATTGTAAGGGATCAACTGCGACGGATCGATGGCAAAGGTTACGAGTGCCTTACGCCTTCAGCTCAATCTCAAGGAACACGATGTCGGTTGAGGTTTCGTTAAGTACATCATGTTGGACGCCGGCTTTGCGGAAGTAGGATTTTCCCGCCGCAAGCTGCGCCTTGGAACGCTCCCCGCCCGGCACCACGATGGTCATTTCGCCGGCGACGACGGGAACAATCACATAGTCCATTCCGTGAGTGTGATGCCCGGTGGCGCTGCCCGGGGCAAGCCGCCATTCGGTCACCCGGACCTCGTCATTGTCGATCTGAACCTCGGAGTTGGCGGCAAGCATCTAAAACCTCGCTTAAGGCGAATCGGCTCAGGGCACGAAGACCATGAACGCGTAGACGGCAAATACCACCATATGAACCAGTCCGAACAGGACATTGGTCCTGCCGGTACCGAAGGTCAGCATGCTCAGCAAGAATGTCAGGAACAGCAGCACCGAGCTCTGGGCATTGAGCCCCAGCACCAGCGGCTGGTCGATCACATAGGTGGCGAGCCCGACCGCCGGGATCGTCAGGCCGATGGTCGCCAGCGAGGATCCCAGCGCCAGGTTGATGCTCTTCTGAAGGTCGTTCTTGCGGGCCGCGGTGATCGCGGAAACGCCTTCCGGCATCAGGATCAGCAGCGCGACCAGGAGGCCCGCAAAGGCCGGCGGAGCGCCGATCCTGTCGGCGACGGCATCCACCACCAGCGAGAATTTCTTGGCCAGCAGCACGACGGCCAGGAGCGAGATCAGGAGCAGCACGATGCTCAGCGCAAGCATCTTGCCCGGCAGATGGGCCTCGCCGCCCTCGCCCTCCGTCCGCTCATGGACGAAATAGTCCTTGTGCAGGACGGTCTGGGTGTAGAGGAACACGCCATAGAGCACGATGGTCACGAGGTCGACGAAGCCGAGCTGAAGCGTCGAATAGACCGGCCCCGGCGTCGTCAGCGTGTAATTCGGCATGATCAGCGTCAGGGTCGCGAGCGCAATCAGCACGCTGAGATAGACGTTGGCGCCGGAGACCTGAAATCCCTGCTCGCGGTAGCGCAACCCGCCGATGAACACGCAGAGGCCGACGAGGCCATTGCAGACGATCATTACCACCGCGAACACGGTGTCGCGCGCAAGCTCCGGCGCAGGCTTGTCGCCAAGCATGATGGTGGTGATCAGCGCGACCTCGATGATGGTCACCGCAAGCGTGAGCAGCAGCGTGCCGAACGGCTCGCCGATCCGCTCCGCGATCACCTCGGAATGATGCACGGCCGCGAACACGGTGCCGAACAGGATCACCAGCAGGACGATCGCAAACACGGCGCCGCCGGCCGATAGCGTAAAGCTGTAGCCGGTCAGGGTGACGACCAGGAACAGCAGCACCGCCAGCGCGGGAAAGATCCAGGACGACCGCGGCATCGGTCCGTGTGCGCTCATGCAGGCTGTTCCTTGGTTTGACCGTCTCGATTATGCGCGAGAAGATCCCGCCCGTCAGCCCTCAGGAGCCGTTGATGAAGCGGCGCGCAATCTCGATCATGCCGAAATTGCCGAGATCGTCATGCCCGCCCGCGGGGACGCGAACGAACTGCTTCGGCTCGTGCGCCAGCGCGAACAGCTTCTCGCCAAATGCAATCGGGATGGTTTGATCCTGCGCACCGTGAACGACCAGCAGCGGCACCGTGACGCGTGCGATACGCGTGTCGGAATGGAGCGGATCCCGGATCAGGAGGCGGACCGGAACGAAGCGGAATTGCGCGGCCGCGACATCGGCGATTGACGAGTACGGCGCCTCCAGGATCAGCTTGCGGACCGGATGCTCGGACGCGATGGCAACGGCAACGCCTGTCCCCAGCGAAAAGCCCCAGGCGACGAGGCGCTGGGCATCATAGCGTTCCGCCGCGAATGCATACGTGGCTGCCCCGTCGCGCAGCAGGCCGTCCTCGCTCGGGCTACCTGTGGAGCCCGCATAGCCGCGAAAGGACAGGGCGACGAGGCCGGTGCCGTCAGCCGTAATCGCCTTGAAACGCCCGGCCAGGCCTGCGAGAAAATCGCCATTGCCGTGGAAGAACAGCACGACGTTGCGGCCCGGCTTTGGCGGCACGTGCCAGACAATCACCTTCTCGCCATCGGACGTGGTGAGGACGTGCTCCTTGGCCTGCGGAAATCCCGCGGCGGCAGGCGTGGTGCGCTCTGAGGTCGGGATTGGAAACAGCATGCTGCGCTGCTTCACAAACAGCAGGACGAGGCCGGCGCAATAGCCGGCCGCGAGGATGATGGCGACCCATTTCAGGAATGTCATCGCAGCCCTGTGATTGCGGAGTTCAGGGCTTGCGACGGCTCTTGAGCAATTTGAGGACGTCGGGCCGGATGCTCGGCGGGATCTCGCGGCAGCCGCACGCCGCGGCATGAGCAGCGTGCCAGGCGATGCGCTGCTCGCGCGTCGCCTTCGACGGCATGCGATGGGACCGGTGCCACTCCTTGTTCAGGGCCACGGTCCCCTCGCTGGTTACATCGCCTTGACGATGTTCTCGGTGACCTTCTTGGCGTCGCCGAGCAGCATCATGGTGTTGTCGCGGTAGAACAGCGGGTTGTCGATGCCGGCGTAACCCGACGCCAGCGAGCGCTTGATGAACATCACCGTGCCCGCTTTCCAGACCTGGAGCACCGGCATGCCGTAGATCGGCGAGGTCTTGTCCTCTTCCGCCGCCGGATTGGTGACGTCGTTGGCGCCGATCACGAAGGCGATGTCGGCCTGCGCGAATTCGGAGTTGATGTCCTCGAGCTCGAACACCTCGTCGTAAGGAACGTTGGCCTCGGCCAGCAGCACGTTCATGTGGCCGGGCATGCGCCCCGCGACCGGGTGAATGGCGTATTTCACCTCGACGCCTTCCTTCTTCAGCATGTCGGCCATTTCGCGCAGCGCGTGCTGGGCCTGCGCCACCGCCATGCCGTAGCCGGGCACGATGATGACCTTGGAGGCGTTCTTCATGATGAAGGCGGCATCGTCCGCCGAGCCGAGCTTTGCCGGCTTCTGCTCGCCGGTAGCCCCGCCGGCCGCCGCGGTCTCGCCGCCGAAGCCGCCAAGGATGACCGAGATGAAGGACCGGTTCATTGCGTGGCACATGATGTAGGACAGGATCGCGCCCGACGAGCCGACCAGCGCGCCGGTGATGATCAGCGCCGAATTGCCGAGCGTGAAGCCGATGCCGGCCGCGGCCCAGCCGGAGTAGGAGTTCAGCATCGAAATCACGACCGGCATGTCGGCGCCGCCGATCGGGATGATCATGAGCACGCCGAGCGTCAGCGCGAGAATGACGTTGAGCCAGAAGAACACCGGGCTGCCGGTGACGACGAGCCCGACAATACAGGCGACCAGCGCGACCGCGAGCGCGACGTTGATCACGTGCCGCGCCGGCAGGATGATCGGCGCACCGCTCATGCGGGCCGACAGCTTCAGGAACGCGATCACCGAGCCGGTGAAGGTCAAGGCGCCGATGGCGACGCCGAGCGACATTTCGACCAGGCTCTGGGTGTGGATGTTGCCGGGGGTGCCGATGTCGAAGGCCTCCGGCGCATAGAATGCACCCGCCGCGACCAGCACCGCGGCCATGCCGACCAGCGAGTGGAAGGCGGCGACCAGTTCCGGCATCGAGGTCATCGGCACGCGGCGGGCGATGACGGCGCCGATCGCCCCGCCGATGGCGATGCCGACAATCACCAGCACCCAGGCGAGGCCGTCGGCCGGCGGATGGTTGGCAAGCGTCGTCGCAACCGCGATCGCCATGCCGATCATGCCGAGCAGATTGCCCTGGCGCGAAGAGGCCGGGCTCGACAGCCCGCGCAGCGACAGGATGAACAGCACCCCCGCCACGAGATACAAGAATGCAGAGAGATTGGCGCTCATCTCAGGTCCCCATTGATCCCATCAGCCCGAGGTGGCCGCTTACTTCGACTTCTTCTTGTACATCGCCAGCATGCGCTGGGTGACAAGGAAGCCGCCGAAGATGTTGATGCAGGCAAAGATCAGCGCGACGAAGCCGAAGGCGCGCGCCCAGCCCGAACCGCTCGAGACATTGGCGACCCCGCCGGCAAGCAGCGCGCCGACCACGATCACCGAGGAGATCGCATTGGTGACGCTCATCAGCGGCGTATGCAGCGCCGGCGTCACCGACCACACCACGAAATAGCCGACGAAGACGGCGAGGACGAAGATCGACAGCCGGAAGATGAAGGGGTCGACGACCTGTGCAGCATGCTCCATGACGGATCTCCTTACACCTTCGGCTGGAAGTTCGGGTGGATGACGGCGCCATCTTTGGTCAGCGCAGTGGCCTTGACCAGCTCGTCGTCCCAGTTGACGGCGAGCTTCTTCTCTTTCTTGTCGACCATGGTCTCGATGAAGGAGAACAGATTGCGGGCATAGAGGCTGGAGGCCGAGGCCGCGACGCGGCCCGCGACATTGGTGTAGCCGACGATCTTGATGCCGTCGATGTCGACGACCTCACCCGCCTTGGCCCCCTCGACATTGCCGCCGCGCTCGACGGCGAGATCGACCAGCACCGAGCCCGGCTTCATCGACTTGACCATCTCGCCCGAGACGAGTTTCGGCGCCGGACGGCCCGGGATCAGCGCGGTGGTGATGACGATGTCCTGCTTCTTGATGTGCTCGGCGGTCAGCGCGGCCTGCTTGGCCTGGTACTCTTTCGACATTTCCTTGGCGTAGCCGCCTGCGGTCTGCGCGTTCTTGAACTCCTCGTCCTCGACGGCGAGGAATTTTGCGCCGAGCGATTCCACCTGCTCCTTCGTCGCAGGTCGCACGTCGGTCGCGGTGACGACGGCGCCGAGACGGCGCGCGGTTGCGATCGCCTGGAGGCCGGCCACGCCAACGCCCATCACGAACACTTTCGCGGCGGGCACGGTGCCGGCCGCGGTCATCATCATCGGGAAGGCGCGGCCGAAGGCCTCGGCGCCCTCGATCACGGCGCGATAGCCGGCAAGGTTCGCCTGCGAGGACAGCACGTCCATGACCTGTGCACGGGTGATGCGCGGCATCAGTTCCATCGCGAAGGCGCAGACGCCGGCTTCGGCCATCGCCTTCAGCGCAGCTTCATTGCCGTAGGGATCCATGATGGCGATGACCAGCGCGCCGCGCTTGTATTGCGACAGTTCGGAAGCCTCGGGACGCTTCACCTTGATGATGATGTCAGCATCTTTCAACGCGTCGGCGCTGACGGTGGCGCCGACGGCGGTGAATTCGGAATCGGGAAGACCCGACTTGACGCCGGCGCCCGGCTCGACGGCGATCTCGGCGCCCAGCGCCTTGAACTTCTTCACCGTATCAGGCGAAGCGGCAACGCGCGGCTCCGACGGATCGATTTCCTTGGCAACGGCGATCTTCATAGGTCCTCCGGCGACGCGGGACAAAGCGCGCACGCGAACTTAGCGTCACTCCCGCAACGTTAGATACCGGTTTTGGTACCGGCTTGTATGCAAATCTTGTGAGCACCGCCGGCATTGGCGGTGTAGCAGGTGATGGATCAGGTCAGAAAGATCGCCATCAGGATGACGATGAGCGCGACCGAGGCGGTGCCGTACTTCACCAGCTTGATGAAGCCCTCATAGGTCTGCTCGTGGGCGACGTAGTCGTTGCCGTCGGCGGTGCTGTACGCCACTTCGCTATGGTCAGCCATGGAATGTCCCCAGTCGAAAGCCGAATTCTTCGGCTGGGATACCTTAAACCTTCGGGCAGGGCAACGGCACCGAGGCGCGGTTTTCCCGCAAATCGGTTCATTTGGATTCCCAATCGGTTAGGAAGCCCGCTTCGCCCTCAGCCCATCGCCTCCAGCTCGTCTATCATGCCGGCGATGACCGAGAGGCCGCCGTCCCAGAACTTCGGGTCCTTGGCATCGAGCCCGAACGGCCGCAGCAGCTCGGAATAGTGCTTGGTGCCGCCGGCGGCGAGCATGTCGAGATAGCGCTCGGCGAAGCCTTCCGCCGCATGCTCGTAAACCGCATAGAGCGAGTTCACGAGGCAATCGCCAAAGGCATAGGCGTAGACGTAGAACGGCGAATGGATGAAGTGCGGGATGTACATCCAGTAGTTCTCGTAACCCGCCTTGATCTCGATCGCGGGCCCCAGACTCTCGCCCTGCACCGACAGCCAGAGCTCGCCGAGCCGTGTCGCGGTGAGCTCGCCGTTCTTGCGCTCGGTATGAACGGCGCGCTCGAAGGAATAGAACGCAATTTGCCGCACCACGGTATTGATCATGTCCTCGACCTTGCCGGCGAGCAGCGCCTGGCGCTGTTTTGCGTTTTTGGTCTGGGCCAGCAGCCGCTTGAACGTGAGCATCTCGCCGAACACACTCGCGGTCTCCGCCAGCGTCAGCGGCGTCGGTGCCATCAGCGCGCCGTTCTTGGCCGCCAGCACCTGGTGCACGCCATGGCCGAGCTCATGGGCGAGCGTCATGACGTCGCGAGGCTTGCCCTGGTAGTTCATCAGCACATAAGGGTGTGCCGACGGCGTGGTCGGGTGCGAGAATGCGCCGGGCGCCTTGCCCGGGCGCACTGGCGCGTCGATCCAGCGATCGGTGAAGAAGCGCTCGGCAATGTCGGCCATTTTAGGCGAGAAGCCGCGATAGGCCGTCAGCACCATGTTGCGCGCATCGGGCCAGCCGATCACATCGGTCGCGGCGAAGGGCAGCGGCGCGTTGCGGTCCCAATAGGCCAGCTTCTTCTTGCCGAACCACTTGGCCTTCAGCGCGTAATAGCGATGCGAGAGCTTTGGATAGGCCGCGCGGACCGAGGCGACCAGCGCATCCACCACCTCGCGCTCGACGCGGTTGTTCAGATGGCGGGAATCCGCAACATCCTTGAAACCGCGCCAGCGGTCGGAGATATCCTTGTCCTTGGCGAGCGTGTTGGTGATCAGCGCAAAGGTGCGCTCATTGGCCTTGAAGGTTTTCGCCAGCGCTTCCGCCGCAGCCTTGCGCTTGGCGCCGTCGCGGTCCTGCAGGAAATTCAGCGTCGGCTCGATCGCCAGTTCCTTGGCGCCAACCTTGAAGCGGAGACTCGAGATGGTCTGGTCGAACAAACGGTTGAACGCCGAATAGCCGGTCTGCGCCTTTTCCAGGAACAGCTGCTCGAGCTTGTCGTCGAGCTGATACGGCTTCTCCTTGCGCAGATCCTCGATCCACGGACGATAGTGCGCCAGCTCGGGGGCTTGCAGCGCGCGGGTCAAAATATCGTCATCGATACGGTTGAGCTCGAGCGCGAAGAACAGGAGATGCGTCGAGGCCGCTGTCAGCCGCTCGGAGACATCGCCGTAAAACTTTGAAATCGCAGGGTCCACGCTGTCGCCGGCGTGAACGAGACCGGCATAGGAGCCGAGACGGCCGGCGAGATCGTCGATCGCCTCATAGCGCCGCACGGCTTCCGCGAGCCATTTTCCGCCATCTTCGTTTGCTGTGCCTGTTGCGAGCTTGCCCTTGTAGTCGGTCTCGAACGCGACGCAATCGGCATTCATCTTTTCGAGATCGCGCGCCACTTCCGGCGCGTCGATCCCGGAATAAAGATCGGCGAGGTTCCACTCCGGAAGCTTGCCCGTCTTGCTCACAGGCTTTGCGGAGGGTTTTGCCTTGGCAGCGGATTTCTTGGCAGCGGATCTCTTGGCGATGGATGTCTTGGCGGCGGATGTCTTGGCGGCTGGTTTGCGGACAGCAGTCTTGGAGCGCGACTTCATTGTGTGGGAAACCTGTGTTCAACGATCGCTGCGGCGGGCGGGGGCATCAAGGTTTAAGAGTGCGTTAATCGGCTTCGGCCAGAGTGACCCGATTCGAGACAGATAGTAGTAGCGTGCGGGGAGCACCATGGCTGCCAGTATTTTGATCGCCGACGACGACGCCGTAGCTCGCCGCCTGGTCGAGAACATGGTGCAGAAATGCGGCTATGAAACGGTCGTCGTCGAATCCGGCGACGCCGCGATCGCGACCCTCACCGGTGCCGACGCCCCCGCGATCGACGCGGTGATCCTCGATCTCGTGATGCCCGGCCTCGACGGCATGGGTGTGCTGGCAAGAATCCGCGAGGCGGGCCTCAGCGTGCCCGTCATCGTACAGACCGCCCATGGCGGCATCGACAACGTCATCTCGGCAATGCGCGCCGGTGCGGCCGACTTCGTGGTCAAGCCGGTCGGAATGGAGCGGCTTCAGGTCTCGCTTCGCAACGCGCTGAATGCCTCCGCGCTCAAGGGCGAATTACAGCGCATCCGTCACAGCCGCGAGGGCCGGCTGACCTTCTCCGACATCATCACGCGCGCCGAAGCGATGGCGCCGGTGATGCGCGCGGCCCAAAAGGCAGCAAATTCATCGATCCCCGTGCTGATCGAAGGCGAGTCCGGCGTCGGCAAGGAGATGTTCGCGCGCGCCATCCATGGCAGCGGCGAGCGCAAGGCCAAGCCCTTCGTCGCGGTCAATTGCGGCGCGATTCCCGACAATCTCGTCGAGTCGATCTTGTTCGGCCATGAGAAGGGCGCCTTCACCGGCGCTACCGAACGGCACACCGGCAAATTCCTCGAAGCCCATGGCGGCACGCTGTTTCTGGATGAGGTCAGCGAGCTGCCGCTGACTGCACAAGTCAAGCTCCTGCGCGCACTGCAGGAGGGCGCAGTCGAGGCCGTCGGCGGCCGCAAACCCGTCAAGGTCGACGTCCGCATCATCTCCGCGACCAATCGCAAGCTTCTGGACCGGGTCAAGCAAGGGCACTTCCGCGAAGACCTGTTCTATCGCCTGCACGTGCTGCCGCTGACGATCCCCTCGCTCAAGGCCCGCCGCGAGGACATCCCGCATCTGCTCAGGCATTTCCTGGCGCGCTTTGCCGCCGAGGAGAACCGCGCGATCTCCGGCGTCAGCGGCGAGGCCGTGGCGCATCTCACCCAGCTCGACTGGCCCGGCAACATCCGCCAGCTCGAGAATGCCGTCTACCGCGCGGTGGTGATGAGCGAGGGCGACCAGCTCGGTCTCGACGATTTCCCGCTGCTGGGCTCGCATCCGCATTCGGCGACGGAGATCCCGACCGCGCCGCTGATGATCGAGCCGATCGCAGCGCCCTCCGTGGTGTCGGGTAGCGAAATACCCATCGCGCCGCTGCCTCAGACAGGGTCGCTCTCGATGCTCACCCCGACCGGCGATGTTCGCCCGCTGGAGGAGATGGAGAGCGAGATCATCCGCTTTGCGATCTCGCACTACCGCGGACAGATGTCGGAGGTGGCGCGCCGACTCAAGATCGGCAGGTCCACGCTGTACCGCAAGCTCGACGAAGCCGGGGTTCCCGGACATGGCGGGAAAAGCGGCGAGGAGACGCACTGAACCTCATGCGAACGGGGGTTCGCGCGCCTCAGCGATGCACCTGCAACCCGTTGAATTACGGCAAAGTTCGGCTTCGGCCGAAACCGTGACTTGGAAGTGACAGACGGAAGGAAAAGCGAGCGGTGAAACCGCACAATCCGTTGCAAACGGTCTATCTTGAAGTCAGTTTGTGGTCAGTTTCCCGGGGTAGCGCTAGCTTCAAGAACGGGGCCTGTATATCGTCTGCGTAGGAATCGTTGCGTGCAGGCGTGCAAGTTTCGAGAGGCCGGCGCGATTTAGCCGAAGCTCAATTAGGCGAAAACGAAAGCTGTTCCACGAGGGACAGTTCACCCGAGGGGTGCGATACAATGCGTGACTGTTTGAACCACCGTGCAGGCTTTGACCGCGTTCTGGCAGCGGTTGCAGCGACCTTCCTCACGGTGTCGGCCGGCTCGGCGCTGGCACAGGATCAGGCACGCAGCAGCGCTGCTGAACTTGCGATCGAAGCCGCGATCCCGCGCCCCGAGCCCGCAAACGTTCCGCCCCCGACCGCATCCGACATCAAGCTCGACACCACCGCCACCGTTCAGGACGGCCCGAAGGACGTGGTCAAGGAGCCTGTGAAGGCCGAAGCCGCTCCGGCCGCGGAGAAGGTGGAGACCAAACCTGCCGACATCGCCACGACGCCCGCCGCCGACACACCGAAGAGCGAGACGGTCACCAACGAACCCGCCAAATCTGAACCGGCAAAGGCCGACACGGCCACCGTGCCGACTGTCGCTCCCGCTGCACCTGCGGCGGCAGCGGCAACCCCGGTCGCCGAGCCGGTCAAGGCCGCGAGCAACGTTCCTGCCGCCGACCAGCCGGTCGCCGACAAGATCAAGGACATCCTCGGTTCAAAGACCTCGCGCCATTTCGACCGCAAGAACGAACGTGCCGCTGCCGAGAAGTTTTATGGCGCCCGCGACTTTGCGCCGGTCTGGACGCAAGCCGGCAGCCTGACCGCCGCGGCCAAGGGCGTGATCGCGCGGCTGAAGGATGCGGCTTCCGACGGCCTCAATCCAGCCGACTATCCGGTGCCTGACTTCGCCGCCGCCACGACGCCTGATGCGCTCGCCGATGCCGAGCTGAAGCTCACCGCCAGCATGTTCGACTATGCGCGCCAGGCGCAGAGCGGCCGCATGCACTGGTCGCAGGTCAGCGCAGACATCCTCTATCCCGAGCATCCGATCGATCCGAGCGAGGTGATCACCAAGGTCACGACGGCGGCTGACGCGTCCGCCGCGCTCGACAGCTACAATCCGCCGCAGAAGCTCTACAAGGAGCTGAAGGCGCAGCTCGCCAAGCTGCGCGGCCAGGGCGACGGTCCGGTGATCGAGATCACCGACGGCCCAGCGCTGAAATACATCCCCGCCAAGGGTAAGAAGCAGGCTGAAATCGTCGTGCAGGACCCGCGCGTGCCACAGCTTCGCGCCAAGCTCGGCATCACCGAGAACGCCAGCGATGACCACTATGACGCAACGGTTGCCGAAGCCGTACGCAAATTCCAGGACGGTGCGGAGCTGAAGGCGACCGGCGTGCTCGACGCGCCGACCGTCAAGGCCCTGAACAGCCCGAAGCGCGACAAGCAGATCGACACCGTGGTGGTGAACATGGAGCGCTGGCGCTGGCTGCCGCGCGACCTCGGCGTGCCCTCGCTGGGCGATGCCTATGTCATCCTCAACATTCCCGACTATACGCTGAAGGTGATGCAGCACGGCCAGCAGGTCTGGACCACCCGCGTCGTCACCGGCAAGCCGGGCCAGCACGCTACGCCCCTGCTGACCGAGACGATGAAGTACATCACGGTCAACCCGACCTGGAACGTACCGCCGTCGATCGTCTATGGCGAATATCTGCCGGCGCTGCAGCAGGATCCGACTGTGCTTCAGCGCATGGGCCTGAGGCTCGAGCAGAACCGCGACGGCTCGGTGCACATTTCGCAGCCGCCCGGTGAAGCCAACGCGCTCGGCCGCATCCGCTTCAACTTCCCGAACAAGTTCCTGGTCTATCAGCACGACACCCCGGACAAGCACCTGTTCGCCAGGGAAGATCGCGCCTTCAGCCATGGCTGCATGCGCGTGCAAAATCCGGATCAGTACGCTTCGGTGCTGCTCAACATCACCATGCCGAACGAGCACTACACCCCGGAGCGCGTGCGCAGCATGTATGGCTCCGGTGAGATCGACCTGAAATTCCCGACGCCGATCCCGGTCAACATCACCTACCAGACCGCGTTCGTGGACGATGGCGGCAAGCTGCAATTCCGCAAGGACGTCTATGGCCGCGACGCCACCATGATCAGCATCCTGAAGAACGGCCGCGGCAAGGACCTCGAGAACGTCGTCGCCCATTCGCAGCCGAGCTATTCGCGCCCGGCAACGACGCTGCCGTCAGGCGTGGCGTTCGCCAATAATGGCGGCTCCTCGGGGCTGAATTTCTTCGAGCGGCTGTTCGGTGGAGGGGCCCCGACCCCACCGCCGGCTCCGGTCGGCCGTCGGCCGCAGCGGGTGTTTACCCGCTGAGATCAGGCCCCGCGCCTCGACTCCCTAATTTCTTCAATAAAATCAGCGACCCTTTCCTCTGGATAGGGTCGCTTAACGTTAACCATTGTCCGCCCGAGTTCCGGCCGCTGGCGTTTTTTTGCCACACTCAACCGCTTAGGATCGTAGTCTGACTTGGTTTGGGGGCGGGAAGGTCAACCTCGGATTAACCTTCTCGCTTTAAGAAAGCGTTCACCCTCTTTCGCGCGCTAACGGGGTTGGCGGGAGAGTCCATTGAACGCTCGTCGACTGGGTGGGCTCATACGTGCTGACTGGTTTCGCACGCAAATTCGCTGCGTTGTCGTTGTCCCATGCGGGAGTGAAGGTCGGATCTCGGATCGGCCTCGCCTCGCTGGTGCTGCTTGCGGCTGCCGGCTCGGTTCATAACGCCGCGGCGCTGAACGAAACCAAGACCCTCTCCTTCCACCACACCCATTCCGGCGAAGATCTCACCGTCACCTTCAAGCGCGACGGCCGCTACGACGAAGCCGCGCTGAAGACGCTGAACCATTTCCTGCGCGACTGGCGCACCCAGGACGAGACGGTGATGGACCGTCACCTGTTCGACATCCTCTGGGAAGTCTATCGCGACGTCGACGGCAAGCAGCCGATCCAGATCATCTCCTCCTATCGCTCGCCCGCCACCAACGCGATGCTCCGCCGCCGCTCCTCGGGCGTGGCGCGGTTCAGCCAGCACATGCTCGGCCATGCGATGGACTTCTACATTCCGGGCGTGCCGCTGGAGCAGATCCGCTTCGCCGGCCTGCGCCTGCAGCGGGGCGGCGTCGGCTTCTACCCGACGTCAGGCTCGCCCTTCGTGCATCTGGACACCGGCAGCATTCGGCACTGGCCGCGCATGACGCATGACCAGCTCGCCCGCGTCTTCCCGGACGGAAAGACGGTGCATCTGCCGACCGACGGGGTGCCGTTGAAGGGCTATGAGCTGGCCAAGGCCGAGATCGAGCGGCGCGGCGAGGGCGACGACGGCGCCAGCAAGCCAGGCTTCTTCGCCTCCCTGTTCAGCAGGGGCAAGCAGGCTCCCGCAGCCAGTGCCGATGAGGATGACGAGGGCGCTCCCGCCCCGACCGCCAAGCCGACCGTGGTCGCCGCCGCAAGCAAACCCGCCGATCCGGTGCCGACGCCGCGAGCCAAGCCGTCCGCCGCCTTCGCCATCCAGCTCGCCTCGGCCGATGCCCAGCTCGTTGCGCCGCCCAAACCGAAAGCCGAGCCGAAGCCCGAGCCCGTGGCTGACAAGCCGGCCGGCAAGTTCGAAACCCCGGCGGACATCATCAATGCCCGCGGCTTCTGGGATGCTCCGGCCGTGCCGCAGCAAGCGACGCCGGCGCAGATCGCCGCGTTGAAGGCGCGCCAGGCGCTTGCCGCCGCGACAGATCCGCAACCGACCGCGAGCGTCTCCAGTGCCGCCTATCAGGCACTGGCCTTTGCACCCGCTTCTGCCTCGCCCGTCGACCGTGCCCGCGTCGTCGCCGCCTCGGCGCCGATCCCCCGCGGCACGCGTCAGGTGTCCACGGCCCGCAACGGAGCGCCGGCCACCGAGATCAACAGCGTCGTCGGCAAGAGCACCGACGGCATGATCGCAACCGCAACCCGCCTCTCCGCCGCCAAGGGCGAGAGCGTCTGGCTCAAGATCGTGATGCTGTCGCCGAGCGCCAGCCGCGCGATGTCGGTGACGCTGATGGGCGAGCTCGATATGGCGGCGATGCGCGCCTATTTCGTCAAGCCGCAGGCCGTGGTCGCAATGGGCTTCACCGACGATCCGATGCAGGGCCTGTCCTGCGACAGTTTCTCGGGCAGCGCGACGACGAAGATCGAAACGACGTCGTTCGTCATGCGCACGGCCGCGCTGCGCTGAGGCTGATCGCCTTCACCCTCTCGTAGCCCGGATGGAGCGCAGCGCAATCCGCGCCACAAGCAATGACGGTCCCGGATTTCGCTGCGCTCCATCCGGGCTACGGCAATGGTGCTTAAAGCGCGAACGCCTCAGATCATTCCCAGCGCCTGCATGTAGGTCTCGAGGATCGTCTCGGCCTCGGCGCGCTCATTGGGGTCCTGCTTGCGCAGGCGCACGATGGTGCGCAGCGCCTTGACGTCGTAGCCGTTGCCCTTGCTCTCGGCATAGACGTCGCGGATGTCGTCGGAGATCGCCTTCTTCTCTTCCTCCAGCCGCTCGATGCGCTCGATGATGGATTTGAGCTGGTCCTTGGCAAATTTCGTTGCGGGCTCGTCGTCGCGGACGGCGGCGGAGGTGGCCATCTTGGTACTCCCAATGGAACTGGCAAAACGAGGTGACGCCGGCATCCTCACCGCGCGTGCTGGGTAGACCCTTAGGGTTGGCGCCTGCCGCGTTCAAGCAAGCATCGCGCTCGTCCACAGCGCGCCCACACCTTCCTGCAGGGATGCAAAGAAAGCTGTTGTGTGGTGCGACTCAGGCAGCGCCGCAGTCAGCCCCCCTCAGTGATTGTGGGGATGGACCTTCTTCATCCCCTCGAGCTGCTCGGGGCTCGCCGTGCCCTGGTACTTCGCCTTCCAGGTCTCGTAGGGCATGCCGTAGACGGCTTCCCGGCTCTCATCCTTGCTCAAGCTCACGCCCTGGGCATCCGCGGCGTCCTTGAGCCAGTTCGACAGGCAGTTGCGGCAGAATCCGGCCAGATTCATCAGATCAATGTTCTGGACGTCGGTCCGCGTCCTCAGATGATCGACCAGCCGCCGGAACGCGGCCGCCTCGAGCTCCGTTCTGGTTTTGTCGTCGATGGCCATGGCAGGAATCCTCGGCTGTACCTTGATAGCGGTCACCCTTACGGGATCAGGTGGGTGCTGTCACAGATTTTGCCATATCGCGGCGCAAACGGCGGCCGGGCCGGCAAACGGGCAGTTCCCCGGGCCTACGCCAAATCGTCAATCATCTGGTATACGTTCCGCGACAATGATCGCCGAATCTCCCCGCTCCCCCCCTCGCCTGCTCGCCCTGATAGTCCCGGTGCTGGCCGTTGCGCTGCTGTGCCTCTGGGCCAGCCCGGCCTCGGCCGACTTCCGCCTCTGCAACAACACCTCAAGCCGGGTCGGCATCGCGCTCGGCTACAAGGACGCCGACGGCTGGACCACCGAGGGCTGGTGGAACATCTCGTCCCGCTCCTGCGAGACCCTGCTGCGGGGAACGCTGGTCGCCCGCTACTATTACATCTACGCCATCGACTATGACCGCGGCGGCGAATGGTCGGGGCAGGCCTTCATGTGCTCGCGCGACAAGGAATTCACCATCCGCGGCACCGAGGACTGCCTGGCGCGCGGCTATGACCGGACCGGCTATTTCGAGGTCGACACCGGCGAGCAGCGGGCCTGGACGGTGCAGCTCACCGACGCCAACGAGCAGCCTTCGACGCAGCAGCGTGTCCCCGGCATGCCCGGCCCTGTCGGCCCTGGTGGCGGCGTCCCGGGTTTGCCCAATAGTCCGCCCGGTGGTACGCCCCCCGCCGCACCTGGCCTTCCGCCAGCCCCCTCGCCACCGTCTGGAAATAAGCCATGAGGCGTCTTCGCCGTATCAAGATTCTCGCGACCCTCGGACCTGCCTCGTCGGACCTCGCGATGATCCGCCGGCTGTTCGAGGCCGGCGCCGACGTGTTCCGCATCAACATGAGCCACACACCGCACGACAAGATGCGGGAGCTGGTGGCGACGATCCGCAATGTCGAGAGCAGCTACGGGCGCCCGATCGGCATCCTGGTCGATCTCCAGGGCCCGAAGCTCCGCCTCGGCGCCTTCGCTGAAGGCGCGGTGCAGCTTCAGAACGGGCAGACCTTCACGCTGGATTCCGACAAGGCGCCGGGCGATGCCAGCCGCGTCAACCTTCCCCATCCGGAGATCCTGGCCGCGCTGCGGCCCGGCCATGCGCTGCTGCTCGACGACGGCAAGGTGCGGCTGATCGCCGAGGAGACCACCAAGGAGCACGCTGTCACGCGCGTCGTGGTCGGCGGCAAGATGAGCGACCGCAAGGGCGTCAGCCTGCCCGACACCGACCTGCCGGTCTCGGCGATGACGCCGAAGGACCGCGCCGACCTCGAGGCGGCGCTGGTCACCGGCGTGGACTGGATCGCGCTGTCCTTCGTGCAGCGCGCCGACGACGTGATCGAGGCCAAGAAGATGATCCGCGGCCGCGCCGCCGTGATGGCCAAGATCGAGAAGCCGCAGGCGATCGACCGCCTCGCCGACATCATCGAGGCGTCCGACGCGCTGATGGTGGCGCGCGGCGACCTCGGCGTCGAATTGCCGCTCGAGCGCGTGCCGAGCCTGCAGAAGCAGATGACGCGCATGGCGCGCCGCGCCGGCAAGCCGGTGGTGATCGCGACGCAGATGCTGGAATCGATGATCCAATCGCCGGTGCCGACCCGCGCCGAGGTCTCCGACGTCGCCACCGCCGTCTATGAGGGTGCCGACGCCATCATGCTGTCGGCGGAATCGGCGGCCGGCAAATTCCCGGTCGAGGCCGTCTCGACCATGAACCGCATCGGCGAAGAGGTCGAGCGCGACCCGACTTACCGGTCGGTGATCACCGCCCAGCGGCCCGCGCCGGAATCCACCGCAGGCGATGCCATCGCCGACGCCGCGCGGCAGATCGCCGAGACGCTCGACCTGCCCGCCTTGATCTGCTGGACCTCATCCGGCTCGACCGCGGTGCGCGTGGCGCGCGAGCGGCCGAAGCCGCCGATCGTGGCGATCACGCCCAACATCACCGCCGGCCGCCGGCTTGCCGCCGTATGGGGCGTGCACTGCGTGGTGGCCGAAGATGCACGCGACCAGGACGACATGGTGAGCCGCGCCGGCCAGATCGCCTTCCGCGACGGTTTCGTCCGCGCCGGTCAGCGCGTGATCATCGTCGCCGGCGTGCCGCTCGGCATTCCCGGCACCACCAACATGGTGCGCATCGCCTCCGTCGGCCCCGAGGGCGACGCCAATATCTGAGGCGGCCGCCGGCCGGCCAAGCCAAACTGCGAAAACAACCCCATGCACAGTAGCCGGCTGAATCCGGCTGCCTTGCGCAGGCTTGGGAAAAGGCCAACTCAGGCAATTGCCTGGGCGCGGCCGGGTCTCCTCAGGCCCCGACCAGCGCCTTGGTCGTGGGCAGCAAGGTCTGCTGCACCACCAGACCCCTGGCGCGGGCGTCCATGACGCCGACGGCGCGCAGCGCCAGCAGCGTCACGGTCTGGACGGCGTCGCGCATCTTGACGGGATCTTCGAGATTATCGGGCGCGAGCGGACCGACCAGGGCCTCATGCAGCGCACCCAGCAGCGCAGTTGCGGCGAGCGCCGTGTCCTGCGCCGGCAGATGGCCGGCGCGCACCGCGGCGTCGATCCGCGCGGCGATCTCGCCCGCGATCTCCCGGCGGCTGGCCAGCCTGGAGGCGCTGACATCGACATCGACAGGTTCAGCCAAAATGCCCCAGGCGAGGCGGCGCTGCGACAGCGTATGGACCGCCACGGTGGTCACGGCCGCCGCCAGCGCCGAGGACGGCCCCGGCGCGGCATCAGCCGCCCGGCGGATGGCCGCAAGCTCGTCGCGGGAGACTTCGGAAATCAGTTCGGAGATCAGCTCGGCCTTGGAGGGGAAGTAGCGGTAGACGGTGCCGGCCGCCACATTGGCCCTGACGGCGACCGGCGCGATCTGCACCGCCGCCATGCCGCCTTCGGCTGCGGCTTCCCTTGCCGCCGCCAGGATGGCGCTGCGCCGAGCCGCAAGGCGCTTAACCACTTGATGCGTCCGCCGATAAACCATGGCGCGCTTCCTGTCCCACCACGCCTGCCGCACGCCCGCGGCCGAACGCTTCGTCACTGAATTCGCTGCAAATCGCCCCGCAAGGACTGAACAACTATTCAGGGGGGATGACAAGCAGCAAAAGCGCTCACACGCGAAACGCTGCATTGCAAACCGCTCAAAGTGCGGGGAATCTATTGGTGAACGGCTAACCACACTTTTTACCGCAGTCTTAAAGGCGGTCGGTGACTGTCGCTGCGATCCAACCCGGTGCAGCATGCTCGACACGGACGCCAAGACCGCCTGGCAGCTCTTCCATTTGAACTGGCTTCCCATCGCGATCATGGGCGGCCTGCTGGCGCTCGGCCTATCCGTCACCGGCCTCAGGCTCGAGCCTGTCGCCTATGGTGTAACGCTGGCAATCGCCGCACTTTTCGTCGGCATCGCCTATCGCCACCGCATCGCCAAAGGCGATCTTGCCGATCCGAAGCTGATCTTCTCGCTTGGTACGATCGGCCAGGTGATCATCACCTGCGCGATCGTCGGGCCGCTCAGCTACGTCGCCGGCATCCTGGGCTTTCCGCTGCAGGACCAGGCGCTGCTCGCGATCGATCGCGCACTCGGCCTCGATCCCGAGCCGATCGCGCGCTTCGTCAACGATCACCCCTGGCTCGCCGACATCCTGTCGCGCAGCTACGGCCTGATCAAATGGCCCCTGCTGTTCGTCCCCGTCGTGCTGACGCTGACGGCGCGTTATGTGCGGCTGCAATTGTTCATGCTGGCAATGAGTCTTGGGCTTGCCGTCACCATCGCGATCTCGGCACTCGTGCCGGCGATCGGCACCTATTACGGATTGCAATTGCCCGCGGCCCACGTCCCCGACATCAACACCGCGATCTACGCCGGACAGTTGCGCGATATCCTGGGCTTACGCGACGGCAGCCTGCACGAGCTGCGACTGTTCTTCCTGTCCGGCATCGTCTCGTTTCCGAGCTTCCACGCCGCATCCGCCGTGTTCTACATGTGGGCGCTGTGGCCGGTGCGGCGCATCGGCGGTCTTGCGGCGGCCCTCAACCTCATGATGATCGCGGCAACGCCTGTCATCGGCGCCCATTACATCGTCGACGTCGCTGGTGGTGTCGCGCTGGCGACAGCTTCGATCTGGGCGGCGAAGGCGTATCTGGCGTGGATGAACCGCACCGCGCGGGTCCCGGCAACAGCGGCTGTGTGGCAGCCGAGTCTCGCGGAATAAAAGCGCGCGCGGCTGTGCGTCATGCCGCTATCAATCACAACAGCAGCTCTTGTAGGGTGGGCAAAGGCGCGCAGCGCCGTGCCCACCATCTCTCTGCAATTACATAAGTGGCTGCCGCTGGGGGTTACACCGTGCGCACCATCTACGTGGCGTGGGCACGCTTCCGCCTTCGCGCTGCGAGCTTCGGCGGACAAGTCGCTTTGCCCACCCTACGAGAGCTGTTCAACTACACGGTCTTCAGTTCCGTCATCCTGAGGCGCGAGTGGCGCGATGCGAAGCATCGCGCCGGGAGCCTCGAAGGATGAACGATGCAGCCGGGCTGTCGCCCTTCGAGGCTCGTCGGAGAGGCGAGCACCTCAGGGTGACGGTATCAACGGTCGAACTTCGCGGTGATCCCGCACGCCCAAACGAAAAGAGCCCCGTCCGGGGACGGGGCTCTCTGAACTCTGAATTCGTCTCTGGCTTACTTGAGGCTGGACGAGATCGAGCCGAACTTGGTGTTCAGGGTCGTACCGAGGTTGTTGACGACGGTGATGATGGCCAGCGCAATGCCCGCGGCGATCAGGCCGTATTCGATGGCGGTGGCGCCGGATTCGTCCTTAACGAAACGCGAAACGAGGTTCTTCATAGACTGCTCCAAAAAGTACACGAGGCTTCAACTGGTCTGGTCTGGTTTCTTCGGCTTCCCAGCGCCGCCTGACCATGGAACTGAACGTAGAGGCAAAGACTTGCGTCGCAGTTAATTCGACTGCGTAAACCGGGAACAAATGGCATGTATTGGCCGATGGTAAACCGAAATTGAAAACAACCGGTTAAATTGCGCCGACGCAAAAATAGTGATTGAGACCATTTACTCGAAAGTTATGACCGCCATGGTCCAATGCCGCCCGCTCGGCCAAGAGATCCAAGAAAACACACCCAAGAACAAGACGAGGCGGCATGTCGCTTTCCTTCACCAACAGCATCGCCGTGCAGAGCCGCGCACGGGTGCTGGTGCCGCTGTGTGTCGGCGCGGGCGCCTATCTCTTCTTCCTTTATGTCGGCGACACGCTGCTTCAGGACTCCGACTCGTTCTGGCAGATCAAGATCGGGCAGTGGATCCTCGATCACCACGCCCTGCCCACTACCGACCTCTATTCCTTCACGCGGCCAGGCGAGCCCTGGATCTCGACGTCCTGGCTGTCGCAAATCCTGTACGCCATCACTTTCGCGCAATGGGACTGGGCCGGACCTGTCATCCTCACCGCGCTTGCGATTGCGGCGTCAGTTGCGATCTTTGTCCATCTGCTCGACGCCCATCTCGAAATTCCGCGCTCGGTGCTGTTCGCGATGCTGGCGGTGCTGCTGTCGCTGCATCACATCCTGACGCGGCCCCATATGCTGGCGCTGCCGGTGATGATCGCCTGGGTCGGCATTCTCATGAATGCGGCCGACCGCAAGGTCACGCCGTCCTGGGCGTGGCTGCCGCTGATGTCGCTGTGGGCGAATCTGCATGGCGGCTTCGTGCTGGGCCTCGTGCTGATCGGCCCGATGGCGTTAGAGGCGATCTGGACGCTGGATTCGGCCAGGCAGATCCGCCTGCTCGCGCGCTGGTTCCTGTTCGGCGTCGCCGCGATGATCGCCGCCTGCGTCACGCCCTATGGCTGGCGCACGCTGCTGGGCGCGACCAACATCCTCAATCTCGGCGAGTTGCTGTCGGTCATCTCGGAATGGATGCCGGCGAATTTCGCCTCGTTCTCCGCATTCGAAGGCGCGATCCTCGGCCTGATCGCGATCGGCCTGTTTCGCGGCCTGACGCTGTCGCCGCCGCGCATTCTCCTGGTCCTGCTGTTCACCTGGATGGGGCTGACCCATGTCAGGAGCATCGAGGCCTTTGCCTTCCTGGTGCCGCTGGCGCTGGCAAAGCCGCTCGGAGAAAAGTCGCCGCTGCCGCAAGCCGCGCAAGATACTGAGCAAGGCAACGAGAGCCCGGCGGCGCGCTATGTCACTGTCATGGGCGCGCTGATGATCGCAGCCGCGGCCTGGACCTCGACCTCGGTCTACATGTCGCATCACCGCTTCACCTTCACGATGGACCAGACGCCTGTCGCAGCCGTCGATCTGCTGCAGCAGCGCAAGGCGCAGCGCATCTTCAATGCCTACCAGTTCGGCGGTTATTTGATCTCGCGCGACATCCCTGTTTTTGTCGACGGCCGCGCCGAGCTCTATGGCGAGAAGTTCGTGATGGACTTCTTCAAGGCGATCGAGGTCAAGAAGCTCGATAATTTGACGCGGCTACTCGACGAGTACAAGATCGACGCCACACTGCTGGTCGCCGACAGCCCCGCCGCCCAGGTGCTCGATCATATCAAGGGCTGGAAACGGCTGTATGCCGACAACATCGCCGTGATCCACGTGCGGGATGACGAGGCGGGCGCGGCCGCGCCTGCCAAACCATGAGCATCGCCGCATGACTATCGCGGCCAGTGTCCCGATTGCGCGCGCCCAACGCAACCTGGCGCCGCTCTGCATCGCGGCCGCGAGCTTCCTGTTGCTGCTGGTCAGCGGCGACAGCCTGCTGCGTGATCCCGATACGCTTTGGCAGATCAGGGTCGGCCAGTGGATCCTCGATCATCGCGCCGTGCCGTGGACCGACCTCTATTCGCTGACGCGCCGGGGCGAGGTCTGGCTCTCGACCTCGTGGCTATCGCAGGTGCTGTTCGCGTCCGCTTATGCGCACTGGGGATGGACCGGGCCCGTGGTGCTGACCGCAGCCGCGATCGCGCTGGCGATGGCATTACTGCTGGCTTTCCTGCAACGGCATCTCGACCTTCCCTACGCGCTGGTGTTCTGCCTGCTTGCGATGACGCTGGCGGCACCGCATCTGCTGGCCCGCCCGCATGTGCTGGCGCTGCCCGTCATGGTCGCGTGGACCGGCGCCCTCATGGCCGCGGCCGATCGCGGCCGGGCGCCCTCCTTCCTGTTGCTCCCGCTGATGGCACTGTGGGCGAACCTTCACGGCGGCTTCGTGCTCGGGCTCGCGCTGATCGGCGCAATCGGCGTCGAGGCGCTCTGGCGCGCAAGCGCGTCGCGCCGGATGGTCCTCGCGATGCAATGGGCCGCTTTCGGGCTTGGCGCGCTGGCGGCGAGCTGCTGCACGCCTTATGGCCTCGACACTTTGCTCGGCGCAGCCCGCATCCTCAGCCTCGGCAAATCCTTTTCCGTCATCGCCGAATGGCGCCCGGCCGATTTCAGCTCGTTCAGCCCGTTCGCGGGCGCCCTGCTCGGACTGCTTGGCCTCGCGCTCACGCGCGGCCTGACGCTGTCGCCGCCGCGCGTGCTGCTGATCCTTGGGCTGACCTGGATGGCGCTGGCGCATGTCCGCAGCATCGAGACCTTTGGCGTGCTCGTGCCTGTCGTGCTGGCGCAGCCGCTGAGCGGCTGGTTCAAACCGGCGTCGGATACGCCACGCGGCCTTCGTCTGGCGCCCGGCGCCCCCGCAGCACTGGTCGCGGTCGCAATCGTGCTCGCGAGCGCGACCGTGACCTTTGCCGCCCATCACGCCTTCGAATTCTCCACAGTGCAAACGCCCGTTGCGGCGGTCGATGTGCTGGCGGAGCGCAAAGCCGTGCGTATCTTCAATTCCTACGGTTTTGGCGGCTACCTCATCGTTCGCGACGTCAGGCCTTATGTCGACGGACGGTCGGAACTCTACGGCGAAAAGTTCCTGATGGATTATTTCGCCGCCGAAGACGGCCGCGACATTTCGGGTCTGCTGCGCATCCTCGACGAGAACAGGATCGACGCGACGCTGCTGACCATCGATTCACCCGCGGCTCAGATTTTGAACCATATCAAGGGCTGGAAGCAGGTTTTTGCGGACAAAATTGCGGTGGTGCACGTGCGGGACGATCAGGACGCCGTGCCGTCGAAGTGAGAACGGCAAGCAGACTTGTCACCTGGTGCCTGACACAGTCCGTACCAAAACGGGCTCCCCTAGCCCGGATGGAGCGAAGCGCAATCCGGGACCTCTCACCCAGCGGACGAATCCCGGATTTCGCTGCGCTTCATCCGGGCTACGAAGCTACCTTGTCTCCTCGTGCCTGACGCAGTTCAATACAGCCGGATCGAGGCGAAGCAAAATGGCCTCGAAGCAGACCGCGTGATGAAAAATCCGGACGCAATCGCTGTCATCGTATCGGCACTCCGCCACGTCCATGGCGACGACATCGCGCGCCTGATGCTGGTCGAGGGCATGAGCCTCGCCAATCTGATCGATGCGATGTTTTCGGCGCCACTGACGCACCGGGAGGCCGTTCGGGCGATCACCGACGGGCTCGACGATTTCGTCATCACGCCGGACCTGGGGCTGATCTGGCACCTCAAATACATTTACGGGCCGGGCTCCCTGCACGTTGTGGATCTGGAGATCGCGACGCCTGATGGTACGCTGGCCAGCAAAGATGTATGGCTTCGTCTCGCCTCCTGAGGCACTGGCCCTCAATTCCCCGTCTGCAACTCGCCAAAACGCTCCCAGGTCTTGCCGTTGAAGCGCATGAACTGCATCTGGTCGACCGGGACGTGGTCGGTCGCGCTGGTGTTGATCTTGATGCCGGGGAGCAGCATCGGCAGTTCGAGGTCGTGAATCGAAAATGCCTGCTTCAGGATGTTCTCGGTCGACAGATCGTCGCCGCAGGCTTTCAGCACGGCCTCCAGCGCCATCGCGCTGTTATAGGCATTGACGTAGTTGGTATCGTGCTGGTCGGCTTCAGGCACATACTTCGTCATGAAGTCGCGCCAGGCCTTGACGCCGGAATCGTCCTTCCAGGCGGGATCATCGGGGTCCTTCACATAGGCCGTGGAGAGAATGCCGGTGCCGGCTTCGACGCCGGCAGGCTCCATCACGGTCGAGATCCAGACCGCGACGTTGGACAGGAAGGTCATGGGACGCCAGCCGATCTCGAAGGACTTGCGGATCGCTTGCGCCGCGAATTTCGGCGTCGCCGCGATCACGAACACGTCGGCGCCAGAGGCTTTCAGCTTGACGATCTGGGAATCGATGGTCGGATCCTGGATTTCATAGGTCGCGACGGTGACGACGGAATCGTATTTCTCGCCAAGCACGTCCTTGAGGCCGGCGAGATAGTCGCGGCCATAATCGTCGTTCTGCGAGATCACGGCAAATTTAGCGTTCGGGTTTTTCGCCAACGCATAGCGCGCATAGAGCCGCGCCTCGTAGCGGAACGGCGCCTGCACGCCCATCGTCGCCTGCGGATATAGCGCGATGTCGGCGAATTTCGAGGCCCCGGACGCGAGGAAAAGCTGCGGCACGTTCTTTGACTGGAGGTACTTTGCTATCGCGGTGTTATGCGCAGTGCCGATCGAGGAGAAGATCAGCGCGACCTCGTCGCTCTCCACCAGCCTTCGGGTCTGCTCGACCGATTTCGGCGGTGCGTAGCTGTCGTCGAGCGAGATCAGATTGACCTTGCGGCCGTTGATGCCGCCCTTCTCGTTCAGCATCTTGAAATAGCCGACCTCGCCCTTGCCGAGCGCGCCAAAGGCAGAGACCGGCCCGCTATAGGGCATGGTCTGGCCGATCCTGATCTCGGTTGCGGTGACGCCGCGCATCTCGGCGGCGAGCGAGAAGGTTGGCGATAGCAGGATTGAAACGGCGCCAAGCGCGCCCAACGCAGCCACGAAGCGCATCGGTCTCCCCTCCCCTTTGTCGGCGCGATCACTCCGCGCCTTGTTTGAGGCCGAGCATGTCACGACGGTCGCCTCGCTGCCAAGACCCGTTCGCGGCTGGGGGGTCTCGTGTCCCGGACGCGCCGCAACGCGAGAGCGCTGCTGCGCTGCGTCCGGGGCACGACAGCCGGGTTGCGGGCGCATCTGCATCAACACCGTCATTGCGTGCACAGGTATTGTAGGGTGGGCAAAGCGCAAGCGTGCCCACCACCTGTCGCGATTGGCAAGAGATGGTGGGCACGGCGCAAGGGCGCCTTTGCCCACCCTACGGGACTGCCTTTGTTGCGGGCGCATCTGCATCCACGTCGTCATTGCGAGCGTAGCGAAGCCATCCAGAGTCTTTCCACGGATGCATTCCTGGATTGCTTCGCTGCGCTCGCAATGACGGAGCGTGTGGCTGGGGGGTACATTCGCCACCGGCGCTGATGCTACTTCGCCTTCTTGGCGCGATCCTTCAGGGGGATCACGAGCTTGAGGCCGGACCAGACATCGTCGACCGCGCAGATCTTGATATCGACGAGGCCGCTTGCGAGCGCGGTCTCGCGCACCAGGGCTTCGGTGACGTCGGTCGCAACGCCCGACGCTTTCTTCGGCCAGGACGCCCAGATCATGCCGTCGGGCGCGATCGCCTTGCAGTAGTTGCGCAGCTTGGCGGCGAGGCCTTTGGCCTCGGCCGCGAAGAGATGCACCATGTCGAGCGGTGGCTTGGCCGTATTGGCGATGCTCACGCCGTCAGGGAGATCGCCGACGACGTTGCGATAGGAGGCGCCAAGGCCGTCCACAAAAATGCAAAAGCCCGGCTTGATGCCGAGCTTTTGCGCTAACGGCTTGCCGGAATATCCGGCCATCGCCGAAGCTTTACGCCTGCGGCTGCGGCTCCAGGCCGGGATCCGGATCGGGCCGCGGACGCGACTTGCCGGCCGGGGGCACGGCGGAGGCGCGCGGCGTGGCCGGCTCGAGCACGGACTCGCGGTTCGGCTTCTTGCCCTTGAGCAGGTCGACGATCTCGTCGCCAGAGAGCGTTTCGAACTCGAGCAGGCCCTTGGCCAGCGCTTCGAGGTCGGCGCGCTTCTCGGTGAGGATGCGGGTCGCTTCCTTGTAGCCTTCCTCGACCAGGCGGCGGATCTCGGAGTCGATCTTCTGCACGGTCGCCTCGGACGCATTCTGCGTGCGCGAGACCGACATGCCCAGGAAGACCTCGTCCTGGTTCTCGCCATAGGAGACGGTGCCGAGCTCTTCCGACAGGCCCCAGCGCGTCACCATCATGCGGGCAAGGCGCGTGGCCTGCTCGATGTCGGAAGCCGCACCCGAGGTCACCTTATCGCGGCCGAAGATCAGCTCTTCGGCGACGCGGCCGCCCATCATGATGGCGAGACGCGAGGTCATCTGCTCCAGGGACATCGACAGCTTGTCGCGCTCGGGCAGCTGCATGACCATGCCGAGCGCACGGCCGCGCGGAATGATGGTCGCCTTGTGGATCGGATCGGTGGCGGGCACGTTGAGGCCGACGATGGCGTGGCCGCCCTCGTGATAGGCCGTCAAGAGCTTCTCTTCCTCGGTCATGACGAGCGACTTGCGCTCGGCGCCCATCATCACCTTGTCCTTGGCTTCCTCGAACTCGGCCTGCGTGACCATGCGCTTGTTGCGGCGCGCAGCGGTCAGGGCGGCTTCGTTCACGAGATTCATCAGGTCGGCGCCGGAGAAACCGGGCGTGCCGCGCGCGATGGTCTTGAGGTTGATATCGGGGGCCAGCGGAACCTTGCGGACGTGGACCTTGAGGATCTGCTCGCGGCCGACGACGTCGGGATTGGGCACCACGACCTGGCGGTCGAAGCGGCCCGGACGCAGCAGCGCGGGATCGAGCACATCAGGGCGGTTGGTGGCCGCGATCAGGATCACGCCCTCGTTCGCCTCGAAGCCGTCCATCTCGACCAGCAGCTGGTTCAGCGTCTGCTCGCGCTCGTCATTGCCGCCGCCGAGACCGGCGCCGCGGTGACGACCGACCGCATCGATTTCGTCGATGAAGATGATGCAGGGCGCGTTCTTCTTGGCCTGCTCGAACATGTCGCGGACACGCGAGGCGCCGACGCCGACGAACATCTCGACGAAGTCCGAACCCGAAATGGTGAAGAACGGCACGTTGGCTTCGCCCGCGACCGCGCGCGCGATCAGGGTCTTACCGGTGCCGGGAGGACCGACCAGCAGCACGCCGCGTGGAATGCGGCCGCCGAGGCGCTGGAATTTGCCGGGGTCGCGCAAGAACTCCACGATCTCCTGCAGGTCCTGCTTGGCCTCGTCGACGCCGGCGACGTCCTCGAAGGTGACCCGGCCATGCGCTTCGGTCAGCATCTTCGCACGCGACTTGCCGAAGCCCATCGCCTTGCCGGCGCCGCCCTGCATCTGGCGGGACAGGAAGATCCAGACGCCGATCAGCGCGATGAAGGGCAGCCAGGAGACCAACAGCGAGACGAACCACGGCACGTTGTCGCCTGGCGGCTTCGCGGTGATCTGCACCTTGCTGTCATAGAGGCGCTTCACCAGCGTCGGATCGTTCGGCGCATAGGTCTGGAAGCTCGAGCCGTTGGTGAAGGTGCCGTGAATATCCGGGCCCTGGATCACGACGTCGCGGACATGGCCCTGGTCGACCTCGCTCAACAGCTGCGAGAAGGCGATGTCCTGCGAGGACGTGCGCTGACCCGGATTCTGGAAGAGCGTGAACAACGCCAACAGCAGCAAAACAATGATGACCCAGAGGGCGAAATTGCGCAGATTGGCGTTCATCGATCTTCCTTCGTGGTCGCGCGGATCGCGGCCTGATCCTTGGGGCAGTCAGAGGAAATCCCCAAGGAATCCTCATCGTTAGACGCATACAATTTAGGTGCCGCCCCGGTCGCTGCCAAGGGAACGAGATGGGACTATTTATCCCATCTTAGGGCGATTCCCGCTGAAATAATGGCATCAAGGCCGGAGTTTTTCCTGCCTGGTTAAGGTGTCCTGACGGCAGATCAGGCAAATGACCGGTGTCATGATCCGCCCTCATCTGCCCGCGGGCCCACTCTTGGGCCCACTCTTGGGCCCACTCTTGGGCCCACTCTTGGGCCCACTCTTGGACCGCCTGGCCGGCGCAGGCGCGATGTGGATACGCCCCCCGGCAAGGCTGATCAAGGCTCCCGCAAGGGTCTGCTTGAAAAGGGTCTGCTTCAAGCTGGCGCGGCCATTTGCGGGTGCATGCCGCCCCGCGCCCATCGCCTGATCGAGCGCGGCCAGCAGGGTCTCGACCTTGCCGAGTTCCGCCGGCCCTTCGTGCCCGAGCGCGTCGATGGCTCGCAACAAGAGCCGCAGCCGGACTTCCTCCGGCAGGGCGGCGAAGGCCTCTGCATCGTAGGAGGTTTCGGCCTCGAAACTGCGAACGCCCGGCTGCGTCTGTCGGCCGCGATCCCGTAAGGCGAGGAAGCGCTCGGCACCATCGGTCAGCACCTCGACCGCCGCATTGGCGCGGGCGAGCCGCGCCGACAGCCGCACCAGGGTCCTGGCATCACCGCCCTCGGCGGCAAGCTGCGGCAGCAGCGCGCGCAGCCGGGGACGCGTGAAGGCCATGTCGCCATTGGTGGGATCTTCAGCGAAGCCGATCCCGGCCCGCTTCAGGGTTGCGATCAGCTGCGATTTCGGAACATCGAGCAGCGGGCGCGCCAGCACGAGGCCGTCGCGCGTCGAGCGGCGCGCCATCGCCGACAATCCGGCGATGCCGCTGCCGCGGAAGAGGCGCATCAGCACCGTCTCGGCCTGGTCGTCGCGGGTGTGCGCGGTCAGCACGTGGCTGGCACCGGCAGCGCGTGCGGCCTGCGCCAGCAGGCGATAGCGGGCTTCGCGCGCGGCGGCGGGCAATCCTGCCTTCGGCTTGGCGCCGCGCCAGCGCAGGGTGCGATGTGCAAGGCCAAGTTCCGTGGCGAACCGCTTGACCTCGCGCGCTTCGCGCGCCGCCTCCTTGCGCAGGCCATGATCGACGGTGACGACGGTGAGCTCCGGGCCGCGGGCGAGGCTGCGCCGCCAGCGCGCCGCCAGCCACATCAACGCGACCGAATCGGGTCCGCCCGAGACCGCGAGCACCAGCGCCGGCGCGGCTTTCAGCTCGGCGAAGAGCTGCCTCGCCGCGCGCGCGGAGATCGGAGAATTGTCGTCGACTGACATGACGCGGCCCGGCAATCGCCAGACTGGTTTAGCGCAATCGCGGCCGGGTTGTCAGCGCGCAAACGAGGCGCGTCAGCACTTCACCCGCTTCTGCTCGCGGTCGACGGCGGCCTTCACGCCGGCGGAGGCACGCGGATATTTGCGGCCGACCTCGCCGAAGGCGGCGCAGGCGGCTTCCTTCTCCTTCAGCGCGGCGAGCGACTGGCCGAGCCGCAGCAGCGCATCCGGCGCCTTGGCCGACTTGTCGTACTTCGTGGTGACGGCCAGGAAGGCCTCGGCGGAATCGCGATATTGCTGGCGCTGGAAATAGCTCTCTCCGAGCCAGTATTGCGCGTCCCCGAGCAGCGGGTCTCCAGGGTATTTGGCGGCAAAATTCTTCATGGTCTGCTCGGCGAGCGCGTAGTCCTTGCGCTGCATGTAGCCGATGCCGAGGTCGAACTCGTCGCGGGGCGTCGCCGAGGGCGGCAGGGTCGCGAGCGCCGGACCACCGGCCCGCGCGGGATAGCCCTGCTGGGCCGGCGGATAACCGGGCTGCGCGGGAGCTGCTGCTTGCGGGTATTGTCCGCCATTGTTGGAGAGATCGAGCGGCGCACCCGATGGCATCGGCTGCTGGCCGCCGCCAAGCGCACGCGGCGCACCGGGCGCATTCGGGCTCTGGCTCGGGTCGAATGCATCGCCGCGGCGGCGCGTGCCGGGAGCACTTGAGCCAGCACCTGCGCCCGGCTGCTCCTGAACGATCGGCGCGGGTGCCGCAATCTGGGGCTGCTGGTAATTCGGTTGCTGGTAGTTCGGCTGCTGCACCGCCTGTTGCTGCGGCGGCTGACGATAGGGAGGGGCGACCTGCGCGGGCGGAACGCCCGCGACATTGGGCTGCACCGGTGCCTGGCCGGGCGCAGCACCTTGCGCGCCGCCCTCGAGCTGCCGGATGCGATCCTCGAGCTGGCGGTTGCGGTATTGCAGCTCTTCGTTCTGGCCGGTGAGCTGACGCAGCTGGTTCTCCAGCCGCTCGATCCGCATCTCGGGATCATCGTCGGTCTGCGCGAATACGGGCGCGGACAAAGACAGCAGCGCGGCCAATGCCACGATGCCGGTAATTCCCTTGGATCTGGATGACATTTTGCCCTGACGACGAAAACAAGATCTGCGACGGAACGCGCGAGGCGCGACACATTGAAACGCACTACGCCAAAAATGTGACTTGCACCACGCCGTTTCGGTCACAGTTGGCTGAAACGAAACCGGCGCCCGTGAGGGCGCCGGCATATTCGGTTTGCACAGATGAACAGCGGCTGACCGGACGTCAGGAGCTCGCGTTCAGCACGGTCACAGCACGGCGGTTCTGCGACCAGCAGGAGATGTCGTTGCACACGGCCACGGGGCGCTCCTTGCCGTAGGAGATCGTGCGCATGCGATTCGGATCGATGCCGCGCGAGGCGAGGAAGGAGCGCACCGACTGGGCACGGCGGGCGCCGAGCGCGATGTTGTATTCGCGGGTGCCGCGCTCGTCGGCGTGACCTTCGATGGTGAAGGAGTAGCGCGGATAGGTCTGCAGCCACTGCGCCTGCTTTTCCAGGGTCACGATCGCCTGCGGGGTCAGATCGGTCTGGTCGCTCTCGAAGAACACGCGGTCGCCCACGTTCACCACGAAATCCTGCTGGCTGCCCGGGGTCGCCGCGCTCGCATTGGCGTCCAGACCTGCGTTGGTTTTGGCGCACGCACCCATCGACAGCGCGATGGCAACCACCGCGGCCAGCTTCAATCCCTGGAGGATACGCATAGGATATTTCATTCCGGAGCCTCCACGCTCACGTTCGTCCACTGCTGTCCGGTCTACAGGGGGTTGGTTAAGCGAACGTTCCGTCAACCTTATCGGAACCTTGCCTCAGCCGGTCAAATGCCCCCAACCAGCGAAAAGCACCCATTGTGGTTAATGGGTTGTAAATGTGGCGCGAGGGTGAAAGCAAGCCGCGTTGACAGGCAAATCGCCGAATTCCGGGCGTTTACGGGCTCCGGCGGGCGGCGCGAGGCGCCACCAGGGTCGGAACCAGCGCCGGTCAGACCAGGCCAGCGGGACTGAGCGGCGCTTGAACGAGCACCGGCCGGGCCACGGCCTGGGGCTGGCTCTTGCGCTCGAACAGCATGCGCCGCTCGAATGCGCTCGAGCGCATGATGGGAAAGCGCGTCAGGATCTTTTCCCGGACCTTGGGGTAGTCCGATGCCATCAGGACCGCCTTCTTGGTCGGCCAGCCCGGAAACCCGCGCGGCTCGGTCAAAGTCTCGGAGAGGAACACGCTCCGATAGAACGCCTGATGATCGACGCGCACCATCGAAAGCCCCACATCGGCATTGAAATGCTCGCAGGCGATGAACGGCAGCCGCACCGTGAGATAAGGCAGCTCCGGGAAACGTTGCTGCATTCCGGAATCAGCAACAAATCGACACGGATCGACAAAAACCTCGCCGCGATCGAGGCGGGGATGCAGCACGTCGCCGAACACCTCGGTCGTGTAGGACATCCGCCACTCGGAGGTCAGAACGTGGATGCGGACGGAGCTGCACAGTTCGTCGTCGACATAGACGCCGAAATTCCAGACATTCGGCGCATCGTCGAAACGGTCGGTCACGCGCCGTGATTCCGACGGCGGGATCAGTCCGGCCTGCAGATAGGCGCGATAACGCATCTGGTGCAGGCGATCGCGATCCTCGGGTGTCTCGATGAGGCGGTAGTCGATGCGCTCGAAGAGCGCCGCTCCGCGCGGGCGAAGCGGCTTCTGCGGTTCGGCCGCGGACTTCATTAATAACCTCTACGCTGCAAGCAACTTCTGCGAGTTATCAAAGATTAAAGGTTCATTAACACAATTGCAAAGGATTAGAGCCGTTAGGGTTAAGGGTTGCAGCCCGCAACCCCCTCGGGAAATACTTGGAAATATCGGGGAAATAGCGGCCGCAGGGACGCTTGAGCTTACGCGAGCGATCGTGAGGAGACGACGATCAGCTGCTCCTGCACGCGCTTGCCATGCGACGCATTGAGCAATTGCCTGATACGGACGGCTGGAACGGGACGGCTGAACAGGTAGCCCTGCCCTTCGGACACGGTGCCGTCGGCGCTGATCAGCGCAAGCTGCTCGTTGGTCTCGATGCCCTCGACCACCACGGCCATGCCGAGGTCGGCGGACAGCCGTGCCACGCCGCGGAGCAGCGTCAGCGGGCGGTGGGCGTCGATCCCTTCCAGGAAGGAACGGTCGATCTTGACCTTCTGCATCGGGAAGTTGTGGAGATAGCTGAGGCTCGAATAGCCGGTGCCGAAATCGTCCAGCGAGATGCGCACGCCGAGTGCATGCAGCTGCGAGAGGATGTCGTGCGTGAGCTGCGTGTTGCGCAGCAGTGAGGATTCGGTGATCTCGATCTCGAGCCGGTGCGCCGGCAGGCCCGACACTTCGAGCGCGTAGCGAATCTCGCTCAGGACGTCGCGCTGGTGGAATTGCTGCGGCGAGAAGTTGACGGCGACGCTGACGCCCTCCGGCCACTTGATGCATTCCATGCAGGCCCGGCGCAGGATCCAGCGACCGAGATCGACGATCAGGCCCATGTCCTCGGCAACCGGGATGATGTCGACCGGCGAAACCGTGCCGCGCACCGGATGATTCCAGCGCAGCAGCGCCTCGCAAGTGGAGATCTTGCCGGACTTCAGATTGACCAGCGGCTGGTAGAACAGCTCGAATTCCTCGTTGGCGAGCGCCTTGCGCAGGTCAAGCTCGAGAATGCGTCGCGCCTCGGCGGTTGCCGCCATCTCGTCGCGGAAGAAGCAGAAGGTGCCGCGGCCATCGGCCTTGGCGCGGTAGAGCGCCATGTCGGCGTTCTTGAGCAGCGTGTCGGCGCTGGCGCCGTCAGGCGAAGTCAGCGCGATGCCGATGCTGGCGCCGATCTCGACCAGATGATTGTCGATGCGGTAGCGCTCGCTCAGGCGCTCGACGATACGGCGGGCAAGGCTCGCGGCATCCTCGGGCGCGCTGATATTCTGCTGGAACACGACGAACTCGTCGCCGCCGAAGCGGGCGACGAAATCCTCCGGCCGCAGCATCTCGCGCAAGCGGTTGGCGACCGCGCAGAGGAGCTGGTCGCCACAGGGATGGCCGAGCGTGTCGTTGACCTGTTTGAACTGGTCGAGGTCGATGAACAGCAGCGCCGAGAGATGCTCGGAATGACGCGCGGCGGCGAGCAGCCGCTCGATCTCGTCGCGGAAACTGACGCGGTTGGGCAACGCGGTGAGTTCGTCGTAACGCGCCAGATGGCTGATCCTGGCCTCGGCATTGCGCCGTTCGGTGATATCCTCGAGCAGCACCACCGCTCCGCCGTCGGCCATCGGCTGGACCGTCCACGACAGCGAACGATTTCGCGCCGCATCGGGGTCGGTCGTCACGGTTTCCCTGGCCTGCAGGGTCTCGATATCAGCAAGGATCAAATCACCGCTCGCCGCGTAGATCGATCCCGCCTGGACGCACGCGGCGACGACATCACGGGCGCTGGTGCCGCTTTGCGGCAGATTATCGGGCAGGTTCATCATCGCGCCGAAGCGATGATTCATCACGGCGAGCTGGCCGTCGCCGCGGAACATGCAGAGCCCGTGCGGCATGTTGTTGAGGGCGGTGTCGAACTGGCCGGCCAGCGCCGCCTCGCGCTCGCGCGCCACGACCGCACGCAGGAAGATCCGATGGAGATTGGCCGAAAGCTGCAAGACCGCGAAAAGGAAAGCCGCCGAAACGACCGACATCGCCACATAGTAAGGCGTGCCGCGCAGAGCCAGGGCGGCAACGGGCGGCACGAAGATGAAGCTGGCCTGGAGACGGAATATCGACTGCCGTCCATAAGCCCTGCCCGCTCCGCCTGCCACGATACCGGTGGTGACGGAGAGCGCGATCATATGGGCAACCGCGTCGTCATTGCTCAACAGGGTCGTGAAGCACCACAGGCCAATGACGATAGCCTGAATCAGGGCTCCGATCTGATAACGCTTCTGCCAGCGTGCCGCCTCCTCGGTTGTCATGATCAACTTGGTGGCGTGATAGCGGTGCAGATCGTAAGCGCGAATGGCGCCCGCCAGGATGAGAAGCGGGACAAATGCCCAGATCAGGACCATGCCGGTCTTGAGCGCGGTCAAGGATGCCGAGAACGCCGAGAAGACAATGCCGGTCAGCACCGTGCCAGGAGCCTCGAACAACGAATCGATCAGCGCCGCCGAACGCTTCGTCGGTTTGTGATCAATCCCGCCGCTCTGGTCTGCGAATTGCATTTTGGTTAGTACGCGCGTCCTGTTTGGCGCGTAGTTTTACTCACAGCAGATGAAGTCTTTCTGAGGGAACATCGTTAAAGCCGGGTTGTTTTTCGGCAATAGCGAAACTGTTTCTGTTGAGAAATCAAGCAACTAGGCAAGCCTTGCCGGGCCCAAGGTGAAGGAAAGCTTGCCGCACACGCAGAAAGCCGAAGCGTTCGCGCTTTTTTTTGAAGAGATCGCGCGTTGCGAAACGCGCGATCGAGCTATTGGTTGCCCGCGGTCGCGGACAGCAGCGGCGACCATGCCGGATCGGAGGCGAAGCCCGGCGTCGGCACCTTTTGTTCAAAGCGACCGGAGATGTCGACGGAGAACAGCGACGGTCCGGCATTGCCGCCGGGATCGCGGAAGAACATCACCACGCGTCCGTTCGGCGAGAAGGTCGGGCCTTCGTTGTGGAAGCCGGATGTCAGCAGCCGCTCGCCACTGCCATCAGGCTTCATGACGCCGATCGAGAACTGCCCGCCGCCCTGCCGGGTGAAGGCGATGTAGTCGCCGCGCGGCGACCACACCGGCGTCGAATAGGTGGCGTTGTTGTCGTCCTTGGAGAACGAGATGCGCTGCGCCTGTCCGCCTCCCGCGGCCATCACATAGATCTGCGAGCGGCCGCCGCGATCGGACTCGAAGCAGATGCGGCTGCCATCAGGCGAATAGGACGGAGACGTGTCGATTGCCGGCGTGTCGGTGAGCCGCGTGGTCGAGCGCGAGCGCAGATCCATCACGAACAGGTTGGAATTGCCGCCCTGCTGCAGGCTCATGATGACGCGCTGGCCGTCCGGCGAGAAACGCGGCGCGAAGGTCATGCCGGGGAAATTGCCGACGATCTCGCGCTGGCCAGTCTCGATGTTGAAGAGATAGACCTTCGGATCCCCCTGCCCGAACTCCATATAGGTGATCTCTTGCGAGTTCGGCGAGAAGCGCGGCGTCAGCACGAGGTCGGAGCCGCGGGTCAGGTACCGCACATTGGCGCCGTCCTGGTCCATCATGGCGAGCCGCTTGACGCGGCGCTCCTTCGGCCCGGTCTCGTCGACGAACACCACGCGGCTGTCGAAATAGCCCTTCTCGCCGGTCATCTGCTCGTAGATCTGGTCGGAGATGATGTGCGCGATGCGGCGCCAATATTCCGGCGAGGTGAAATATTGCTGGCCGGCGAGCTGCTGGCCGGTCACCACATCCCACAGGCGGAATTCGGCCTTGAGGCGGCCGTCCTGCTGCCGCGTCATGCGGCCGGTGACGAGGGCCTGCGCGTTCAGCGTCTTCCAGTTCTGGAATTGCGGGGCGACGTCGATGTTGCTGATGCGCTCGATGAAGGCGGCCTGGTCGATCGGGGCAAACAAACCCGAGCGCTTCAGATTGTTGGTGATGACCTGGGTGACGCCATTGCTGACCTCGCCGTCGGCGGGCGAGCCGGGCACGAAATTGGTGATCGCGATCGGGATCGGACGGAATTCGGTAGGATCGATGCGGAGACGGCCTTGCTGCTGGGCGAAGGCCTGACCACCCCCCAGCAGCGCGAGCGCCGACCCAGTCAGAGTCATGAAGCGGCGGCGGTTCATCGATCGAACGTCAATCATCGCAAAATTCTTTTGTTCGGATGTCACAACATGTCCTTCAGGCCGAAAGTCATCGGAATGAGCTTCCAGCTGTCGTATTGCTGCTTTGGCAGGAACGAATAGACCTGACACTGCACGATGGCGCGCTTGGCGCTCTCTGCCACGGCCTGCGCGATCGATCGCGACGGCCCGCGCACCGCGACGATGACGGGCTCGGATGCCAGCGATCCGTCGACCTTCATGGGAATGTCGATGTCGGCTTCGTACAGGTTGGCGTCCTGCCCGTTATAGGTGGGCGTGAAGCAGCGCTTGACCGCGCCCTGGAATGCGCCTTGCCATGTCGCGACGTTGTTTGCGGCTGTTCCTGATGTCGAGCCCAGTGACGCCGACGCATTCAGTGCCGAGCCGGCCAGCTCATGCCGGGTCGCGGCACGCTTGTCGAGGTCGCGGGCAATCTGCGCGGGATCGAAGGTGCGCTCCTTGGGCTTCGGCTGTTGCTGCGGCTGCACCGCGGCGACCTTCTGCTCCACCGGCTTGGGCGGCGGCTTCTTGGTGTCCAGCTTCTTCTGCAGCTCCGCGATCGGATCTTCCTTGGCTGGATCAGGCTTCTTTTCCTGCGGCTTCGGCTCTTCCTTCGGTTTCGTCTCTGCGACCGGCTTCGGCGGGTCGGGCTTCTTCTCGACCGGTTTCTCGACGGGCTTCGGCGGCGGGTCGGGCGTCGAATTGGTCTTGATCAGCTCTTTCTTCTCGGTGACCTTGCCGACGGCATCTTCCTCCGGCTTGGCCTCGGCGATCTTTTCGACCTTGGGCTTCGGCTCTTTCTTGTCGCCGGTCTTCTGCCCCGACATCATCTGCGCGAGCTGATCGCTCGAGATGATGTCGACCGGCAGCGACTCCTCGGGCGCGATGTAGGCTTTGCTGCTAAAGGTGAGCAGGCCCCATCCCAGCACGAGGACGTGGAGGACAATCGACGCAACGAGTGTCTTGTCGACGTTCACCTTCACCGGCTTAAGACCCCTGATCCGCTTCCGTGACGAGCGCCAGCTTCTTGAAGCCCGCGCCCGACAGCAGGCCCATCACCTTGGCCACCGTGCCGTAATCCGCCTTCTTGTCGGCACGCAGATAGATGCGTTCCTCGAGCCCGCCGCGCGCATCCGTGATCGCCTTCAGCTTCGGCACCAGCTCGTTGATCGCGATCTCCTGGTCGTTGATGAACACCTTGCCCTTGATGTCGACCGACATCTGGATCGGCTTCTGGTCGCTCTGGTCGAGGCTCTTGGCCTGGGTCTGTGGCAGATCGAGCGGCACGCCGACCGTGAGCAGCGGTGCCGACACCATGAAGATGATGAGCAGCACCAGCATCACGTCGACCATCGGCGTGACGTTGATCTCGGCCATGACCGGCTTGCGCCGGCTGCGGCGCCCGCCGCCTCCGGACGAACTGGCAACGTTCATGCCCATGGCTTGGTGCCCAATCTCGCCTTCACACTATACATGCCGTCCGTCAGCCCCGCTCGTCGATCTGGCGGGACAGGATGGCTGAAAATTCATCAGCGAAGCCCTCGAGCCGCTGGGCCTGCCGGTTCACCTCGGACGTGAACTTATTGTAGAAAATAGTGGCAGGAATTGCGGCAATGAGGCCGACCGCGGTCGCAAACAGCGCCTCCGCGATACCGGGCGCCACCACCGCCAGAGAGGTATTTTTCGACGCCGCGATCGACTGGAAGCTCGACATGATGCCCCAGACCGTGCCGAACAGGCCGACAAAGGGGCCGGCGGAGCCCACGGTCGCCAGCACCAGCAGGCGGCGTTCCAGCCGCTCGACTTCACGGGCGATCGAGACGTTCATGACCTTGTCGATGCGCATCTGGAGCCCTGCGACCGAGCGGGCATGGCTCTCGAACGAGCGCTTCCATTCGCGCATCGCGGCAACGAAACAGGCCGCCATCGAATGGGTCGGCTTGGCCGAGAGCGTGCGATAGAGCTCCTCGATCGACTCGCCGGACCAGAAGGCCTGCTCAAACCGGTCCATCGAGCGGCGGGTGCGGGCGTAGAGGAAGATCTTGTCGATCGCGATGGCCCAGACCCAGACCGAGCAGGACAGCAGGCCGAGCATGACGCATTTCACGATCCAGTGAGCCTGCCAGAACAGCGCAATCAGCGACACGTCGGCGGACGCGGCAACCGGAAGGGCGGACTGAGCCATTTCGGCCGGATTCATCAGAAATATCCTCTCAAGGTGACCGTTTTGGCGATCGTTACCTGTGTCCCCGCCTATGGCGGCGGATTCCCAACAGCCGCGCTAGACACCGGCGCGGCCGGCAAGCCCGCTCAAAGCCTTGTCTTTCTGGGATGCAGGGCTCGTCCAAAGCCGCCGCCTGCATTCCCTGTCAAGATGTCAAAACTATGGGCCTCGACGACAGCTCCGGGCGCGATTGTCCGTCGTTACCAGAGCCCGGCGATGGTTAATGCGGGGTTACCGGGAGCGATTTTGGCTGCGGAAAAGGGTGACAGCACAGGGGGATGAAGCGACCGCAGGGCTCTGTCGCCAGTCAGGCGACGCCGCTGCACTGAATTCGGGGGCCGGATAGTTCCATGGTGCCGGCCGCCCTGTTCGCGAGCGCAGACCCGACAGGGACGTCAATTTGCGGGACGCGGTCAGTTGAACCTGTAGGCGATACCGAAGGTCGCCATGTGACTCTGCAGACGCACGGAGTTGGTGGTCGACGAGGTTCCGGAGCAAAACACCGTCTCGGTTCCGAAGGCGGGATCACTGATGGTTGCGCTGCCGTTGCAAGTGCGGCTCTGCGCGAAGCGAGCCGTCCCGAAATCTGCATAGCGATACTCGCCGCGCAGAATCCAGTTCTCGGTCAGCTTCATCTCGCCACCGCCGCCAACCGTGAAGCCGGTGCGAACCGCGGATTGCTTGATCACGGCAGGTGAAAAAAGCCCCGCGGTGCAGCCGCCGACCTCCGCAGACACGAAGCCTGGCGCCGTGAATAGAGGCTTCAGGGCCGTATCGCAGTTCGATGTCTGTTCCATGCTCATCCAGGCTGGGCCGCCGGTGAGATAAGCCAGGAAAGCGGGATTGACGATGTAGCCAGCTCGCGCGCGAATGCTCGCATCCCATTTGGTGCGGATGCTGAAGCTGTCATTCATTCCGCCGCTTCCGCCGAAGTAACCGCCGATGCCGCCGGGAAGGTTGCGGCCAAACACCGAAGCCTGGCGATCGGCCCAGCCAAAATCACCCTCGACGCCGAGCAGCCATTTCGGATTGACCTGCCAGTTGTAGCCGAGATAGGGGCTGATGCGGGCCGAGCTCGTATCGAAACGATCGCCCATGAAGCAATCGCCGCAACCGGCCAGCAGGTCGAACCCCGATAAGGTGGACGTATCGGTGCTCGAGCTGACCTGGTTGGCGCGAAGGCCCGCGCCGACACCAAGATACGCCCCGTTCCACGATGCGGCCTGCGGCGCCGACGCATAGGCCGCGAGCGCCTTCACGGCCGGCGCATTGGCGTCGCCAAACTTGTAGGCCAGGCCGAACGTTGCGGTGTGGGTTTTGATCGCCGTCTCATAATTGACCGTCTGTACGCCCGTGGCGGCAGTCCGGACGTCCGTGCCGGAGAAATGACCGTAATCGGCGAAGCGATACTCGGCCCGGACGATCCAGTTCGGCCATAGCATCGCTTCGATGCCGCCACCGACCGTGTAGCCGAGCTGGGTCTTGCTGTTCGTGATGCTGGCGGGAGCAAGCGAGAAGGCGAAGCCCGGCGCGCAGCGGCCGTCGGCGCTCAGCAGCGCGCTGCAATTCGACGTGGTCTCGACATGGATCCAGGAGGGACCAGCCGTTCCATACAGCAGCACGGCGGGATCGACGAGATATCCAGCGCGGCCACGGATGCTTGCATCCCATGTCGTCTTGAATGCAAACGAATTGGAGGTCGACGCGCCGCCGTTGAATGGCGTCGCCGGATAGGCGGCGCCGAAGATCGTCGTGGTTTGATCGGCATAAGCCGCATCGGCTTCGATACCGAAAACCGTTTTGCCGATCTGCCAGTTGTAACCGAGATAAGGACTGATGCGGAACGCGGTGCCGTTGAAAGATCGCCCTGTCACGCAAGGCAGGCCGGCGAAACAATCAGCCGCGACGAACATGTTCTGGAGCACCGCGGGTGCCGTCGTGTCGGTCGCCGAATTGACGTTGACGCTGGACTCGCTGGCACGGAATCCTACTCCGGCACCGACGTAGAAGCCGCCCCAGGCTTCGATTGCGGCTGGCGCCTTGAACACGGGCGCCTTGAGCGGCAAATCCGCGGCAGTGGCCGCAGAAGCCACCAGCAACCCAGCGGCCACAGACAAAAGGCGCTTAAGTGTCGTCATCAGATTCCATTCCGGCGCGTCTCAATGAGGCGAATGCCGCATTGAAGCTGTACATGAAGGCGACCGGCACGACTTGGAGCAGACGGGACTGCCTCGTGGGACTTGACGCGACTCCGGCTGCTATTTCGCAGTGTGTTGCGCGCGCGCCACAGCCTATACGGTCTACTCGCTCGCCAACCGCGCCTTGCGAAGTTCAGAGGGGGTCAGGCCGTAGCGACGCCGGAAGCAGCGATTGAAGTAGGAGATGTCCGCGAAGCCAGAGGCCAGCGCGACACGGGCGATGCTCTCATGCGATCTGAGCGGATCGGTGAGGCCTGCCTGCGCTCGTGCAAGCCGCAATTCGAGCACGTAATCATGGAAGGAGGTGCCCGCTTCGCGAAACAGTTTCCGGATATAATCCGCCGAGACTTGCTGGAGCGCCCCGACGCTTTCGGCCGACAGATCGCCATCCCCTAGCCGCGCTTTGATGGCCTGCCTGGCAGCCTCCAGGCGCGCCGCCCGCGGGCCGTCGCCCTGTGCGGCGACCTCCTCTTCCGGGACCCCACAGATCAAGGCGACGAGGTCGCGCAGATGCTGCGCGGCCATTAGCTGCATCTCCGCTCCGGCTGGTTCGCCCATGGCCATCATGCCGAGCACATAGCCGCGCAACAGCTTGAGCGCGGACGAGCCCGGATGGATCGGCCGTATCAATCGGTCCTCGATATCGGGGACGAAGGGCGCAAGCGCCTGCCGCGGAAGCTGAACAGTGAGATGGCGGCCGCGATCGAGCAGCGTGTGGCGACCGACGTCGCAGGTCGTCATCAGCACTGCGCCGCCTTGCGACACCTCCAGGTCGCGTCCGAGCTGGGAGGCTTCGGCGCGACCTCGCGTGACCACGGCGAGGACGACGTTATCGGACGCGGTCGCAAGCAAGGGCCGCGTGATCCGAAAATGCGCGGGCGTGCGCCAGCCAGACGATAATCCCACCGCCGGCAGACGTCGCAACTCCGTTCTGGCCTCGAAGGGCGAGCCCTCGATCGGATTTATTTCGACATTGAAAAGCAGACGGCCATAGACCTCGCGCCAGATAGCCAGGCGGTCGCGCTCGGGTAGCAGGGCCGTTGAAAGGGATAGATAGTCCGGCTGAGACATTCAGGAGGGCGTTCACGAAAGTCAAAGCTCTTCGTCGCCTCTTGGCTACAAGCGGTTCAGCCCGTCAAGGTTGTGAGCCAATTTGTCGCACTTCGCTCTCGTCATGGCGAAGCGGCAACCGGGGCACAAGTGGGACTCGTGGCCGATACCGCTGACGTGAATGTGCGATTTGCCCGATGAACTCCGCCTGATAGGCTCCGCTCGCATCAACCAACAAGGGCCGGAGCAGCCGGCCTCGCCAGGGAGCAAGCCGTGCAACATGCGGGAACAAGCCTGCGGTGGATCACCGCCGCCGTCCTATCGGTCAGCCTCGTCACATTCAGCCCCGCGCGCGCGGCATCGGTGGCGCCAGTGGCCGCGGAGAACGGCATGGTCGTGTCCGCGCAGCATCTGGCGAGCCAGGTCGGCGTCGAGGTGCTGAAGCGCGGCGGCAATGCCGTCGATGCCGCCGTCGCCGTCGGCTATGCGCTGGCCGTCGTCTATCCGGCGGCCGGCAATCTCGGCGGCGGCGGCTTCATGACGATCCAGCTCGCCGACGGCCGCAAGACCTTCCTCGATTTCCGCGAGACCGCGCCCAAGGGTGCGACGGCCAATATGTATCTCGACAAGGATGGCAACGTCATCAAGGGCATCTCGACCAAGGGGCACCTCGCCGTGGGCGTCCCGGGATCGGTCTCGGGCATGGAATATGCGCGCGAAAAATACGGCACCATGAAGCGTGCCGAATTGCTGGCTCCCGCGATCCAGCTCGCCGAACAGGGTTTTGCGCTGGAGCAGGGCGACATCGACCTGCTGCTCACCGCCACCAAGGACTTCCAGGACGATCCCGCCTCCGCCGCGATTTTCCTCAACAACGGTCAGCCGTTCCGGGTCGGCGAGAAGCTGGTGCAATCAGAGCTCGCCAAGACCCTGCGCGAGATCAGCAGCAAGGGCACTGACGGCTTCTACAAAGGCTGGGTCGGCAGCGCCATCGTGGCCTCGAGCCAGGCCGGCAAAGGCCTCATCACGCAAGATGACCTCGACGGCTACAAGACCCGCGAGCTCGCGCCCGTCGAATGCGACTATCGCGGCTATCACGTCGTGTCCGCGCCGCCGCCGAGCTCGGGCGGCGTCATCATCTGCGAGATCCTGAATATCCTGGAAGGCTATCCGCTCAAGGAGCTGGGCTATCACTCCGCAGCGGCCGTGCACGTGCAGATCGAAGCGATGCGGCACGCTTATGTGGACCGCAACAGCTATCTCGGCGATCCTGATTTCGTGAAGAACCCGCTCGACCGCCTGCTCGACAAGAAATACGCCGCCGATATCCGCGCCGTGATCGATCCGAACAAGGCGGGAATTTCCAAGGACATCAAGCCGGGCGTCGCGCCGCACGAGGGCAGCAACACCACGCATTATTCCATCGCGGACAAGGACGGCAACGCTGTATCCGTGACCTACACGCTGAACGACTGGTTCGGTGCCAAGGTGACAGCAGCCAAGACCGGCGTTCTGCTCAATGATGAAATGGACGACTTCACCGCCAAGGTCGGGGTGCCGAACCTCTATGGCCTGGTGCAGGGCGAGGCCAATTCCATTGCTCCCGGCAAGCGGCCGCTGTCCTCGATGAGCCCGACCATCGTCACCAAGGACGGCAAGACCGTCATGGTGGTGGGCACGCCGGGCGGCAGCCGTATCATCACCGCTGTCCTGCAGACCATGATCAACGCGATCGACTACGGCATGAACGCGCAGGAGGCCGTCGACATGCCGCGCATCCACCAGCAATGGCTGCCTGATCTGACCAATGTCGAGACCTACGCCCTGTCTCCGGACACGCGCAAGATTCTGGAGGGCATGGGCCACAAGTTCGGGCCGCCGCAGCCCGCCAACCATCTCGCGGTCATCATCGTCGGCGCGCCGTCGCTGGACGGCAAGCAGGTCGGCAACAACCGCTACTACGGCGCCAACGATCCGCGCCGCAATTCGGGACTGGCGGCGGGGTATTGAGCACTGCGTAGGGTGGATTAGCCAAGCAGATGTGCGAAGCGCATCTGCGCGGCGTAACCCGCCACCTCTGCCACCGCGGAAACCAAGGAGATGGGTTACGCTGACGCTAACCCACCCTTCTGTAACGGGCTTCTGTAACGGGCTTTCAAAGGTCAATCCCTTTTTGCGTCGTACCGTTCGCCGGGGTGTTGCTTCTGTACGGGGTCGGCGCAAGGCCGCCACCTGATGGGGTCTGAAGAGGAT
>NZ_JACOFQ010000012.1:0-223543 GCF_019455395.1 Bradyrhizobium sp. BR 10261
TCTTCTGCGAGATGAATTTGACGATCTCTTCCGACAGCCCCTTGGGAGCCTTCTCGGAGTCGATCAGGGTCTCAAACCCATAACGATACTGGTCGACGTCGATGCGCTTGACGCGCTCGACCGTCTCTTGAACGGCTGGCATTCCATCCTCCGCTCGTGGTTTCAAGGACCACGGTGGATCAAACTCGAACGACTATTACGATGTTTCTGTGCGGAAAGCACGGGCTTAGAACGGTTCAAGCCGTGTTTCGTCGCTTACGCTCTAAGTAGGGTATTACCGAGCTTTCGCCAAGCCTCTAACGCCCGATTGATGTCCTCAGGTCCCGTGGACCAGCCCAGACTAAGGCGCACCGCTCCCTGGGCCACGGTGGCATCATACCCCATCGCCGAAAGGACGTGGGACGGCTGGACCTTTCCCGAGGAACACGCGGAGCCCGAGGATACGGCAATGCCCTCGAGGTCAAAGCCGATGACAGCGGTCTCGGCCTTCAACCCGGGCGCAGTGAACAAGACGGTATTGGGCAACCTCTTCACATCTTCGGCGAAGACCGTCGCTCCGGAAATTTCGCGAAGACCATTTCCCAAGCGATCTCTGAGGCTTGCCATCCGCTCCAGATCCTCAGGCAGAGCCTGAAGGACAGCTTTCAACGCCGCGCCCAAGCCCACGATCCCTGCGACATTCTCGGTTCCGGCCCGCCGGCCGAGCTCCTGCCCGCCGCCGCGCAGGACCGGTTCCAATCCGGAAAGTCCTTCCGCCACGACCAGTGCACCCACGCCCTTGGGGCCGCCGATCTTGTGCGCAGAAAAGGCCGCAAGGTCGGCGCCTACCGCGTTAAGATTGAATACAATTTTGCCCAGCGCCTGGACCGCATCGACATGCAGAAGGCCGCCGGCCTCGTGGACCAGCCCAGCCGCCTCGGCCACCGGCTGGAGTGCACCCGTCTCGTTGTTGGCCGCCATGATCGAGACGAGCGCCGGCGGGCCACCATGCAGCAGTTCTCGCAGGTGATCGAGATCGACGACGCCGGATCGCGTGACCCTGATCTGGCCGACGCTTTCGGCCGGAAACCGCCCGCCAGCCAGCACTGAGGCGTGCTCGACGGCCGAGACCAGAAGCCGCCGCACTGGCTCGCCCGATCGGCCGCGTAGGCCGGGCGACAGCGCCAGAGCATTGGCCTCGGTTCCAGCCGAGGTAAAGATCACATTCCGCGGCAGCGCGCCCACCGCCGTCGCCAGCGCGGCTCGCGCCTCCTCGACCAGCCGCCGCGCCTCCCGCCCCTCGGCATGGACCGAGGACGGATTGCCGATCAGCTCGTAGGCGGCCAGCATCGCTGCGCGCGCTTCCGTGCGCAGCGGTGTGGTCGCATTCCAGTCGAGATAGACACGGCTCGGCATGGCGCCCTCTTAGCACCTTTTGTCCGCTCGCCAATCGGGCGCTGCCGCACATCAGGCCGGCTGTTGTCGCGCGATCCCGGCGACGGAACGCGGCTCCACGCGCAGCCCGAACAACGGACGCAGCCAGAAGATGCGCCGCGCGACCTCGTAAGTCACCGCACAGGTGAGCGCGGTGCCTGCTATCACGATGGCGGCCTCGCTTGCCGCAGACAGCCGGCTGCCTCGCAGCGCGTGTGCGATCATGATGATCGCGGTTTGATGCACAATGTAATAGGGAAAGATCGCATCGGTCAGGTAGCGGCGCACCGGGCCATCAGCCGTCAAATGGCGGCGCGCAAAGCCGAGCACGGCGACCATCGCGATCCATTGGTAGCAGCCATAGGCCGAACCGGCGATCCACTGGAGCATCGGCGAGCGCGGCAACAAGCCGGCGTAAGCGAGAACAAAGACGGCGAAGCAAACGGCTGCTAGCGACAGCGCCACCCATCGTTGGCGCTCGATGTCGCGCCAGATGCCGCCCTCGCGTGCGAGCAGAAAGCCGATCAGGAACGCGGTCGCATGGTCGGCGTGGTTGTACCAGTCGCCGAACAGGGCATGTGTCGAGGGGAAGATCGGCGACAGGAACAGCCGCCAGGCCGCGAACAGCAGGCACGGCAGTACCAGCAACCATGGCCCGGCGAGCAGGGCCGCCATCCTCTGGCCGATCCAGTCGGCGGCCGCCGGCCACAGCGCCAGCGCGCCAGCCAGGGACATGGTGTAGACCCAGAGATAGACCACGAACCAGAGGTGGTTCCAGGTCGGCTGCACGATGCAGGGGTTCGGGCAGAACTGCGCGCTGAACGCCAGATAGTGATGGAGGTAGTAATCGGCGAACCCCTGGGGGTAACCGAAGCTCTCGACGATCTGGAGATATGACTGCGGCGGCACGATCACGACCATGCCAAAGATCAGCGGGATCAAGAGCCGCACCGAACGGGCCCGGGCGAACGCCGCGAGCCTGACCTTGCTCAGCATAAAGCGGCTGGCGACCCCGGAGACGAGGAACAGGAGCGATAGCCGCCAGGGATTGAGCACCAGCATCGCCGGCTCGAGAAAGGTCAGCCGGTGCTCGCTCTTGATGTGAAATCCCCAGGACACGTAGAGCATGCCGACATGGTAGAAGATCAACAGCCCAAAGGCTAAAATCCGCACCCAGTCCAGATCGATGCGTCGTTCCGAACCTGATGCTTGCTGTGGTGTTGACATGGATCTCTGCTCCCTAGGCTCTCGGTATCAGTGGGTTTGGGGCCATGGCTGACGGCCAAAATGCGCCGGAAACGGAGCGCGTCGAGGCGGTGCGGGATCAGAACCGAGCGCGAGGGGACGAAGCGTCCTCCTCAGGGACGGGCGGTTGGCGCGGCGGGATCAACGGCGACTGGGCAACGTTCGCTGCGATCGCCGCCATCGCGCTCATCGTCGGAATCGTCAATGCGCTCTCCGGCGCACAGGACGCGGCCTGGCGCGGTGACAGCGCCGATATCGGCCGGCGCCTGTTCTGGGAGATGACGAGCATCGCCGTCATCTGGGCCCTGGTGCCGATTCTGATGCTGTCGGTCCGGCGCATGCGCCGGACAATGGGCATCGCGGCGCGGATCGGAATCACGGCAGTCGCCTTGCTCGGCTTCTCGGCGCTCCACATCGCCGGCATGGTGGGCTTGCGGAAGTCCCTGCTCTGGCTCGCGGGCGGCGCTTACGAGTTCCATTTCTCGACGGCCGTCGTCCTCTACGAGTTCCGTAAGGACGCTGTGACAGCGTTGCTGATTGGGGCAACTCTCTGGCTGTTCGAAAGCCGCCGCGAGCTGCGCAAGACCGCGCAGGAAGCCCGCTCCAATCCGGCCGCTTCGCTGGAGCAACCGTCGCCGAACCTGATCTGGCTGCGGGACGGCACCAGCCGGATTCGGGTCGCGCCGCGCGACATCCTGTGGGTCGCCTCCGCCGGCAATTACATCGAGTACAGCCTTGCCAACGGCACCCAGCACCTGATCCGGGGGACCCTTGCCGCGACAGAAAGCGAGCTGGCCCGTTTCGCCATCGTGCGCGTTCACCGCACCCGGCTTGCCAATCTCGACCGCGTCAGCGGCGTGGACTTCAAGCCGTCAGGGGATTTCGAACTCACCTTCGACAACGGCAAGACGCTTGGCGGCAGCCGCCGCTACCGGCCCGCCGTCGCCTCGCTCGGAAGCCGTACTGCGCCCGTGTGAATCGCCGCTCGGATCAGCCGGCAGCCGATAAAACGATCGTGATTCCAAATGCTTGCCGCCTCAATGCCAGCCTCCGCGATCTTCCTGCGCGATCCCGACCATGCCGGACGTCGCACCGCCATGACCCGCTAAGGTCTTGAGCAGATTGGCAGATGTCGAAGATGCTTGCTTTTTGCCCCGCTGCCTATGTTAGAACGCGCACCGTCAAGTCACCGCGCGCCATCTGCGCATCACCGCAAGGCGCACGGCCTTCTCGTCCTTCCATTCGCGCTTTCGTCGGCATCCGCCGATGAGGCCACAATCGGTTGATTGCCAAGGACCCGCTTTCCAGCAAGTCAATCCAGAGATCATCAATGCCTGAAGTCATTTTTGCCGGCCCCGCTGGCCGTCTCGAAGGCCGCTATCACCCGGCCAAGCAGAAGAACGCGCCGATCGCGATGATCCTGCATCCGCATCCGCAGTTTCACGGCACGATGAACCATCAGATCGTGTACCAGTGCTACTACGCCTTTGCGCATCGCGGCTTCTCGGTGCTCCGCTTCAACTTTCGCGGCGTCGGCCGCAGCCAGGGCTCGTTCGACCATGGCACCGGCGAATTGTCGGATGCGGCGGCAGCGCTCGACTGGGCGCAGACCATCAATCCTGAGGCGCGCGCCTGCTGGGTCGCGGGCTTCTCCTTCGGTGCCTGGATCGGCATGCAACTGCTGATGCGCCGTCCCGAGGTCGAGGGCTTCATCTCGATCGCGCCGCCGGCCAATCTCTACGACTTCTCGTTCCTCGCGCCCTGCCCCTCATCGGGGCTGATCGTGCATGGCGAGAAGGACGCGGTGGTACCGCCGAAGGACGTCAACACGCTGGTCGAGAAACTGAAGACGCAGAAGGGCATCGTGATCGACCAGCAGGTCATTCCCGGCGCCAACCATTTCTTCGACGCGAAGCTCGAGCCGCTGATGGAAACCATCACGGCCTATCTCGACATGCGCCTCGCCAACGTGCGGTAAGACTCTTGTTGAGCATGATCTGTTCGGAAAACCGCTTCACACTTTTCCGGATCATGCTCTGACATGACCGCGTTTGTAGCCCTGCTGCGCGCGGTCAATGTCGGCGGCACCGGCAAGCTACCGATGACCGAGCTCAAGGCGATGTGCGAAGAGCTTGGCTTCGGTGCCGTACACACCTACATCGCCAGCGGCAACGTGGTCTTCACCAGCCGCAAATCGGAATCCACTATCAAGGCCGCCCTGGAAAAGCGTCTGCACGCATACGCCGGCGCGCCGGTCGGTGTGCTCGTGCGCAGCGCGGCCGAAATGGCAGGCGTCCTGGCCAATAATCCCTTTCCAAAGATGGCGCCGAACCGCACAGTCGCGATCTTCCTCGACAAGGCACCGGCCGCGGACACGATCGCCGGCATTCGCGGTCAGAAGGATGAAGAGATCAGGCTCGGCCGCCGCGAGATCTACGTGCATTACGGCGACGGCATGGGGACGTCAAAACTCGTGATCCCCGCCGCGAAGGCCGGCACCGCGCGCAACATGAACACCATCGCCACCCTTGCGAAGATGGCCGCGGAGCTTTAGCTGACCGAAGACGATATCGCCGGTTAGGGGAAAACATTGAAGGCATATCTGGTGCTCGACCTCTCGGTGAACGAATTTGCCGGCTTCAAGACCTACATCGATGAAATCCCGGCATTCATCGCCAAGCATTCGGGTCGGTACATCATCCGTGGCGACGAGCCGACTACAATCGAAGGCGACTGGACGCCCGCGCGACTTGTCATCATCGAATTTCCGGAGCGCGCGAAGGCGCAAGCCTTCCTGGATGATCCCGACGCTCAGGACCTTTTCAAGCTGCGCCATGCAACGACGACGAGCAGGCTGCTGTTAGCCGATGGCTGCACCTGACCGTTGTTCTCTGTTGGTTAAGCGAGTTTGAGCGCGACGATCCCCATCAGGACCAGCACGATACCGACAAGCTTCATCGCGCTGAGCGCCTCGCCGAACAGCACCACGCCCATCAGGAACGTGCCGGCGGCGCCGATGCCGGTCCACACCGAATAGGCGACGCCGACCTCGAGCACCTTCAAGGCACGTCCGAGCAGAAAGACAAAAGCCGCAAGCAGCACGAGCGAAGCAAGGCTCCAGCCCACGCGCGTGTAACCTTCCGCGTACTTCATCGAGATCGCCCAGCCGACATCGAGCGCGCCGGCGATCACCAGCATCAGCCAGGCCAGCGATTGCGACATGTGCTCAGGCCGCGAGCTTGAGCAGATGGGCATCGTGCCGAACGAGGAAGGCGCGCAGCAATTGCGGATAGTCCGCGCCGACGGCACCACGTACGCTTGGACGTTTTGCAAGCTCCGCTCGCCACGCCCGCACCTTCGGCACATCGTTGAAGATGCCGTGCCCGGTCAGTTCGTCGAACAGATCGAAATAGCGGAAGACCGGCGCGAACACCGCATCGACCAGACTAAACGCTTCGCCAGCAAAGAACGGTCCTGTGCCAAGCGCGGCCTCCACACGCGCGAATTTCGCGGCGAGTGCCTGGCGCTTGCTCTCGAATGTCGCGGGATCGGTCGTGGTCTCCAGCCCCCAGAGGTCGCCAAGGATCGCCGAGCCGAACTCCATCCAGGCGCGGTGCTCGGCGCGTTTCAACGGATCGGCCGGATGCAGCTTCGCGCCGCCTTGCGTCTCCTCGATGTATTCGCAGATCACGTTGCTCTCGAACAGCGCGACCTCGCCCTTGTCCGTCGTCACCACCAGCACCGGCACCTTGCCGAGCGGCGATATCTTCAAGAACCAGTCGGGCTTGTTGGCGAGATCGATGTCGATCCGTTCGAACGGCACACCCTTCTCTTTCAGCGCGATCACCGCGCGCTGCACGTAAGGACAAAGCTTGTGGCTGATCAGCTTGAGTGAGGCGGACATGGCGCGATCCCGACGGTTCGATGCAACTGCATCCAATATAGATGCACTTGCATTTATCCGTCAAGATCGATGCAGTTGCATCAATCACCCGTGATCTCACGGCCGCGCGATCACCCCGCCGGTCATAGGCATCGGCACGCCTGTGGTGGCCGGATAGGACAGCGGCAGACCCTTCAGGCCGCGTGCGGCGAGGAAGCCGAAGGCCTGGGCTTCGATGGCATCAGACGCCCAGCCGAGCGTCTCGGCGGCCTCGACGGTGGCGGGCGCCAGCCGCTCGCGCAGCATCCGGAGCATGGTGAGGTTGCGGGCACCGCCACCGGCAACGATCCAGCTTTTCGGCGGCTTGGGCAGCAGCGGCACGATCCGCGCGATCGCCGCCGCGGTGAAGGCAGTGAGCGTCGCAGCACCATCGGCAGGCAGCACATCGCCAAGCTTCAACGCCACGAAATCGTTGCGGTCGAGCGATTTCGGCGGCGGCAGCGTGAAGAACGGCAGCTCCAGCGCGCGCGCGATCCAGGCTTCATCCGCCTCGCCGAGCGCCGCGAACTTGCCTTCCGCATCGAACGCCTGGTTCATGATGCGGTACATGAAATCGTCGAGCAGAGCGTTGCCGGGCCCGGTGTCGCAGGCGATCAGCGTGTCGTTGCCATCGATATAGGTGATGTTGGAGACACCGCCGATATTGACCACGACGATCGGCCCCTCGCGCGCCAGCGATTGCGCCAGCGCCCGGTGGTAGACGGGCACGAGCGGCGCCCCCTGCCCGCCAGCCTCGACGTCGGCGGCGCGGAAGTCGTACATGACCGGGATATGGATGGCCTTGGCCAGCGCCGCCGCATCGCCGATTTGCACCGTCAGCCGCTTCTCGGGCCGGTGCAGCACGGTCTGGCCGTGGAAGCCGACGATGTCGATGTCCTCAGGCCTCATCCGATTCTGGGCGACGAAGGCGGCGACCGCCTCGGCATGGGCGCGCGTCACCACCCGCTCGGCCTGGGGCAGAATACCCGGCCGGGCATCGCGTTGCGGCAGGTTCACGGCCTCGCTCAGCGCCTGGCGCAGCAAATTACGCTCTGCCGGGTTGTAGGGCCGGTAACCGGAGGGCCCGAACGCCTTGACCTGCCTTCCGTCGGTTTCGATCAGCGCGACGTCCACCCCATCCAGCGAGGTGCCGCTCATCAAACCGAGTGCCGTCAACATCATGGGATCAGCGTCCTCAAACATCGCCTCCGGCATGCCGATCTTGTGCCAGAGGGACACATCTTATAATGCCACAGCGCCAAGTGGCGGGCAGCAATCGAGTTCCCAGGTAAGACCCTTAAATTGCTCCCAAAACAGTAAACCAAGAATTGTCAGGCACGCCGACAGATGACTGCATTTAAATCGGATTTCCTCAACACGCTTCAGGAACGTGGATTCATCCACCAATGCTCCGATTTCGAGGGGCTGGACGCCCTCGCAGCCAAGGGCGAGGCGACCGCCTATGTCGGCTACGATTGCACCGCCCCCTCGCTGCACATCGGCAACTACCTGACGATGATGATGCTGCATTGGCTGCAGCAGTCCGGCAACAAGCCGATCACGCTGATGGGCGGCGGCACTACCATGGTCGGCGATCCCTCCGGCAAGGACGAGACGCGCGCGATCCGCACCATTGCCGAGATCGAGGCCAACAAGGAATCGATCCGCGGCGTATTCGCAAAGGTGCTGAAATACGGCGATGGCAAGAGCGACGCCATCATGCTCGACAATGCAGAGTGGCTGACCAAGCTGAACTGGATCGAGATGCTGCGCGACGTCGGCCGGCATTTCTCGGTCAACCGCATGCTGACGATGGACTCCGTGCGCCTGCGCCTCGAGCGTGAGCAGGAGATGAGCTTCATCGAGTTCAACTACATGGTCTGCCAGGCCTATGACTTCGTCGAGCTCGCCAAGCGGACGGGATGCAAATTGCAGATGGGCGGCTCGGATCAGTGGGGCAACATCATCATGGGCGTCGATCTCGGCCGCCGCATGGGCACGCATCAGCTGTTCGCGCTGACGACTCCGCTGCTGACCACCGCGTCGGGCGCCAAGATGGGCAAGACCGCGCAAGGCGCGGTGTGGCTCAACGCCGACCAGTTCTCGCCCTATGACTTCTGGCAATATTGGCGCAACACAGAGGATGCCGACGTCGGCAAATTCCTCAAGCTGTTCACGACACTGCCGATGGCCGAGATCAAGAAGCTCGAGGCGCTCGGTGGCTCCGAGATCAACGAGGCCAAGAAGGTGCTCGCGACGGAAGCAACCGCGCTGCTGCACGGGCGCGATGCCGCCAATGAAGCGGCCGAAACCGCGCGCCGCACCTTCGAGGAAGGCGCACTCGCCGAAAGCCTGCCGACGGTGGAAATTCCGCGTGGTGAGCTGGAGTCCGGCCTCGGTGTGCTCAACGCCTTCGTCAAGGCAGGCCTCGTTGCATCCAATGGCGAAGCGCGGCGCCAGATCAAGGGCGGTGGCCTGCGCGTCAACGACGTCGCGGTCACCGACGAGAAAATGACGCTGTCGGCCGGCCATCTGACGCCTGAAGGCGTGATCAAGCTGTCCTTCGGCAAGAAGAAGCACGTCCTCATCAGGCCTGCATAGCGGTATGAGCTTTTGATGCTTGTCAGGGCGCGCGGATGCGCGCTCCCTGATAGGCAATGGATCAGAACACGCCCAGGGAAACGCCGGCGAAGGCGAGCAAGGATGGCGTCGCGGCGACGCCGGAAGGCGCCGTGCGCATCGCACTCACGGTGCTGGCGCTCTGCTTCACGCTGGCCGTTCTCGGCCGCGGGCTCGGCGACAGTTTCACGGTGTTCCTCAAGCCGATCTCGGAGAGTTTTGGCTGGGATCGCGCGCAGATCGTTTCGGTCTATTCCCTCACCTGGCTCGCGAGCGGCCTCACCGCTCCCTTCGTCGGACGGCTGTTCGATCATTCGGGACCACGCATCGTCTATGCGCTTGGACTTCTGCTGCTCGGCGCGGCGTTCCTGATCGCGGCGCACGCCCAGCATCTCTGGCAGTTCCAGCTCTCGATCGGCCTCTGCGTCGGCATTGGCGTGGCCTTCATCGGCATCGTGCCGAACTCGATCCTGCTTGGCCGCTGGTTTGGACCACGGCTGCCGACCGCGATGTCCGTGGTGTATTCGGCGATGGGCGGCGGCGTACTGGCGCTGTTGCCGGCCTCGCAGCTCCTGATCGATCACATTGGCTGGCGCGACACCTACCAGCTGTTCGGCTTTGCGGCATTGGGGCTGCTGGTGCCGCTGCTGCTGCTGCCATGGCGGCTGTTCGCCGCGGGCTCGCCGCATGTCGTGAAGAGGACCGATCCCGATTTCCTCGACAACGGCTGGACACTCCTCGGCGCGATGCGCCACCACGCGTTCTGGGCGCTGTTCTCGACCTTCTTCTTCACCGCCGTCGGCATGTACGCGATCGCGGCCCAGATCGTGGCCTATCTGATCGACGCCGGCTTTCCGCCGCTGCAGGCCGCGACCGCCTGGGGCTTCTCCGGCGTCGTGCTGGTGTTCGGCATGCTGGGTGTCTCCGCGCTCGACGGCCTGATCGGGCGCCGGCCGTCCGTGCTGTTGAGCTACGCGATCTCGATCCTCGGCATCATCCTGCTCTGGCTGTTGCAGTATTCGCCGAACATCTTCCTGCTCACCGGCTTCGTCGTCTGCTTCGGCAGCATGATGGGCTCGCGCGGCCCACTGATCAGCGCGACCGCGATGCGGATCTTCCAGGGCAAACGGGTCGGCACCATCTACGGCACCATCTCGATCGGCAGCGGGCTCGGTTCGGCCTTTGGCTCCTGGAGCGGCGGCCTGATCCACGACGCCACCCATGGCTACAACGCGCTGCTCGCCTTCGCACTTGCGAGCGTCGTGCTGGGGATGATTCCATTCCTGATTGTGCCCGCCTTGCGGCGCTAGGTTTCCCGGCGGTAACCTGCACGCATTCGTGTCACCGGGGAACTACGGGCGGCACTGCGCGTAGACGCCTAGAAATGCAGACAGCGTGTGGCTGAAACCACACTCTGCGGTGTTTTGTCCGTCATGACGAAAATGTCAGCGTGAATTGACCTGGCGCAGCTTGCGAGGCGGTACCGAATGCGGTCCTAGTCGCAGCATTGGATGGAGGGCACAAACCAATGAACTTTCCTTATCTCTCTCGCTATCAACCGGTTCTCTTGAGCCTGTTTCGCTTCATCACCGGACTGCTGTTGTTCCAGTACGGCATGACCAAGCTCTTCCACATTCCGCAGGTGGCCATGTTCGCCAATCCGCCGCCGCTGATCTGGACGGCCGGCCTGATTGAGCTCGTGCTTGGCGCAGCCCTGATGATCGGACTGTTCACCCGCCTCTCGGCCTTCATCCTCTCCGGTGAAATGGCCTTCGCCTATTTCCTCGGTCACGTCTTCCACATCTCGAAGGAAGGCCCGCCGGTGTTCCTGCCGCTGCTCAACGGCGGTACCGCGGCGATTCTGTTCTGCTTCGCTTGCCTCTACCTCGCGGCCGCCGGTGGCGGCGTGGTCAGCGTCGATGCGCTGGTGGGCAAAGAGAGCGAGGCGACCGGCGGCGCCTTCGCTCGACGCTAAGGACCTCGATCAACGAAAAAGAGGCGGCGCCCACGACAATCGTGGCGCCGCTTTTTTATCGCGGGCCCAGCACGTTCCAGATCAGGACCAGCACTGCCACGAGCAGCGCGAACATGATGATGCGGTGAACGAAGCGGCTCATTGCTGATCGCGCCGAGGCTGCGGCAGTCAGGTTTCGCGCTAACGCCGCGCGAGGCTGCAACCGCTCGACAGTGGCCGCGATGATCCCGTCGGGCTGTCGCCCGCCTGCGCCGCCGGCAGCTGATCGTCGAACGGCGAGTTCTGCTTACCGGTATTGAACTCCATGATCTTCCGAGTCACGCCGGGAAATATTGCCGAGATCGGGTTGACGCGCATCACGGGCGCAGCCGGGGTGCCGATGACCTCGTAGGTCACGCCGATCAGTCCCTCGTTGTTGCCACCACCCAGGAACAACCCGAGTACCGGAATCTGTCCGAACATGTTGTTCAACCCGTACATCGGCACGAAGGTACCGCTCATGCAAACCTGGTTGCCGGGATAGTCGATCGAGCCTTCGATCGTGGCGCCGATCATCGGCCCCTTGACCACCCCGTCACGAACCGTGAGCGCGCCGTTCTGCCGCGTGAACTCGGCGCGCAATGCACTGAAGGAAACGCCGTTCCCGGTCCCGTTGGGCGAACCAGCCGCAACCCGCTCGAGCTGCGCCTCGCCCTTCACCGTGAAGTCGCGCACGTTGATAAGGCCCTCGCGCGAGGTATTGGGCTCCGATGTCGGCGGCTCCATCGCTACCACCATCTGGCCGCCGACCGCCTTGGTGTAGGTGTCAGTGAACTTCAGTAGCGATCCCGCATCATTGGTCTGCAGATAGATCACCTCGCGGCTGCCTTGCGCGCGCCCGCCGCGCAGATCCGCTGCGACCGGGGTGTTTTGGCCGATCCTGCCGCTCAGCGTGAATGCCTTGATCGCCCCGGCGCGCTTCGACATCTTGGCATCGACGCTGCGCATCGTCTCGCCGTTGAACCCGGCGACCGTGCCAAGCTTCACATCGATGTCGAAGTCGATGTTCTTGAGCTTGCTCTTGTCGTCCTTGGAATTGCCCGAGATCGCCGACTTCAGGAAGCCGCGGCCGTCGAACACATCGCCGCGCATGGTGCCCCTGACCACGCCGTCCTGACCGCGCTCCACCTTGAGCGACGTCTTGTCGCCGTCAGATGGCGAGTAGACCGGGAAGTTCGCATTCATGAGATCGCCGTTGGAGTCGACTTCCAGCGAGCCCTTGATCGAGGCGCCGCCGCCCTCGATGACGATGTCCTCGAGCCGCGTCGATTGCGCCGTCGGCACCACCTTGAACGTGGCCTTGCTCGCTTTACCCGGCAGCTTGACCCAGCCTGGGAGGATGTTGTCGAGCTTGACCGAGGTGAGGTCAGCCTCGATGCCGAGCTTGGTCGTTGCGTCGGGACTGCCGGCAATCTTGCCCGACACCTTGACCGGCACCGAGCCACTGACGGCAGGACTGAGGTCGAAGCCGAGGCGTGCGCGGCTGGCATCATCCAGCGTCGTCTGCAGCTTGACGTCGGCATCGCCATCGGTCGTCTTGCGATAATCGAGCGAGGCCGCCTGCCCGTTGATCTTGACGTCGCCCTTGACCTGGTACCCCCCGTTGTTGGCGACGATCCTGAGATTGTTGGCCTCGAGCTTCTGGTTCATCACCAGCTTTTCAGCGCTGAAGCCGTTGAGATCGGCGGTGACGGCGTAGGTGGTGTCCGCCTTGGTCAGCTCGCCCTTGACCGGCAGGCCGAGCTGGATATTCGCCGTGAATGTGCCCTTGCTGGTGTTGGGGTCGACGACGGTCGACGACAGATCGCTCAGCCGGTCATTGGACAGCATTTCAGCCGCCGCCGGCACCGGACCTTCGACCCGGAAGCGCGTCCGCGAGGGCGACGGCTTTGGCGCCATGTCAGGCACCTCGAAGGTGAAATCGGAGATCGTGATCTTGCGGCCCGCGGGCGTGTCGGCAATGCCTTGGGCGATATTCACCGTGGCCGTGCGTCCGGTCACGTGCGCCTTGAGGTCGGCGTCGTGCACGACAGGCATGCCGTCGACGGGCCGGACCGCGACGCCGCTGGCCACGATGTTGACCGAGAGGCCGTCGTCGGGAATCGGCGGTCCCTTGCGCGGAAGGTTACGTGTCGGCGAGTTGACGCCGACCTCGATGCGCTGGAGTGTGCCGCGCTCGATCCGCTCGATCACCCATTGGCGCAATTCAGGGACCACCAGCGTCGGCCACATCCGCTTCAAGGCGGAGGCCGACATCGGCGTTCCCGCAAAGCCGAGCGTCAGGCGCGGCTCGCCGGAATAGTCGATCGCACCGGTGCCGGCGACGCCGATCTCGCCGTTGCTGATATCGGCCTGCGTCAGCAGCATGCGCTTGTGGTCGGTGTCGAAGCGGAAGCCGATCGCGATGCGGTTGAAGACGAGCGGCGGCTCGTTGTCGATGCCGCCGAGCAGGATCGAACCGCCGCTGAAGCCGAGCTGCCAGTCGTTCACGGTGCCGTTGGGCGGCTCGAGATGGGCCAGCAGCGTCAGACGGTTCGCGCCCGAAAGGACCTTGAACGGCGCGACCAGCACCCGTCGATTGGCATCCCATTCGATGTTGATCTCGGCCTGGTCGATCGCCATCGGATAATCGGGCGTGTCGGTGTCGATGATGTTGCCCGCGCCGACGCTGACCTTGCCGCGGAAGAATGTCGGCACGCCGTCGCGGCCGAGCTCGCCTTTAAGCTCGCCGGTCAGCGGCAAGTCGGCCGTATAGGTCAGGTCCTTGACGCGCAGCGCGAGCAGGATGTTCGAGGTCGAGACCTTGTCGGCGCGGATATCGACCGAGCGCACCCCATTCTCGCTGGGTCCGATCGTGGCGCGCAGCGACCACGGATGTCCGCCCTCCTCGCCGAGGCTGAGCGCCACACCGCCCTGGCTCGGCCGGCGCAGGCTGAGCGTGATGTTCTCAAACGTCCATTTGCCGCCGCGCTGCTGGTCGTCGACGATCAGATTGCCGTTCTTGAGACCGATCTCGTTGAGGTTCTGGCCGTCGAGGCCGGTCATGCTCAGGCTGTCGAGCCAGTCGAGCCCCTGAAGAATGCCGCTTTGCGCAGTGGGTTGGGGCGCGGCCTGGGATGCATCCGGCGTTGCAGGCGCCATCCCGAAAGGCGGCGGCGGCACGCCGTTGCGGGGGAAGGTCGGCGGCAGCCCCGCTTCCTTCTTGGACGCGACGCCGGTCGCGAGCGGCTTGGCGGTGTCGCCGGCGGAGACCGTGACGGTGCCGTCGGGCGCGATCCGGATCGCGAGTTCTGCATCGACCAGGTTGAGGCTTTCGGCGCGCAGGCGGCCGGTGAGAAGAGCTGTTCCCGACAGCCTCACTTCGGCCTTCGGCGCGCTGGCGACGATGGCATGATCATGATCACGAACGATGATGTCGCGGATGCGCACGGCGATCCCGACGCGCCCGGTCCGTTCGATCTGGGTCCCGCCGACCTCCACGGTGTTGCCGTGGCCGATATTGTCCTCGATTGCGGCGGCGAGCCATGGCGTTGCCACGTCGAGATTGATGGGGCCGGCGCCAAGCCGCCACCACAGCGCGCCAAAGCAGCCGACGAAGATGACGATCAAGGAGCCGAGGACGACGGACATCCGGCGAAGCCAGCGTCCGCTCGGCAGCATCCGGCGAAACGCCGAGGCGCCGTTACCGATCTGGAAGCGCGAGTTGGAACGCGACAACAGGCGGCGTGCGCGGTGGCCCGCCTCCTCCTCCTGGTCCTGATCCCAGTCGGCCTCGTCCCAATCCGGCTGCTCGTGATGGCCGGCGTATCGGTCGAAGTCCCGATTGTGATCCTGGGTGTGATCCTGGGGCGACGTATTCCTTGCCATTGCCTCTCGATACAGGCGCCCGTCGTAGGACTGAGCGCCGCCGGGACCGCAGCCATCGACGGGTATAGACGCTCCCCGCCCCGGCATTGCCGCCATACCTCTGATGTTCCTGCTGTTCGTCATTTCGCCCCGGGAGCGCGTTCAACGAGCAGTGGGGTGGTGCGTGGAATTCCTTGTAACCATACTCCGGCGCCGCCAAAATTGCCCAGCCGAGGGCGCGAATCCGGCACACCGGACGAGAGCTGCAATACCGCTTTGGTTGACCCGCCGAAAGCGACGAAAGGAAGGCGTATGTCCAAGAAATCCCGAAAGAAATCGTCCAAAACGCCCTCCGGCAGTTTGACCGCTAAAAAGATGCCCGTGAAAACGCGGGCAACGACTCAAACGCGCAGCGCAAAGACACAGCCGCCATCGGCAGGCAAATCAACCAGGACGGGCGCAAAGCCAGCATCGCATAAGGCCGCATCGAAACGGTTAAAATCTTCTGAAAAGGCCTCCAAGCCCGCGGCTGCGGCTTCCGGCGCCAAATCCCCTTTGGCCGAGGGCCAGAAGGCCCCGGCGTTCCGCCTCCCTCGCGACGGTGGCAACGTCGTCACACTGTCGGATTACGCCGGCCAGAAGCTTGTCCTGTTCTTCTACCCCCGCGCCGACACGCCGGGCTGCACCCGCGAGGCGATCGACTTCACGCGGCTCAAGGGTGACTTCGCGGCCGCCGGCGCCGCGGTGCTGGGCATTTCGGCCGATCCGTTAAGGGCCCAGGAGAAATTCCGCGACAAGCACAGTCTCGGCATCCCCCTGATCTCGGACGAACACCATGAGATACTGCAGGCCTATGGCGCCTGGGGCGAAAAGTCCATGTATGGCAAGACCTTCCTCGGGATTCTTCGTACCACCGTGCTGATCGGGAGCGACGGCAAAGTGGCCAGGATCTGGCGCAATGTGCGGGTCGACGGCCATGCCGACGAGGTGCTGGCTGCGGCAAGAAGTCTTTAACCAGCCCGTTAAAATCGGGCGATCCCGTTTCCGGAAAATTAACCATGACTGGCCCAGATTGCCGCGGCAGTTAAGCCGCAAGGAACCGTTCCGACCGGCGCGGGAGTGCCGATGTCGAAAAGTTCTGCCCAATATTCGCAGTACCCCCAGCATCACCCGCACGACCACGGCCGGTCCTTTCACCGCCGCCCTGCTCCGGCAGTAGCTGCAGCGATTCCCCTCCCCGATACCGACGACGCCTACACCATCCAACATCACGGCAAGCAGGTTCGCCTCGGGCCCGTCGTGTTCTGGATCGTGGTCGGCACCGTCGTTCTGCTCGGGCTCTGGTCGGCGGCAACCGCCACCTATTTCGCTTTTCGCGACGACGTCCTGACCCGGCTGATCGCCCGCCAGGCCGAGATGCAGTACGCCTATGAAGACCGCATCGCCGAGCTGCGCGCCAAGGTCGATCGCGCCACCAGCCGGCAACTGCTCGACCAGGAACAGTTCGACCAGAAGCTCGACCAGATCATGAAGCGCCAGACGGCGCTGGAGTCCCGGGCCACGGCGCTCGGCGCCATGCCCGACGTGACCGGATCGATCCCCCGCGCGGCGCCGCAGCGTGGCGAGGCGAATCAGCCGACCCAGGGTACGCCCAAACCGTCGCCGATCAGCGACACCGTGATCTTCGTGGCGCCGCCTGACCGAGAGGCGCGGCTCGAATCGCGCGCGCCTGCCGTGATCGCCTCGCCGGTCAATCAATTCGCCAAGAACCAGGGCTTTGACAATGTCCTGGTCCGGCTCACGAACTCGCTCGATCAGGTCGAGCGCCGCCAGGTCGCGGCGCTCAACGCCGTCGAGGAAGGCATGGATTCGCGGATGCGGCGGATGCGTGGCGTGGTCAGCGACCTCGGCCTGAACCTCGCCAGCCTCGAGGCCGCGGTGCCGCGCGCGCCGATGGGTGGCCCGTTCGTGCCGGTGAAGCTCACGGCGAACGCGGGCCCCTTCGAGAAGCAGCTCTATCGCATCAACGTCACCCGCGCCGAATTGGACCGGCTCAATCGCACGCTGGCACAGGTGCCCTATCGCAAGCCTGTCGTCGGCGAGGTCGAATTCACGTCCGGCTTCGGCGTGCGCAGCGACCCCTTCCTCGGCCGGCCGGCGATGCACACCGGTCTCGACTTCCGCGCCGCGACCGGCGATCCCGCACGCGTCACCGCCAACGGCAAGGTGGTCTCGGCCGGCTGGTCCGGTGGTTACGGCCGCATGGTCGAGGTCGATCACGGCAACGGGCTGTCGACCCGCTACGGTCATCTCTCCGAGATCAACGTCAAGGTCGGCGAGATCGTGAGGATCGGCCAGGTCATCGGCCTTGTCGGCTCGACCGGCCGTTCAACCGGTCCGCATCTGCACTACGAGACCCGCATCGACGGCGAAGCCGTCGATCCGCAGAAGTTTTTGCGCGCCGGTGTGCGGCTCAGCGCGGGTTAAGCCCCGCGCCTGGGCCCTTCGCGCCGCCCGTCTCTGATTACTGGCTGTGTTCGTGGCCGACCTCGCCGGTGATGACATCGCCGAACAGCTCCCAGGCCTGTCCGTTGAAGCGCATCAGCTGCATCTGCTCGATTGGAAAGTAGTCGTCCGGTGAGGTGTTGACCACGATACCTGGCAGCATCAGGTCGGTGTGAAAATTCTTCAGATTAGCGGCCTGCTTCATGACGTTGTCGCGCGTGAGATTGTCGCCGCACTGCCTCAGCACCTGCGCCATCGCCTCGGCCTGCACGTAGCCATAGAGGTTGTTGGCGTTGGTCTTGTCGCCATCAGGATAATACTTGTCCATGAACGCCCGCCACGCGATCACCGCCGGATCCTTGTCCCAGGTCGGATCGGTCGGATCTTTCAGATAGGCAGTCGAGATGATGTCCTTGGCATATTCGAGCCCGGCGGGCTTGAGCACCGAGGCGATCGACGTTGCGGTGTTGGCCAGAAAGAATCTGGGTTTCCAGCCGAGCTCACCGACTTTACGGATCGCCTGCGCCGAGCCCTTCGGCGCGGCCCATGAGAAGAAGATGTCGGCGCCGGAATCGTGCAGCGCGACGATCTGCGAGTCGATCGAGGGATCGCTGACCTCATAGGATTTGTCGGCGATGATCATGCCAGCCTTGTCGCCAAGGCCATCTTTCAAGCCCTTGAACTGATCCTTGCCGGCGTCGTCGTTCTGCCAGAACACCGCAATCTTGCCATCAGGGAAATTGTCGAGGATGTATTTTGCATAGATCCGCCCCTCGCTCTGGTAGTTGGGCTGGAAACCCATCGTCCACGGAAAGTTCTTCGGGTCGCCAAACTTGGTGCCGCCGGAGGCAACGAAGAGCTGCGGCACTCTCTTGGCGTTCATGTACTTCATGATCGCAGAGTTCGAGGGCGTGCCGAGCGCCTGGAAGATCAGCAGCACCTCGTCGCTCTCAACCAGCTTGCGCGCCTGCTCGATCGCCTTAGGCGGCGAATAGGCATCGTCATAGCTGATGAAGTTGATCTTGCGTCCGTTGATGCCGCCCTGATCGTTGATCATCCGGAAGAACGCCGCCTCGGTCCTGCCGATCACGCCATAGGACGACGCCGGCCCGCTGTAGGGCATGATGTTGCCGATCTTGATTTCGGTGTCGCTGGCGCCGGGACCGTATGTCTTCTGCGCCAAAGCCGGCGTCGCGACGAGTACGCCGGTAACGAGCATGGCGAGGGCGGCGAGGTGTTCGCGACGACCCGGCATTGGTCTCTCCCTGGATTTTATCGTTCTTGTTTTGGGAGAGTGTCGCAAGGTGGCCGGCTGCTGGCAAGCGGCAGGATTTTCCGCGAAGTGAAACGATCGGATCGGGAACTTACCCGACGCGCTGCAACACTCGCAGAGCCCGTCCGTCGATCACGATCAAGGCGCTGCCGATCACGATCGCACCGGCGATCTCGCGCCTGGAGATTGGCTCACCCAGCACGAGCCATCCCAGCAGGATGGCGGTGACGGGGATGAGCAGCGTCACCAGCATGACGTTTGTTGCGCCTGAGCGTCGTATGATCTGAAAGAAGACGATGTAGGCAAGCGCGGTCGAGAGCGCGGCGAGGCCGAGCACCGCTAGCCAAGTCGCAAGGCCCGGCATCGGTTGCCGCCAGGGCTGCTCCACGACACCTGCGACGATCGCCATCATCACCGTTGACGCCATCAGTTGAAATGCCGCCGTGCCGAGCGGGGCTGAGTCCTTCAGCAGCCTGCGCGCGGCAAGCGCCGCAAAGCCATAGCTCAGCGCGCCCCCAAGACAGAGCAGGATGCCGATCCCTTGCCCGCTTCGCGTCTCGATTCCCGATCCCCGCAGGATGATCACGCCGGCGATGCCCAGCGCCACGCCAGCCACCCGCCGCACCTGCAAGGTTTCTTCGCCCGCAGCGGCCATCACCAGGACCGTGAACAGCGGCGTGGTCGCATTCAGGATCGACGCCAGCCCGCTCGGAACGAAGGTCTGCCCGATCGCGATCAACGAGAACGGGATGACGTTGTTGAGCAACCCGATTGCGACAAACGGTGTCCAGCCGGCGACGCCCTTGGGAAAGCCGATCCCCTGCATGCGCAGAAGCGGCAGCAGCATGGCCGCGCCGAGGACGACACGCAGGAACACCAGCATCAGCGGCGGCAACTCGCGAAGAGCGGCGCCGTTGAAGAAGAAAGAGCCGCCCCAGAGGATCGAGAGGACGGCAAGCAGCGACCAGTCCCGCGCGTCGATCCGGTGGTCGTTCGGAGACATAGGTTCACCTCGGCGGGCCGAGCTTGCTCGCCTAGGACAACATCCTGCCACCCGATTCCCGATGAAGTCTGCAATTCCCAGTCATCAGCGGCAAACGCAACTGGTCTGCGCCAGCGTTAAGACGGCTGCTTCGGCCGCGACACCAGCTCGATCATCCTGCCTTCGTCGTCGTTGGGCATTGCGGCCTTCGCCTGCGCGTAAGCATCGACCGCAGCCCGCGAGACCAGTGGCTTGCCCGCGAGCAAGCTCTCGGCCAGCTTCACGGCATAGGCGGCATCCTTGTGCCGCAGCGCGGTCGTGAACGTCGCGCCGCTGAAATAGCGGGCGACCATGCGCTTGGAGTGGCGCTGAACCTGCGGGCTCGCGGCAACACCCGCCTGGATCGACTCCAGCACCAGCTTCATGTCGAGCCCGGCCTGCTCGGCGATGGCGAGGCCCTCGGCAAGGCCTGCGATCTGGATCGCGCCCATCAGATTGTTGATCAGCTTGTAGACCGTGCCGGAGCCGACCGCACCGAAATGCCTGACGGTCGAGCCGATCGGTTCGAGGAAGGGCCGCGCGCGCTCGAGGTCGGCCGCGTCGGCGCCAACCAGCAGTGTCAGCTTTCCGGCCGCTGCCGCATCCGGCAATCCCGTCACGGGGCAATCGATATAGATCAGGCCACGCGCATTGAGCTCGCGGCCCATCTCGCGCGCGTGATCATAGGAAATGGTGGAGCACTCGATGGCGATGGTGCCCGCCTTCGCGGCCTTGGCGGCGCCATTGGGGCCGAGCCAGACCGCGCGCGAGGCTTCGTCGTCGGCGACCATGGTCACCACGGCATCGGCGTCGATCGCGGCATCCTCAGGCGAGGTCGCCCACTTTGCGCCGCGCGCGATCAGGTCTTCCGCTTTGGCCTTGCTGCGGTTCCACAGCGTGACCGTGAAGCCGGCGTCGAGATAGCGGCCGGCCATGCCATGGCCCATCCGCCCAAGCCCGATGAAGGCGACGCGGGTCATCGCTAATCCACGTCCTCGACATCGCCTGCAGTGGTGCCGAAGGCGCGCTGCGCCAGTGTCGCGGCCATGAACTCGTCGAGTTCGCCATTGAGCACGCCCGACGTGTCGGAGGTCTGCACGCCGGTGCGCAAATCCTTCACCATCTGGTAGGGCTGCAGCACATAGGAGCGGATCTGATGGCCCCAGCCGATGTCGGTCTTGGCGGCCTGGTCGGCGGCGGCCTTCTCCTCGCGCTTCTTCAGCTCGATCTCGTAGAGGCGCGCGCGCAGCATGTCCCAGGCCTGCGCCCGGTTCTTGTGCTGGGAGCGGCCGGCCTGGCAGACCACCGCGACGCCGGTCGGGATATGCGTCAGGCGCACCGCGGATTCGGTCTTGTTGACATGCTGGCCGCCGGCACCGCCCGACCGCATCGTGTCGGTACGGACGTCGGATTCCTTGATGTCGATCTTGATGCTGTCGTCGATGACGGGGAATACCTGCACGCTCGAGAACGAAGTGTGGCGCCGCGCGTTGGAATCGAACGGCGAGATGCGGACGAGGCGATGCACACCCGCCTCCGTCTTCAGCCAGCCATAGGCGTTGTGCCCGGAGACCTGGATGGTCGCGGACTTGATCCCGGCCTCTTCGCCCTCGGACTCTTCGAGATACTCGACCTTGAAGCCGTGCGTTTCGGCCCAGCGCGTATACATGCGCAAGAGCATCTGCGCCCAGTCCTGGCTCTCGGTGCCACCGGCGCCGGCATGGACTTCGAGATAGGAATCGAAGCGATCGGCCTCGCCCGACAGCAACGCTTCGAGCTCGCGCCGCGCGACCTCCTTCTTCAGGTTCTTCAACGCAGCTTCGGCTTCGGCCACGACGCCGTCATCGCCCTCGGCTTCGCCGAGCTCGATCATGCCGATATCGTCTTCGAGCTCCTGCTCGACTTTGCCGATGCCCGAGAGCGAGTCCTCCAGCGAGGTCCGCTCTTGCATCAATTTCTGGGCTTTCTGGGGATCGTTCCAGAGGTTGGGATCTTCTGCGAGCTTGTTCAGCTCAGCGAGGCGCGCCGTCGATTTCTCGACGTCAAAGATGCCTCCTCAGCAGCCCGACTGACTGCTTGATCTCTTCTACCAACCGTTCGATTTCGGCGCGCATGTCGTTCTCTCTCGCGGAATGTTCCGCGTCTGATTGCAACGGGATGTAGCCGCGACTGCGCCAAAGCGCAACCGCCAGCCGCACCCGTTTCAGGCGTTATCCGCTAGAGCATGATCCGGAAAAGTGTGAAGCGGTTTTCCGAAAAGATCATGCTCAAACAAAGAGCTAAAGCGCGATGACTCAATCCAATCTCATCGCGCTTTAGTACAGCCCGCCGGTGCCGGGCCGCATGAAGAAGCCGGAATCCGGCGCCTGCTGCGGCGGCGACACGCCACCGCGCCCGTCGGCGTCGGCGACGCCAATGACCGAGTAGTTATCCGGCGGCGCCGTGCCCGGCTTGAAGGCCTCCAGGATGGTTCCACCGGTCTCGCCGGGACCGGCGCGCATGCCGGTCTTGGCAACGACGCGGACCAGCTTGATGCCCGCCGGCACCTTGAACGGCACCGCCGGCTTGTCGGCGAGCGCGAGCTTGAAGAAATCGCGTGCGATCGGCGCCGAGAGATGGCCGCCGGTCGCCGCATTGCCTCGGCCGAGCGGACGCGGCTTGTCATAGCCCATGTAGATGGCGACAGCGACATCGGGCGAGAAGCCGACGAACCAGGCGTCCTTGGCCTCGTTGGTGGTTCCGGTCTTGCCGGCGATCGGCTTGCCGACCTCCCTGACCACTGTCGCGGTACCGGCCTGCACCACGCCTTCCATCAGCTCGGTGATTTGATAGGCGGTCATGGCATCGAGCACCTGCTCGCGACGGTCGATCAGCTGCGGCTCGGGCTGATTCTTCCAGCCGCCGGGCGAATCGCAGCCACGGCATTCGCGCTGGTCGTGCTTGAAGATGGTGTGGCCATAGCGGTCCTGGATGCGGTCGATCAACGTCGGCTTCACACGACGGCCGCCATTGGCGAGCATCGAATAGGCCGTGACCATGCGCATCGCCGTGGTTTCACCGGCGCCCAGTGAGTAGGACAGGTAATTGGGCAACTCGTCATAGACGCCGAATCGTCGGGCATATTCGCCGATCAAGGGCATGCCGATGTCCTGGGCAAGCCGCACCGTCACCGTGTTGCGCGACAGCCGCAGCGCATTGCGCAAGGTCATCGGCCCCATATACTTGCCGGCATCGAAGTTTTCAGGCCGCCAGACACCTGCGCCCTGGCCCTGGTCGATTTCGATCGGCGCATCGAGCACGACCGTCGACGGCGTATAGCCGTTGTCGAGCGCGGCCGAATAGACGATCGGCTTGAACGACGAGCCGGGCTGCCGGTAGGCCTGGGTGGCGCGGTTGAACTGGCTCTGGTCGAACGAGAAGCCGCCGACCATCGCGAGCACGCGGCCGGTCCAGGGGTCCATCACCACCATCGCGCCCGAGACTTCGGGAATCTGTCGCAGGCGATACTGGCCTTCGACCGGTTGTCCTTCCTTGCTGTAGAGCGGATCGGCATAGATCACGTCGCCAGGCTGAAGCACCTGCGCTACTGACGTCGGCGTCTTGCCCTTGAAGTTGCCCTGGGTCGGCCTCGCCCAGCGCACGCCGTCGACCGTGATGAGGCCAGTCTCGCGCTGCTTGCTGACGGCGCCGCCAAGCTCGCGGTTCGGCTGGAAGCCGATGCGCGCCGACTGGTCGCTGGTTTCCAGCACCACCGCCATACGCCATGGCGAGATGTCGGAGAGCGACTTGATCTCAGCGAGCTTCACGCCCCAATCGCCCGAAATATCGAGCTTGCTGATGGCGCCGCGATAGCCCTGCTGCTCGTCATAGTTCACGAGGCCGGCGACCATGGTCTTGCGCGCCATGACCTGGATCTTCGGATCGAGCGTGGTGCGAACCGACAGGCCGCCCTCGTACAGCTTCTTCTCGCCATAGCGCTCGAAGATGTCGCGGCGGACTTCCTCGGCGAAATATTCGCCGGCGAAGGTGTGGGCACCGTTGGAACGGCTGGTGACGACCAGGGGCTCCTTGCGCGCCTTGTCGGCGTCAGCCTGCTTGATCCAGCCGTTCTCCTGGAGACGGTCGATCACGTAGTTGCGGCGCTCGATGGCGCGATCGCGGTTGCGCACCGGATGCAGCGTCGCCGGCATCTTCGGCAGCGCCGCGAGGTAGGACGCTTCCGCCACGGTAAGCTCATTCACCGACTTGTCGAAATACACCAGTGAGGCGGCGGCGATGCCATAGGCGCCGAGGCCGAGATAGATTTCATTCAGATAGAGCTCGAGGATCTTGTCCTTCGAATAGGTCTTCTCGATGCGCATCGCGAGCAAGGCTTCCTTGATCTTGCGCGAGAACGAGACCTCGTTGGTCAGCAGGAAATTCTTGGCGACCTGCTGGGTGATCGTGGAGGCACCCTGCGGACGGCGGTTGGAGCCGAAGTTCTGCAGATAGAGCACGCCGGCGCGCGCCATGCCGGTGTAGTCGATGCCGCCATGCTCGTAGAAATTCTTGTCTTCGGCGGCGAGGAACGCGTTGATCACGAGCTTCGGCACCGCCTGGATCGGCAGGTATAATCGCCGCTCCTTGGCGTATTCGCCGAGCAGCGAGCCGTCGACCGCGTGCACACGGGTCATCACCGGCGGCTCATAATCCTGAAGCTGAGAGTAGTCGGGCAAGTCCTTGGAGAAATGCCAGATCAGGCCTGCCACGGCACCGACACCAACAAGGAACACCACCGTTCCCGCGGCGAACAGGAAGCCCATGAACCGCACAAGCAAGCGCATTATGTGTTTATCCGTTTAATCCCAGGATCAGCCCAAGCCGCCTAAACAAGGCGCCCCAAACGGGCGCCGTCCTCACGTCGCGAACCACCGGCCTACCCAATACCATCGATGCCGGACCGAAAGACGCTTGCCGAACGGGATTCTCGTCGATTCCGGAACCCCCTGCCGCGTTTTTATAAGGCGCCCGCTGTGGCCAAACTAGGGCTTAACAGCTGACTCGGCATTCTCTTCTTAATTGCTGGCCCCCGCCGTCGCCATCCGCTTGGCCAGGAACGTGTCAATCGCCTGGGCCATCGCGCCGACGGCTTTGGACCGCCAGCCCTCGGAGACAAGATGCTCGAGATCGCCCTTGTTGGAGACATAGCCGATCTCAACCAGCACCGAGGGCACGTCGGGCGCCTTCAGCACCCGAAAGCCGGCCGACTTCAGGGGATGCTTGTGCATCCGCATGGTCGTCTTCATTTCGCTCATCAGCAGATGGGCAAAACGGCTTGAAAAGGTACGGGTTTCCCGCTGCGTCAGGTCGATCAGGATATCGGCAACGTCGGTCGGCTCTTCCGCCAGGTTGAAGCCGGCGATCGCGTCGGCGCGGTTTTCGGCATCGGCCAGGCGCTGCGCTTCGGCGTCGGAGGCCTTGTCCGACAGCGTGTAAATGGTGGCGCCCTGGGCATCGCCCTCGGCCTTCGGCAGCGCATCGGCGTGGATCGAGACGAACAGCGCGGCATTCAGATTGCGGGCGACCCTGGGCCGGTCATTCAGCGGAATGAAGGTGTCGTCGTCTCGCGTCATCACCACCCGGTATTTGCCTGATTTTTCCAGCCGGTCGCGCAAGGCGAGGCCAAAGGCCAGCACCAGATTCTTCTCGCTCTCACCGCTCGACTGGGTGCCGTTGTCGATGCCGCCGTGGCCGGGATCGATCACGACGACCGGGCGGCCGTCCGAAGCTGCACCCGGCTTCTGCTGCGCCGGGTCGGGTGCGGCGGGAAGGGTTGCCGGGGGAACGACGGCGATCGTCGGCCGCAGCTCGGGGCGATTTTCCGGCGGGGGAGTTGGCACGAAGGCGGCGCGGTCGACCTCCTCGAGTTCCAGCACCAGCCGGGCTGGCTGGCCATTGGCCGCATCGAGCACGTAGGAATTGGCGATCTTGGCCGGCCCGGTCAGGTCGAACACGATTCGGGAGCCGCCGGGCATCACCAGCCCGTACCGGAAGGCCTTGACCAGCCCTCGCCCGGTCCCTGTGCCCGGTGCCAGCTGAAAATTGACCTGGGGAACGTCGACCACCACCCGGTAGGGATCGGCGAGAGTCGTGGCGCGGAAGGTGACGGTCTGGTCGAGATCGAGAATGAAGCGAGTCTGCTTGCCGTCACCGGCGAGGCGCGCGGCTGAGGCGACAGGAAAATTTGCTGCCGCTACAGAGGGCCGCGAGGGGCTCTCCGCGGCGTTCAGGCGCGAGGAATCGGCGCATGGCAAGGCTGAGGCGCATAGAAGCGCAAATCCCAGCAAAACCCCTTGATTTGTGCGGCTCGCCACCGAATCCGTGCCTCCGAGCAGCCCTCTTTAACGCAATAGAACCACAGGGTTAATCGGTCCTTAATGACGGAAACGCAAAACTCCCGGACTGTGACCGGCGTGCGACGCTCCCTTGCACGGATGGCCCATTCCTCGTATGTACGGAATGCTGACGGCCAATGATTTCCGGTTGTGTCGCATTCAGCCTCCCGGTGCAGCGCCGGAGCTCCCAAGGTTCGGGAATTCCAGCGTTTTTCTGTTCCCCTCAACGACCAGCGCGGTGCGCGGCAGCGAGGCGAACGGGGCAGGCCCCGGCGGCGGACGGTTTCCGGTTACCACACTGTTTCCGGAACAGTTTTGACAGCGACGCGGCCAGTTACCCACTCCCTTAATCCAGAGGGGGCGGTTCTTGATCCAGGGCGAGCGCGCACGCGCCATGCCTGGCCAGCAGCAACTGATTAGGGGCGGCCCCGCCGTCCAACGTTTCATACGGGCCGACGCTTGATGCGCCAGACTGTGCCGACGAATTCTGAAGGACCTTTCGCGACACTGCGGAGTGAAAATCCCGCGCGCCGCTTCGGTTCTAAAGCTTCCGATTCGGCAAGGCGCGAGAGACGGCGTTTCGGCCTTCCCCTCACCCCCGAATCAGGTGGACCGTCGCGTCACCCGGCAGCGCTCTTCGCGCCCACGGTGAACCGCGACCGCCGCCGCCAAGAGTTAAGACATGCCCAACAAGATGTTGATCGACGCCACCCACCCGGAAGAGACCCGGGTCGTCGTGGTCCGCGGCAATCGCGTCGAGGAGTTTGACTTCGAGACCGCGCAACGCAAGCAACTGCGCGGGAATATCTACCTCGCCAAGGTCACCAGGGTCGAACCCTCGCTCCAGGCCGCCTTCGTCGAATATGGCGGCAACCGCCACGGCTTCCTCGCCTTCAGCGAAATCCATCCCGACTATTACCAGATCCCGGTCGCCGACCGACAGGCCCTGATCGAGGCCGAAGAGCAGGCTCATCGCGAAGCCGAGGAGGAGAGCGAGAACCGCTCCCATGGCCGCCGCCGCTCGCGCCACCGCAATGCCCGCCGCCGCGGTCACGGCGAGCGTGTCCGCAGCGACATCGTCGAGGGCCTCGACGCCGGCGCCGATCCCGCCGCCCAACCAGTCGAAGGTCAGGCCCTGCCCGAGCACGCCGAAGGCGCGCCGCAGGAGGGCGAGCACCTGCACGCTGATGCCGAGCATCACGGCGAGCACCACGAGGGTCAAGAACACGACCATGATCACGACGATCACGGGCATGACGAACATGAGCATGATGATCCCGGCCATCACGATCATCCTCACGCTGATGACGCGCATGCGCACGATCATGACGATCATGGTCATGACCACGAGCATGATCGTGACGAGCACGAGCATCATGCCGACGAGACGCCCGCGCCTGTCGCGGCTGTTGGCGCCGAGCCCGCGGTTGCGGCCGAAACGGTTGCCGAGCCTGAGCAGGCTCCTGCCGTCGAAGCCCATGGCGAAGCGTTTGCGGAAGTCGTGACCTCGGTCACCGAACCGGCCGATGCCGTTTACGCCGCCGGCGAAGCGGTCGAGGCGCCGCATGGCGAGGCTGCGGAAACCGAAGAAGACGAAGAGGACGACGAGGACGGCGAGGAAGGTGAAGAGGACCACGTCGAATCCGTCGGCGGTGACGACGTGCTCGAGGAAGTGCCGGAGCGCACCTTCCGTCCGCGCCGCCAGTACAAGATCCAGGAAGTCATCAAGCGCCGCCAGGTGATGCTGGTGCAGGTGGTCAAGGAAGAGCGCGGCAACAAGGGTGCGGCGCTGACGACCTATCTGTCGCTCGCCGGCCGTTATGCCGTGTTGATGCCGAACACCGCCCGTGGCGGCGGCATCAGCCGCAAGATCACCTCGGCCCAGGATCGCTCGCGCCTGAAGGAAGTGGTGCAGGATCTCGACGTGCCCGAGGGCATGGGCATCATCCTGCGCACCGCGGGTGCCGCCCGCACCAAGCCCGAGATCAAGCGCGACTTCGAGTACCTGATTCGGATGTGGGAGACGGTGCGCGATTTGACGCTGAAGTCGCAGGCTCCGACGCTGGTCTACGAGGAAGGCTCGCTGATCAAGCGCTCGCTGCGCGACCTCTACAACAAGGAGATCGACGAGATTCAGGTCGCCGGCGAAGCCGGCTACCGCGAAGCGCGCGACTTCATGAAGATGCTGATGCCCGCCAATGTCAGTGCGGTGAAGCAGTATCGCGACGGCCAGCCGCTGTTCTCGCGCATGGGCGTCGAGAGCCAGCTCGATGCGATGTTCTCGCCGACCGTGCAGTTGCGCTCGGGCGGGTACATCGTCATCAACCAGACCGAGGCGCTGGTCTCGATCGACGTCAACTCCGGACGATCGACCCGCGAGCACCATATCGAGGACACCGCGCTCAAGACCAATCTGGAAGCGGCCGAAGAGGTCGCCCGCCAGCTTCGCCTGCGCGACCTTGCCGGCCTGATCGTCATCGACTTCATCGACATGGACGAGAAGCGCAACAACCGCGCGGTCGAGCGCAAGCTGTCCGATTGCCTCAGGCAGGACCGCGCGCGCATCCAGGTCGGCCGCATCTCGCATTTCGGCCTGCTCGAGATGTCGCGTCAGCGCATCCGCGCCAGCGTGCTGGAATCTTCGACCGATCCCTGCCCGCATTGCGGCGGCACCGGCCATGTCCGTTCGGTGTCCTCGGTGGCGCTGCAGCTGCTGCGCGGCCTCGAAGAGATCCTGATGAAGGGCGCGACGCACAATCTCGTGGTCCGCACCCGCACCGACGTCGCGCTCTATGTGCTGAACCACAAGCGCGGTCATCTCCGCGATCTCGAGAACGGCTTCAAGGTCACGCTGTCGGTGATCGCCGATCCCAGCGTCTCGGGACCGCAGGCTTATGTGATCGACCGCGGCGAGCAGGTGCATACGCTCGAAGCCGCCAAGGCGTTGCTGGCCGCACAAGCGGCCGCAAGCCCGCCGCCGCTGCCCGAAGAGGCCTATGACGACGAGGACGGTTTCGACCTCGAGACCGAATCCGAGGTCGAGACCGACGAGACCGAAGGTCTCAGCGAGGAGCAGGCGTCCGGTGAAGCCGCGTCCGAAGGGGACGGCCAGCGCCGCAAGCGCCGTCGCCGTCGCCGCGGTCGCGGCGGTCAGCGCGACGGTGAGCTTCGCGAGGACAGCCCGGCCACGCTTCCCGAGCCGGCGCTGGCCGTCGGCGAAGGCGAAGAGGATGGCGACACCGAGCAGGACGGCGAGGACGGTGAGGAGCAGGCCGCCCGTGGCGAGCAGCAGGGCAGCGGCGAGCGCCGTCGCCGGCGCGGCCGTCGGGGTGGCCGTCGTCGGCGCGGCGGCAACGAGGAAGGTCTCGCCGGGTCCATCGGCGACGAACTCGGCGGCAATCCGCCGCCGGAAGCAACCAACGCTGTGGCCGATTTCGACAGCGCCGGCAGCGAGGCCGCTCCGTCGATTGCGCATTCAGGGCAGATCGCCCCGGTTGAGCACGAGACGTCCCAGCCCGAGCCTCAATTCCACCAGGCCCCGGTTGAAGCGCCGGTCCAGGCCCCACCGGCTGCTGCTGTCGCCGAGGAAGAGCCCGTCGTCGACGAGAAGGCGGCACGTCGCCGCTCGACTGTCCGCGAGAAGGTGAGCTTCCTGTCGAGCAGCCCGAGCGAGCCGGCAACCCCGGTTGCTTCAGCTCCGGAGCCGGTTGCTCCGCCTGCGCCCGCACCCGCGCCGGAAGCCGCAACCGAGACGCCAACGGCCCCGCGCCGCGCCGGCTGGTGGTCGCGCCGTTTCGGCGGCGGCCAATAAAGCCGAACACCCAATGCAAAACGCCCGGCCAAAAGCCGGGCGTTTTCGCGCCCCCCACCAATCCGCTACGGCGGCAGCTCGCCATCACCTGATGAGGCCACATCACGCGATGCGATCTGGCGAATCTGGTCGTAGAGATCGGGCGCCTCGCTGGTGCAGAGACAGACGCCCTTGGCAGCCTTCGACAGGGTCGACAGCGCCATACCGGTCCGCTCAGTCACCTGCTTGAGCGTCAGGCTGCGTGCCTGATAGGCGGCCGTTATTGGCACAACTATCGCGTGATCAACCTAACATTGCATGACTCTTTTATGGCGTCCTGGCGGGCCTCCTGCCCACATAAGCCGCCAATTGTGCGCTCCGCGTCGGTCGAGGCTTGACGACGGCCATGGGCTAAAGCTAAGGCGGTATCTCAATCAAGTTACAACCGTTGCGTAGCTGACGTCGCAACTAACGGAGCTTTGCGATGTCGCCAAAGTTGGATGTCAAATCGATCGGCATACTCGGCTTCGGTGCATTTGGCCGGTTGATTGCGGCACACCTGCATCCGTATTTCTCGCTCACCGTCTACGATCCCGAACTGACGGTCGAAGAAGATCGCGTCAACCATTTTCAGCGCGGCAGGATTGCGGATGTTGGGCGCTGCGACCTCGTAATCCTTGCCGTTCCTGTTTCCAATCTGGCAGCCGCAATCGGTGAACTTCGTCCGCACCTTCGCGTCGGCGGAATAATCGTCGACGTCGGCTCGGTGAAGATCCGCCCTGTCGAGGTGATGAAGGCTGAACTTCCCCCGTTTGTCGAGATCGTTGGAACACACCCTCTGTTTGGACCGCAGAGCGCCCGCGACGGAATTGCTGGACGTAAGATTGCGCTGTGCCCTGTGCGAGGCCGCTCGGCCCTCAGAATTGGAGCATTCCTGCGACGTGTGCTCAGACTTGAGGTACACATTGTGTCGCCGGAGGAGCACGATCGGGAGGCCGCAATTGTTCAGGGCGTCACGCACCTCGTCGCCAAGGTTCTGGTGGGAATGGAGCCTCTGCCGAGGCGTTTGACGACGGCAAGCTTCGATCACCTCCTTCAAGCCACTGAAATGGTCAGACACGACGCACCAAGCGTATTTCTTGCCATTGAACGCGAAAATCCCTACGCCGCCGAAGTTCGGGAACGCTTTTTTTCACTCGCCGATGCAACACGCGTGGTGCTGGATCAGCACGACTGATTAGGCATCGTTGCCTGGCGCGGATCGACAACGCTCAAAGCGATCGAGCGCAACGCCGTTCGCTTTGGACTCGATGCCGTTTGAGTTCATGAGCCGCCGTCGTGTCGTGCGCCGGAGAGGACGCAGCAGCCGAAGCAGCATGAGACGAGGGATCGAACGATCTACTCCAACCCCAACTGCAATGGCTCCGCGCCAGCCGATATGATCCTCATCAATCAAGACACCAAGGCGAGCCCGGTTCCTAGCGGCTCAAGAAGTGAGCTCTCCACTTTGTCTCGCCGGCCAAACAAATATCGGACTTCCGTTCCCTTTCGCGTCAGATCGAACAGCTCCATGCCAGAACCCAAATATCGGCCAATCTGATCGACGTTGTCGGCCGCGCACTCTTCGACGTTCAGCCATTGCGGAACAACCTTGGCAGAATGATCCCGAGCAACCACGACGCGCTCGAACCCGCCCCACAGATGCGCAAGCGCGCGACCGGTCATGCCATAGCGAAGGAAGTTCACCAAGCTGTAGGGATTTCGTGGTGACACCGTCGCCACTGTGATGGGCCGCCCCCTGAGCATTCGGCCAAATATTCCGAGCGAGCGGCGTCCATTTCGCGAAGCATTTTCGGATGCAGTGCTTCGTCGATGAACTTAAACCGCCGCACGCCGAACTGCTTATACGCATCCTTCATGGCGCGCACGACAGCGCCGCCGGCGGACATACCGACGTAGTTGTTCGGCCCCCACCCAAACGGAATCGCACAGAAAGAGCATTTGCCATAGAAGCATCCGCGAGCACCAACCATCGTGAAGTACTTGGCGCCCCAATACTCGTCGTGCGGCAGCCCTTCAAAATCCAGCAACGCGAATTGATTGGGCCTGAGCAGGTCTATTTTGTTCTCGACAATCTCGCCGTCTGCATTGCGCCACGTCAAATTGGGAATGCCGTCCAGCGGCGCACCCACTTTGATGGATTGATAGAGCTCGTCCAGGGCACGCTCGCCCTGATATGTCGTCAGACCATCAATTAGATCAAAAACCCAATCGTGCTTCATGTCCTTTGCGATGCGGCTTATCTGGTTGCCGCCGAGCGCAACGAATCCCTCATAACCGGCCGCTCGCAGAAGACGGACAAATTCGAACGTCGTCAACATCTGCGAGGGCACGTATAGCGACAAGCCTACGATCCTGAGGCCACATCACGCGATGCGATCTGGCGAAGCTGGTCGTAGAGATCGGGCGCCTCGCTGGTGCAGAGACAGACGCCCTTGGCAGACGCTCCCTCGCCGGCGTTGAGGTAGGCGTGGCCCATGGTGCTGTCGAGATAGATGCCGTCGCCCTCGCCCAGGATCTCAGGTGCGTAGAACTCGGTGTGGACGGCCACGCGTCCGCTCGTCACCAGAAAATACTCTTCGCCGGCGTGACGCAGCAGTGGGCCGAATTCGTCCAACGAGCGTGCACGGACCTCGGCGACGATCGGCACCATGCGTTTGCCGATCAGGTCGGTGCATTGATAGGTGTAGGTGTAGAATTTCGTGTTGATCAATTGCCCCTGTCCGGCCCGGCTGATGCTTCGGCGCGCGGTGACCGGCCGGCCCTGTGCAGGCGTCGCGACCGCGGGATTGAACAGCTCCGCGATCTCCATCTTCAGACCTGAGGTCAGCTGGAGCAGCTTGTCATAGGTCAGCGACATCAGGCCATTCTCGACCTTCGACAAGGTCGACAGCGCCATCCCGGTCCGTTCCGCCACCTGCTTGAGCGTCAGACCGCGCGCCTGACGGGCGGCCTTGAGACATTGGCCGAGCTGGGAGTTGGCACCCTCTGACGTCGTGATCTCGCTCATGGAGCATCTCTACCATGGGCCCAAGAAAAAATATTGGCTGATCGGCCCAATCTTTTCGAGGCCACCCACCCCTGGATGCCTCTCCTGGTTGCCGGCTGGGCATGCAGGCCAGGGTTTGTGCATGAAATGGCCGGTTTTGACGAATATTGGTGCGCGGAGATCCTTTCCGATATGCTAAATCGTTTTCATAATCTGAAAGGGATTGGCCTTGCCCGACCTGTGCGATTCCAGCGCCGTTGAGTTGCGCCGCCTGCTGGCCAGCAAGGCGATCTCGCCTGTCGAACTGCTCGACGCCTGCTTGTCCCGCATCACCGCCGTCAATCCCGCTGTCAACGCCGTCGTCACTCTGGACGAGCCCGGCGCTCGCGCCGCCGCAAGGGCCGCCGAGACCGCCATCCGGTGCGGTGAGGATCGAGGCCCGCTGCACGGGCTCCCCGTTCTGATCAAGGACACGCAAGACACCGCCGGGATGCGCTCGACCTATGGCAGCCCGCTGCTCCGCGACAACGTGCCGGCTGCTGACCAGGGCTCGGTCGCGCGCTTGCGCGCCGCCGGTGCCATCATCTTCGGCAAGACCAACACGCCGGAATGGGCGGCAGGCGGCAACACCCGCAATCCGGTATTCGGCGCGACCGGCAATCCCTTCGATCCCATGCGCTCGGCGGCCGGCTCCTCCGGCGGCTCCGCGGTCGCGCTCGCCTGCGGCATGGCGCCGCTCGCCTCGGGCTCCGACACCGGCGGCTCCCTGCGCAATCCGGCGGGCTTCTCCGGCATTGTCGGCATGCGGCCCTCCTACGGTCTCGTGCCCAGTGAAAAACGCATCTTCGGCTGGTCCAACCTGTCGACCGATGGACCGATGGCGCGCAACGTTGCCGACACCGCATTGATGCTGTCGGCAATGGCGAGCGACGATCCCCGCGATCCACTCGCTTACACGCTTCCCGGCGAGCCCTTGCGCGGTCGCGCCGAGCGCTGGGCTGCGCCGCGCCCAGCAGAGCTCGGCAAGCTTCGCCTCGCCTTCACCGAGGATTTCGGCTTCGCGCCGACCGAGCAGGCCATCCGCCGCGTGTTCCGCCAGCGCGTGAGCAAGCTCGCGCCGCTCTTCGCCGAGAGCGACGAGGCGACACCCGACTGCACCGGCGCCGACGATGCTTTCGCCGTGCTGCGCGCGGGCATGTTCCTGGCGACCCATGGCAAGAACTACAAAGAGCGGCCCGAGATGCTCGGCCCCAACGTCCGCGCCAACGTCGAGGAAGGACTCCGCTACACGCTCGAAGACCACGCCCGCGCTTCCACGACGCAGACGCGGATTTATCGCGCCTATCAAAGCTTCTTCGAAACCTGCGACGTGCTGATCAGCCCGACCATCACGCTGAGCCCGCGGCCCTGGTCGGAGCTCTATCCCGCCGAGATCGACGGCGTGCCGACGAAATCCTACTTCCACTGGCTCGCGCTCGCCTACGCCGTCACGCTTCCCGGCCACCCCGCGATCAGCATTCCGCTCGGCCTCGATGAAGCCGGCCTGCCGTTCGGCCTCCAGATCGTCGGCCCCCGTGGTGGCGATGCCATCGTCCTCTCGGTCGCCGCGAGCATCGAGGCTGCGTTCGCGAACGATCCGGACATGTGCCGGCCGGTGCCCGACCTCGCACGGCTCGCCGCCGCGCCGCCGCTGTCGGCCGCGCCCGGCTTTCTCGCCTGGGAATAGAGCCGGCGCATAAACCAAACAGGCATGACCGCCGGCTCGCCGGCATCGAGGAGATCAGCATGGCCGAATTGTCGAACCGCAAGACCGGAATCGTCGCCTTCGTCCTGCTCTATCTCGCCTATTGCATCTCCTATATCGACCGCGCCGCGATCTCGCTGGCGCTGGCGCAGATCGGCAAGGATTTCAATCTGCAGGCTGCCGATCTCGGCATCGTCATCAGCGCATTCTTCCTGGGGTATGCCGCCATGCAGGTGCCCGGCGGATGGCTCTCCGACCGCTTCGGCTCGAAATATGTCGTCATCGTCACCATCGTGATGTGGTCGCTGTTCACCGCGTTCACGAGCCTTGCCTGGTCGCTGACCTCGCTGATCGCGATTCGCTTCATCTTCGGCATCGCCGAAGGCGGCTTTCCGCCGGCAAGCATTCGCGCCATCGCGGAGCTCTTCAAGAAGGACAGCCGGCCCAAAATGTCATCGCTGCTGCTGTCTTCGAATTATGCCGGCAGCATGATCGCACCGCTGATCATGGCGCCGCTGATCGTCTGGCTGGGCTGGCGCCACGCCTTCAATACGATCGGCATCGCCGGCATCGTCTTCGCGGTGATCTACTTCGTCTTTGTTCCACATCTGGCGCGCATTGGCGTCGGACCGGTGACGGCAAAGCCCCGCGCGCCGATGCGCGAGCTGATGAAGAATCCGCTGCTGTGGCAGCTCATGGTGGTGTGGTTCGGCCTCAGCTGCGTCAACAAGGGCCTGGATTCCTGGATGCCGCTCTATCTGCTCCAGCAGCGCGGGCTCGACCTCAAGACCGTCGGCGTGGTGGCGCCGATACCGTTCGTGATGGCGACATTCGCAACCGCAATCGGCGGCTGGGTGATGACCACCTTCTTTGCCGAGCGCGAAAAATATCTCTTGATCGGCAGCTCTGCGTTAACAGGCATCTTCCTCTACGCCATGTACAAGGCGGAGACGATCACCGCTTTGATCGTCTATCAATCGGTGGTCTACTTCTTCAAATCCTTCGTCCTGGCCTCCGTGATTGCGCTGCCGACCAAGCTGCTGCGTGACGACCAGATCGGATCGGGCATCGGCATGGTCAACCTGGGCGGCCAGAGCGCCGGCTTCGTTGCGCCTGCCATCATGGGGTTCATCGTGACCGGGTCAGGATCATTCGACGCGGCCTTCGGCTTCCTGGTGACGATGACGGCGATGTCGGTCGTCGTCGCCGCGACCATCAACACGGCGCAGCCGAAGCTGGCGCCGAAGCCGGCCTGACAGGAGTTTTGCCGATGCAAAGCGCAATCATTCTCGGCGGCGGCATGGTGGGGGTCGGCGCCGCCGTGCATCTGCGCCAGCGCGGCTGGACTGTGACACTGGTCGACCGCCGGGAGCCCGGCCGCGAGACCAGCTACGGCAATGCCGGCATGATCCAGGCCGAAGCCGTGCGGCCCTATCCGATGCCGCGCGACCTTTCTTCGCTGCTGAACATCGCGACCGGCCGCACCAACGACGTGCGCTACAGTTTTTCCTCGCTGCATCGTCACGTCGAGCCGCTGCTGCGTTATTGGTGGCATTCGGCGCCGAAGCGGCATCGCGAAGCGATCGCGGCCTGGGCGCGCCTGATCGCTTATGCGACGCCCGAGCACGACGTCCTGATCCGCGAGGCCCATGCCGACAATCTGATCCGCCGCGCCGGCTATCGCGCGGTGTTTCGCGATGCCACGGCGCTCGACCACTCGATCAAGGAGGCGGAAGCAGACCGCCGCGAGTTCGGCGTGAATTTCCGCGTGCTGTCGGGCAGCGAGTTGACAAAAGCCGAGCCGATCCTGCGCAACGATCTTCCCGGCGCGATCCACTGGCTCGATACCTGGACCGTGTCCGATCCCGGCGCACTCGTGACGGCCTATGCCGAGCTGTTCGAACGCCTTGGCGGTCAAATCGTGCTCGGCGATGCGCAGTCGCTGCAACAGACCGCAACCGGATGGTCTGTGAACACCGACAATGGCCGCATCGATGCCGCCAACGCCGTCGTGACGCTGGGGCCGTGGTCGCCGGATCTCTTGCACAAATTCGGCTACAGGATTCCGCTGGTGCGCAAGCGCGGCTATCACATGCACTACACCGGCGGCGCCACGCTCGATCTGCCGCTGGTCGATAAGGGCCGGGGCTACGCCATGGGACCGATGGCCAAGGGCATCCGCATTACCACCGGCGCGGAGCTGACAGGGCCCGATGCGCTGGCAACGCCGGCGCAGCTCGCCAGTGCCGAAGCCTCCGCGCGCGAGCTGATCGATCTCGGCAGGCGCGCCGAGCCGGAGCCGTGGTTCGGCACCCGCCCCTGCACACCTGATATGGTGCCGGTGCTCGGGCGCGCCCCGCGCCACGGTGGCCTCTGGATGAATTTTGGCCACGGCCACCAGGGCTTTACGCTGGGACCCGCCACCGGTCGCCTGCTCGCCGAGATGATGAACGGCGAGACGCCGTCGATCGATCCGACGCCGTACCGGCCGGAGCGGTTTTAACCGTCAGATCTCGCCGCCAGCACTTTCCTGATGCGCTGGGCATCCTCCGACGTTGCCGGGTTGTAGACGACCATGCCGAGGTCGGGCCGGCCGTCGACCGCAAAAGCCGAATATTCGAACGCGACCGGGCCGAGCACGGGATGGCGCAGATGCTTGACGCCCTCGCTGTAGGAGCGGACATCATTGTCGGCCCACAGCTTTGCGAATTCCGGGCTGAGACGGCACATCTCATCGACGAAGTCAGCGACATGCGAGACCGCGCCGGCGCGCGCCACATCGGTCCGGAACGCCGCAACCACGAAGCGGGCGACGCTCTCCCAATCATATTGCGCGGCGCGCACCCGCGGCTCGCAGAAGATCAGGCGCAGGATGTTGCGCTGCTCGGGTAGCAGCTTTGAATAGTCGGTCAGCACGATTGTGGCCGCGCGATTCCAGGCGACGACGTCCCAGGTCGTCGTACGAATGATCGCGGGGCTCGTCTCCAGCGCATCGAGCACGCGCTGCAAACGCGGCGAGACGCCTTCGCTCGCCCGGTAGCGCACCTCTGGCGGACGGCCGAGCCCGATCAGGAACAGGTGCTCGCGCTCGACGTCGGTCAGCATCAGCGCACGCGCGATGCGGTCGAGCACGTCGGCCGACGGCGCGCCGCCCCGGCCCTGCTCCAGCCAGGTGTACCAGGTCGGGCTGATATTGGCCCGCTGCGCCACCTCCTCGCGGCGGAGCCCGGGCGTGCGCCTGCGAGAGCCGCTGAAGCCGAACGCTGCCGCATCGAGCCTGACACGGCGGTCCTTCAGGTAGGTCCCAAGCAGGTTCTCGCTGGCGGTCTCGCTCATCCTGTTAGCCATTATACCCTGATAATATCACTACTTTACCCGGATAATCCTAGCGCAGATGCTCGCTCCAACCAACCGGAGACCTGCTCATGCGTGTATTCGTCACTGGCGCCACCGGATTCGTCGGCTCCGCCGTCGTTGCCGAACTGATCGCCGCCGGCCACAACGTCACGGGCCTTGCGAGGTCCGACGCCGGCGCGGCCGCCCTCGCCGCGGTGGGTGCCAAAGTCCATCGCGGCTCACTGGAAGACCACGCCTCCTTGCGCAGCGGCGCGGCCTCCTCGGACGGCGTCCTGCATCTCGGCTTCAACCACGACTTCTCGAAATTTCTGGACAATTGCGAGCTTGACCGCCGCGCCATCCTCGCCCTCGGCGAGGAGCTCAAAGGGTCCGATCGTCCCCTCATCGTCACATCAGGCGTAGCTCTGCTGGCGCCGGGGCGCCTCGCAACGGAAGACGACGAGGCAGCGCACCGTTTTCCGCGGGTGTCGGAATCCACCGCGCTGTCGCTGGAAGGCGTCCGCGCCGCGGTGGTTCGACTGCCGCCGACGACCCATGGCGAGGGCGACCATGGCTTCGTGCCGATCCTGATCAACCTCGCGCGCCAGAAAGGCGTGGCGGCCTATATTGGCGATGGTACCAACCGTTGGCCGGCCGGGCACCGCGTCGATGCCGCTCGCGTCTACCGCCTCGCGCTCGAGCAAGGCGCAACGGCACCGCGCTATCACGCGATCGCCGAGGAAGGCATCCCGTTCAAGACGATTACGGAGGTGATCGGCAAAAGGCTGGGCCTGCCCGTGGTCTCGAAATCACAGCACGAAGCGGCCGAGCATTTCGGCTGGTTCGCACAGTTCGCCGGTGCCGATGTGCCGACGTCCAGCGCCAAGACGCGCGCGCTGCTCGGCTGGCAGCCCAAAGAAAAAGGGCTGATCGAGGATCTCGACCAGCCCTATTACTTCCAGGTCTAACGGCGCAACGCGCCGTTAGATCCTGATCAGTCGGTCGTAACAGCGGTTTCCATGTCGGTCGGATCGATCTGCTGGCTCAGCCGCGCGTTGAGCTTGTCGCGATCGAGCTCGCCCTCCCACCAGGCGACGATCACGCAGGCGACGCCGTTGCCGCAGAGATTGGTCAGCGCACGGCACTCGCTCATGAACTTGTCGATGCCGAGCACGATCGCCATGCCCGGCACGAGGCGCGGATCGACCACCGCAAGCGTCGCCGCCAGCGTGATGAAGCCCGCGCCGGTGATGCCGGACGCGCCCTTCGAGGTCAGCATCGCCACGACCAGGATCGTGAGCTGCTGGCTGAAGGTGAGGTCGTAGCCGAGCGCCTGCGCAATGAACAGCGTCGCCAGCGTCATGTAGATGTTGGTGCCGTCGAGATTGAACGAATAGCCCGTGGGCACCACGAGGCCGACCACCGACTTCGAGCAGCCGAGCCGCTCCAGCTTCTCCATCAAGGACGGCAGCGCGCTTTCGGAGGACGAGGTGCCGAGCACGATCAACAGTTCGTCCTTGATGTAGGCCAGGAACTTGAAGATCGAGAAGCCCGCGATGCGCGCGATGATGCCGAGCACGACGAACACGAACAGCGCGGCGGTCAGGTAGAACGTCGCGATCAGGCCCATCAGGTTGAGGATCGCGCCGGTGCCGAACTTGCCGATGGTGTAGGCCATCGCGCCGAAGGCGCCGAGCGGCGCCGCGCGCATCACGATGGAGATGACGCCGAACACCGCGTGCGCGGCATCGTCGATGAAGCTGCGGATCACATGGCCGCGCTCGCCAAGGCCCATGATGGCGAAGCCGAACAACACCGAGAACAGCAGCACTTGCAGGATCTCGCCTTGCGCGAAGGCGCCGACCACGGTGTCGGGAATGATATGCAGGATGAAGTCGACCGACTTCTGCGCTTCGGCCTGCTTGGCAAAGTTGGCGACGGCATTCGCATTGGCTGCCGCACTGCCGAAGCCCGCGCCCGGCCTGACAACGTTGCCGATGATGAGGCCGATGATCAGCGCGAATGTCGAGACCACCTCGAAATAAACCAGCGCCTTGACACCGATGCGCCCGACCTTCTTGGCGTCCTGGATGTGGGCAATGCCGGAGACCACGGTGCAGAAGATGATCGGGGCGATCACCATCTTGATCAGCTTGATGAAGCCGTCGCCGAGCGCCTTGATCCAGTCGTTGGTGGCAACCGTCGGCCACAGCCAGCCGACGATCGCGCCAAGCACGATCGCGATCAGCACCTGGACATAGAGAATTCTATACCACGGCTTGGCGGTAGCAGGTGCAGCCGGCGCGCTGGCCATCGTTGTCGTTGTCATTGTTTGTTACCTCCCCCTCGAAACTCAGAGCCAGCCAAGATCAACTTGGCCGGCCCTGTCAATTGGAACTGTTCGGTGTGGTAAGTTCTAGCAGCGGCGGTCGACGATCCGGCGCACCGCCGGCATCAGCGCGGCCCCGAGCGCGTTCTTGATGACCGAAGCCGCGATGAACGGCGCGACGCCGACCGCCCAGGCCTTGTCCGCACCAAGGCCGATTCCGTAGGCCAGCCAGCCGAAGCCGGCGATGAAAATGACGACATGACCGGCGGCCATGGCCGCAAACAGCAATACGACGTTGCGATCCCAGCCGCGCTCGGCGAGCCAGCCGGTGATGAAGGCAGCGGCCACGAAGCCGAAGAGATAGCCGGCGGTCGGGCCGACCAGCGGTGCAATTCCACCGACGGGGCCGGCGAACACCGGCAGCCCCATCGCGCCCTCGGCGAGGTAGGCGATCATGGTTGCGCTGCCAAGGCGCCAGCCATAAGCCGCGCCGATCATCAACACGACCAGCGTCTGCAGCGTCATGGGCACGTAAGGCAGCGGCAAATTGACTTTGGCCGACAGCGCCATCAGCGCGGAGCCGAGTGCAACAAGCACCGCAGCGCGCAAGTGCCCGACGGCTTCGCCCGGCCGGGTTGGCCACATCACAGCGGCGAGAGGAGACCGCGACGGGGCGGCGGACTGGACGGTTCGATCGGACAAGATGCACTCCGGAAGGCTGGCAAAAACTGGCGGCTATTTAAGCCAGTGAGCGATCCGGTCAACTGCCTCCTGCATCTCTTGAAGCGAGCGCGCATAACAGAATCGAATGAACGAACGGCCATGAATCGGATCGAAATCGACGCCGGGCGTGGCCGCAACATGGGCCTTCTCCAGCATCTGCTTGGCGAAGTCGAAACTGTCGGAGGTGAAATCCGAGACGTCGGCGTAGAGGTAGAATGCGCCATCCGCCGGCAGGAACCTGACGAGGCCCGCCCTGGGCAATCCCTCGATCAGGAGGCGCCGGTTTTCCTGATAGCCATGCTTGATCTCCTCCATCTCGGCGGCGCCGTCGAAGGCGGCCTCGGCCGCGATCTGCGAGAGCGAGGGCACCGAGATCGAGAGATTCTGCTGCAGCCGCTCGATCGGACGCACCAGAATATCAGGCACGACCATCCAGCCGACGCGCCAGCCCGTCATGCAAAAATACTTCGAGAACGAGTTGATCACGAGCGTCTGGTCGGACAGCGCGGCCGCCGTCACGGCAGGAAACGCATAATCGAGCCCGTGATAGATCTCGTCCGAGATGAAGCGAATGCCGGCATCTTCCGCGGCTGCAATCAGGCCGGCGAGCGCCTCGCGGGACATCATCGTTCCCGTTGGATTGGCGGGGCTGCCGACCAGCACGCCCTTCAGCGGCGCCTTGCGATGGGCGGCGAGCAGCGCCTCGCCCGTGAGCGCGTGGCGGGTGTCGTTGGTAGTCTCGATCAACACCGGCTCGCAGCCGAGCGCGGTGAGGATGTGACGATACGGGGGATAGCCAGGCACCGTGACGGCGACGCGATCGCCGGGCTCGAACATCGACAGGAAAGCCAGGATGAAACCGCCGGAGGAGCCCGTGGTCACCACGATCCGGTCCGGACTGACGCTGCAGCCATAGGCGTCGCGATAATGCCGCGCGATGCGCTCACGCAGGCTGGGAATCCCGAGCGCCGAGGTGTAATCGATCCGCGCCGTCGCAAGCGCCGCCTGAGCAGCCGCAATCGCCGTCTTCGGCGCACCTGCCGCGGGCTGGCCGACCTCCATGTGAATGACATGGCCGCCAGCGGCCTCCATGCGGGCCGCTGCCGCCATCACGTCCATCACCATGAACGGGGGAACATCGCTGCGGCGGGAGGGCTCGAGCCACTGCCCCACCCGGTTCCTTAGTGTCGCATCGTGCATTGATTTCTGCTATTTCGCTGGCAAAACAGGGCGCTTGCGCCCCAGACTAGCCGCATTATACGGCTCATAAGGGCATATCGCGTATCCGGTCCGCCGCCAATCGCCAAAACCAATCACAAAACTGCATCCAAATCCGTTTGCAAGCCCGTTTGATGTCGCTCCAGATCGTATTGCGCAAGAAGGCCACCGCCCTCACCGCCCTCGTTACCGCGACTGCAATCGCGCTGCTGCCGGTCCCGGCAGCGCAGGCGCAGGAAGGCCGCGGGCCGCCGACCTTGCGCGACTCGGAAACCGAGCAGCTGCTCCGCGAATATACGCGCCCGATTCTGCGCGCCGCCGGTCTGGAGAAGCAGAACATCCAGATGGTGATCATCAACGACAACTCGTTCAACGCGTTCGTCGCCGATGGCCGTCGTATCTTCGTCAATTACGGCGCAATCCTGCAGTCGGAGACGCCGAACCAGCTGATCGGCGTGCTTGCGCATGAGACCGGGCATCTGGCCGGCGGCCACCTGGCCAAGATGCGCGAGCAGCTCGCCAGCGCCCAGACGCAGATGATCATCGCCATGCTGCTCGGCGCCGGCGCCATCGCGGCCGGTGCCCGCGGCGGTGGCAATAATGGGCTCGCCAACGCCGGCGCGGCCGCGGTTGCCGGTCCGCAGGAGATGATCCGCCGCTCGCTGCTGTCCTATCAGCGCCAGCAGGAGGAGAACGCCGACCGCGCCGGCGTGAAGTTCCTGACCGCGACACAGCAGTCGCCGAAGGGCATGTACGAGACCTTCAAGCGCTTCACCAGCGAAAGCCTGTTCGCGGCGCGCGGCGCAGATCCCTATCTGCAGTCGCACCCGATGCCCGCCGACCGCGTCGCAGCGCTCCAGGAATTTGCCAGCAGCAGTCCCTATTGGGACAAGAAGGACGATCCTGCTCTCCAGCTGCGCCACGACATGGTGCGCGCCAAGATCTCCGCCTTCATGGAGCGGCAGGAGGTGGTCTATCGCCGCTACCCCCTGACCAATGACAGCCTGCCGGCGCGCTATGCCCGCGCCATCAGCACCTATCTGCATGGTGACTTGCGCAGTGCCCTCGCCCAGATCGATGCCCTGATTGCGGTGCAGCCCAACAACCCGTACTTCTACGAGGTGCGCGGCCAGGCCCTTCTGGAGAGCGGCAAGCCCGCCGATGCGATTGCCCCCCTGCGCAAGGCCGTCGCACTCTCGAACAATTCGGCCCTCATCGAGATGTTACTTGGGCAGGCTCTGGTTGGAACCGATAATAAGGCCTACACGGACGACGCCATCAAGATTCTCCGTGAAGCGGTGGCGCGCGAGCCCGAGGCGCCGATCGGCTACACCCAGCTTGCGATGGCCTATGGCCGGAAGGCAGACTATGCCGAGGCGGATCTCGCCTCTGCCCAGGCCGCTTATTTGCGCGGCGACAACAAGACCGCTCGCGAGCTTGCCACGCGCGCGAAAACCCGTTTCGCCGTCGGCACGCCCGGATGGGTCAAGGCCGACGACATCGTGGCGTCGAAACCGCCGCGCAACTAAAGCGTTTTCAAGCGAAGGGGATACCGGTTCGCGCCAGGAAAACGCGTCAAAACAAAGAGCTGGAGGCCCGTTCCCACCTCGTCGGATCGGGGCTCCAGACCGAAGCCTGAACTGCTCATTTGACGTCACGACACCACGACTAAGTCCGCCGGGACGTTGTTTCAAAACCTGCTCTGGATAAGAGGATTTGCCAATGCCATCGCTGCGCCTGCTTGCTTCCGCGCTCATTGCGCTCGCCTTCGTCGGCGCAACGGGACCGGCTTCGGCCGAGAGCTTCTCGGATGCCCAGCGCACCGACATCGAGGCGATTATCAAGAACTACCTCGTGAGCCATCCTGAGGTGCTCGAGGAGGCCATGACGGAGCTCAGCAAGCGGCAGGCCGCGGCAGAGACCGAGAAGCACGAAGCCAGCATCGCGCAGAACTCGGATGCGATCTTCAACTCGCCGCGTCAGGTCGTGCTCGGCAACAAGGACGGCGACGTCACCTTCGTCGAGTTCTTCGATTACAATTGTGGCTATTGCAAACGCGCAATGAGCGACATGCTCGACCTGATGAAGTCCGATTCCAAGCTGAAGGTGGTGCTGAAGGAGTTTCCGGTGCTGAGCCAGGGCTCGGTCGAGGCCGCTCAGGTCGCGGTCGCAGTGCGCATGCAGGATCCCTCCGGCAAGAAATATCTCGACTTCCACCAGAAGCTGCTCGGCGGTCGCGGCGCGGCCGACAAGGCGCGCGCCATGCAGGCGGCCAAGGAAGCCGGCCTCGACACCGCGAGGATCGAGAAGGACATCGCCAGCCCCGAGGTGCGCTCCACCATCGAGGAGAATTTCAAGCTCGCCGAGGCGATGGGCATGAACGGCACGCCGAGCTACGTGATCGGCAAGCAGATCGTGGTCGGCGCCATCGGCCTTGAGGGCCTCAAGGAAAAGATCGGCGTGGCGCGCTGCGGCAAGGCGACTTGCTAGCGAGACGATTCACCACTTGCGGACGGAACGAGGCCGGCTGAAAAGCCGGCCTTTTTCGTATGCCGAAAACCGGCGCGAATCCGGCACGGATGTTCATCTCGCGTTCAAGAAACAAATGCCGGGGAACAGCAGATGTTCCGGAACAAGTGACACCTCCTCTCGTTGTCGGCGCGGGCAATGACGCAAAGAAACACGTGAGGAGAATACGATGTTGAACCGCTTTATGATCTCGGTTGCCGCACTCGCGCTGATCGCAGGCGCCGGTCTGGCGAACGCACAAGGCACGATGAAGAATGACAGCGGCGCCGGTGCGCAGCCGATGGAGCACTCGCAGTCTTCGGGCGGCGCCAGCGAGCGCGGCAAGGACTCCGCAAGTCCGCAGAAGGGCACGGTGGGTCAGGCCGGTGGCTCCATGAAGCAAGGCGAAGAGAAGTCGTCTGGCGCGATGGAGAAGTCCGGGACCGCGGAGAAATCCGGCGGCGCGATGAACAAGAACGCGGCCGAGGAGAAGGCCGGCGCGGCGAAGGGTGAACACGCCCAGAGCGCGCAGGACAAGTCCACGCAGGACAAGTCCAAGAGCATGAGCCAGGACACCAGCAAGTCCGGCGCCCAGAAGGACATGAAGGCTGAGGGCACCAAGAGCGGCACCTCGACCAACAATGCCGAGAACCAGAAGGGCACCACGAGCACCAACCAGAAGGCCCAGGGTCAGACCAGCCCCGGCGCTAACCAGAACGCGCAGGGCCAGGGCAACACCAACACGACGGTCGGTCAGGCCGGCGCCGGCGCCAAGCTCTCGACCGAGCAGCGCACCCAGATCACCTCGGCGATCCGCGAGGAGCACATCGCTCCCGTGAGCAACGTGAACTTCTCGATCTCGGTCGGTACCCGCATTCCGCGCGAGGGCATCGAGCTGCACGCCCTGCCGTCGCGGGTCGTGACGATCTATCCGGAGTGGCGGACCTACAAGTACGTCCTGGTGAAGGATGAGATCGTGATCATCAATCCGGACACCTACGAGATCGTGGCTGTCCTGAACGTCTAAGGCCGGAAGACGGCAACCTCAGGGGCGGGCAGCGATGCCCGCCCCTTTTGCATTGGGCCGGCAGCCATGCTTGGAGCTGGTTAGCAAGCAATTTCCGTAGTTTCCGCACAGGTTTTTGCACGCTGGATGAGGCGCCTGAACCGGCCCGGGAAGCCCTTGAAGGCTTCCCCTCACGCACTTTGTTACCTATAACCCCGCCACGCCGAAACACCTTTCCGGGACAGAATGGCCGAACCAGCGACCGACACGATCCTCGTTCTCAACGGGCCGAACCTCAATGTGTTGGGGACGCGGGAGCCGGAGAAGTATGGCCATGCCACGCTGGCCGACGTCGAGAAACTGTGCCGGGAGACCGCGGCGAGCTTTGGCATCAAGGCCGACTGCCGGCAGTCCAACCGCGAAGGCGAACTGATCGACTTCATCCACGAGGCACATGGGCGCAAGACGAAGGGCATCATCATCAACGCCGGCGGCTATTCGCACGGCTCGATCGCACTGCACGACGCGCTGCTCGCCGTGCAGATCCCGACGGTCGAAGTGCGCGTGACCAACATCCACGCCCGCGAGAGCTTCCGTCACCACTCCTACACCGCGCGCCCGGCCTTGGCCTCGCTCTGCGGCTTCGGCATCGAGGGCTACCGCCTCGCTATCCAGGGGCTTGCCGCCAAGCTCGGCACCAGGCCCAAAGCCTGACGCTCTCTCTTCACCCAGAACATTCGGATCAAAGAACATGGCGCGCCAGCCAGACGACAAAGCAGCCGCAAAGTTTTCCAGCGACGATTCCGCGCTCGTCCGCGAGCTCGCTCTGCTGCTCGATGAGACCAGCCTCACCGAGATCGAGATCGAGCGCGCCGGCCTGCGCCTGCGCGTCGCCCGCAACATCAGCGTTGCCGCGACCATGCCGATGCCGGTTGCGGCCGCAGCCCCCGGGGCCGTCGCAGCTCCCGCCGCCGCGCCTGCGGCCGCAGGCGTCGCAGACGTCTCCAAGCATCCAGGCGCGGTGACCTCGCCGATGGTGGGTACCGCCTATTGGGCGCCGGAGCCCGGCGCCAAGCCGTTCGTCGAGGTCGGCTCCAAGGTCTCGGTCGGCCAGACCCTGCTGATCATCGAGGCGATGAAGACCATGAACCAGATCCCCTCGACCCGATCAGGCACCGTGACGCAGATTCTGGTCGAAGACGGCCAGCCGGTTGAGTTCGGCGAGCCGCTCGTCATCATAGAATAACGCGAATGGCGAATTGCGAATAGCGAATGGCGTCAGCCCTCCCTACTCGCCTTCGCCACTCGCCATTCGCTGCAGGACAACATGTTCGACAAGATCCTCATAGCCAATCGCGGCGAGATCGCTCTTCGCATCCTGCGGGCCTGCAAGGAGCTCGGGATTGCGACCGTCGCCGTGCACTCCACCGCCGACGCCGACGCCATGCATGTGCGCCTGTCGGACGAGAGCGTCTGCATCGGGCCGCCGCCGTCGAAGGACAGCTATCTCAACATTCCCGCGCTGCTCGCGGCCTGCGAGATCACAGGCGCCGACGCCGTGCATCCCGGCTACGGCTTCCTGTCGGAGAACGCGCGCTTCGCCGAGATCCTTACCGAGCACAATCTGCAATTCATCGGTCCCAAGGCCGAGCATATCCGCCTGATGGGCGACAAGATCGAGGCCAAGAAGACCGCCAAGCGGCTCGGCATTCCCGTGGTGCCCGGCTCCGACGGCGCGGTCGGTCCCAACGATGACGCAATGGCGATCGCCAGGAGGATCGGCTTCCCCGTGCTGGTGAAGGCGGCCGCCGGCGGCGGTGGCCGCGGCATGAAGGTCGCACAGAGCGAAGCGGATCTGCAGATTGCGCTGTCGACGGCGGCCAACGAAGCGAAATCCGCGTTCGGCGACGCCTCGGTCTACCTGGAAAAATACCTGCAGAAGCCGCGCCACATCGAGATCCAGATTCTCGGCGACGGCCGCGGCGGCGCGATCCATCTCGGCGAGCGCGACTGCTCGTTGCAGCGCCGTCACCAGAAGGTCTGGGAGGAAGGCCCCTCGCCCGTGCTGGCTGCTGCGGCGCGCGCCAAGATCGGTGAGACCTGCGCCAAGGCGATGCGCGAGATGAAATATCTCGGCGTCGGCACCATCGAATTCCTCTACGAGGACGGCGAGTTCTATTTCATCGAGATGAACACGCGCATCCAGGTCGAGCATCCCGTCACCGAGAGCATCACCGACATCGACCTCGTGCTGGAGCAAATCCGGATCGCCGCCGGCGGCGAGCTGCCAGCCCGGCAGGACGAGATCCAGATCATCGGCCACGCCATCGAATGCCGCATCAATGCGGAGAACCCGCAGACCTTCCGCCCTTCGCCCGGCCGGATTCTGCAGTATCACCCGCCCGGCGGCCTCGGCGTGCGCATCGATTCCGCGGTCTATCAGGGCTACCAGATCCCGCCTTATTACGATTCTCTCGTCGGCAAGCTGATCGTCCACGGCAAGACCCGCGCCGAATGCCTGATGCGCCTGCGCCGTGCGCTGGACGAGATGGTGGTCGAGGGCATCGAGACCACCCTGCCGCTGTTCCGCGATCTGGTCCGCCAGGACGACATCATCAACGGCGACTACCACATCCACTGGCTGGAACAGTACCTCGCCGGCAAGACGGAACCGTCCGCGAAATAATCGTTACCCTGGCCGGGAACCCGTTGGGCCCCATCGCGTTTTGGACGGTGGGCAGTTCCAAGGGGGCGTTTTGACTTCCAGATATGATCCAGCGAGATCGTCGTGACCGCGGAGGGGCAGCGACGTCGCGCATTTTGGCAGATCCTGCTGTTCGCGGCCGGCCTCGTCGTGCTGACCGCGATCAGCGCAGGCTCCGTCTATCTGGTCAACGAGGCGCGCAACGACAACAAATGGGTGGTTCACACCATCGAGGTGGAGAACCAGGTCAATGCATTGCTGCTCGAGGTCCGTCGTGCCGAGAGCGGCGCGCGTGGCTACCTGCTGACCCGGGAGGCGGGTTTCCGGACCGATCACGAAAAGGCCGTCGCCGCGATCATCCCTGCGCTCGACAGGCTGACGCGCCTGATCGGCGACAATCCGGCACAACGCAAGAATATCGAGCAGCTTAGTGCCGCGATCGAAACCCGCCTCGGCCAGTTCGCGCGCGAGATCGATTTCGTGGGCCAGGGTCAGCCGGAGAAGGCCACGGCGCTCGTCAGCGAAGCCGCCAGCGCCGGCACCACGATCGCCATCGGCAGCGCCGCGAGCGCCATGATCCGCGAGGAGGAGCGCCTATTCCAGCTCCGCACGGCCAACGCCGACCGCAGCCAGACGCTGGCTGCCTCCCTCACCGGCATCGGTTCCGGCCTCGTGGTGGTCCTGGCCCTGATCTCGATCTGGCTGGTGCGGCGTTCGGCGCGCATCCGCGACGAGGCCGAGGCACAGCTGCGCGATGCCAACGTCAACCTGGAGGCCACCATCGACGAACGCACGGCAGACCTGCGTGAAGCCAACGACGAGATCCAGCGCTTTGCCTATATCGTCAGTCATGACCTGCGCTCGCCGCTGGTCAACATCATGGGCTTCACCAGCGAGCTCGAAGAATTGGGCAAGGACATCTTCCGACGAATCGCAGGGCTTACGCGTGTGCCGGCCGGCGGTCCACCGGTCGATGCCGCAGAGATTCCGCTCGAGGACGCCGACAAGCAGCTGTCGGCGGATTTTTCCGAAGCGCTCGGCTTCATTAAATCTTCGATTGCCCGGATGGACCGGCTGATCTCGGCGATCCTCAACCTCACCCGCGAGGGCCGGCGCGAGTTTCAGCCGGAGCGGATCGACACCCGCGACTTCATCGAGGCCATCGTCTCCTCGCTGGCGCACCAGGCGGCCGAAGCGCAGGCCGAGATCCACATCGAGCCGTTGCCGAATATCGTCAGCGACCGCCTTGCACTGGAGCAGATTTTCTCCAATCTGATCGATAACGCGATCAAGTACCTCAAGACCGGGGTTCCCGGCGAGATAAGAATTCGCGGGCGCACCAAGCTTGGCTACGCTATCTTCGAGATCAGCGATAATGGCCGTGGCATCGATCCCAGGGATCATCAGCGGATTTTCGACCTGTTCCGGCGTGCTGGAACCCAGGACAAGCCCGGTCAGGGCATCGGTCTTGCCCATGTCCGTGCACTTGTGCGCCGCCTCGGCGGCACCATGTCGGTATCGTCGGAACTGAATGCGGGCAGCACGTTCACGATCACGCTGCCCATCAATTGGAACGCCAGCAACCGGAACGCGGACCGATGACATTGCCCGTCACCATCATCATGATCGAGGACGACGAGGGCCACGCCAGACTGATCGAGCGCAATATCCGCCGCTCCGGCGTCAACAACGAGATCCTCTCCTTCACCAACGGCAACTCGGCGATGAAGCATCTGTTCGGCCCTGATGGGACCGGGCTCGCTCAGAAGGGAAATGCGCTGCTGATTCTGCTCGACCTCAACCTGCCCGACATGAGCGGCATCGACATCCTGAAGCAGATCAAGGAAAACAAATATCTCAAGGCCTCACCCGTGGTGGTGCTCACCACCACCGACGACAGCCAGGAGATCAAGCGCTGCTACGAGCTCGGCTGCAACGTCTACATCACCAAGCCCGTCAATTACGAGAATTTCGCCAATGCCATCCGGCAGCTCGGCCTGTTCTTCTCGGTCATCCAGGTCCCGCCCGCCGCTTCATGACCCAACAGCGCACCCCGACACTGCTCTATATCGATGACGACGACGCACTGGCGCGCCTGGTCGATCGCGGCCTCACTCGGCGCGGCTACAAGGTCGTCCATGCCGCCAGCGGCGAGGAAGGCCTCGAGCGCATCCGCAACGCCAGCACTCAGGGCTGCATCGATGTCGTGGCGCTCGACCAGTACATGCCGGGTCTCGACGGGCTCGAGACGCTCGAGCAGATCATGGCTATCCCGGACGCCCCGCCCGTGGTCTTCGTCACCGCCTCGCAGGATTCCAGCATCGCCGTCACCGCGCTGAAAGCAGGCGCGGCCGACTATCTGGTCAAGGACGTCAAGGGCGACTTCATCCCGCTGCTGCATGTCGCGGCCGAAGGCGCGCTGCGCCAGGCCGAGCTGCAGCGCGCGCGCGAGCAAGCCGAGGCCGAGATCCACGCCTCGCGCGACCGCTACGCCGCGCTGGCCGCCGAACGCGAGCTGCTCTTGCGCGAGGTCAATCACCGCGTCGGCAATTCGCTGCAGATCATCGCTTCGCTGCTGCACCTGCAGGCGAGCTCCGCCGCACAGGACGAGGTCAAGGCCGCCCTCACCAACGCGATGGGCCGCGTTGCGGCCGTCGCCCAGGTGCACCGCCGCCTCTACACCTCGCAGGATCTGAAGAGCGTGATGCTCAACCAGTATCTCGATTCCCTGCTCGAGGACCTCCGCCGCTCCGCCGAAGGCAACCGGATGTCGCGCCTGACGGTGCAGGCCGAGCCGATCGAGATCGACCCCGACCGCGCCGTCGCCGTCGGCATCATCGTCAACGAGCTGGTGATGAACGCGGTGAAATATGCCTATCCCGATGGCGCCGGGCCCATTCACGTCGAGCTGACCTCGCAAGGCGAGGATCTGCTGCTGTCCATCAGCGACGACGGCGTCGGCGACAACGTCAAGGCCGATCCGCGCTCCACCGGCATGGGCCAGCGCATCGTCGCCGCCATGGCTTCCAAGCTCGATGCCACCGTCGAGCGCGATCCGAACCATTCCGGGACCCGCATCCTGCTGCGGTTCCGCACCCCCGCCATATCAGCCCAGGCGAACAGCGCCGCGGCGGCAAGCTGAGCCCGGCTCCGCCCCATCGCACCGGCATCGCGATCCTGCTATTGTAGCGATCATGACTTCGCGCGACTCCGCCTCATCCGAAATCACACCCGCCGTGCTGCTGCGCGCCTATGCCTGCGGCATCTTTCCGATGGCCGAGAGCGCGGACGACCCGACCCTGTTCTGGGTCGAGCCGGAAATGCGCGGCGTGATCCCGCTCGATGGCTTTCGCGTCGCCTCGCGCCTGGCGCGCACCGTGCGCTCGGACGCGTTCCGCGTCACCGTCAACACCGCGTTCAAGGCAACCATCGCCGGCTGCGCGGCGCCGCAGGCCGGGCGCGAGGACACCTGGATCAACAAGCGCATCCGCGACCTCTATGGCGGCCTCTACGAGCTCGGCCATTGCCACAGCGTCGAGGCCTGGCAGGGCGACGACCTCGTCGGCGGCCTCTACGGGGTGAGCCTGGGGCGTGCCTTCTTCGGCGAGAGCATGTTCCACACCGCGCGCGATGCCTCCAAGGTCGCGCTGGTGCATCTGGTCGCGCGACTGATCCATGGCGGCTTCGAGCTGCTCGACACCCAATATGTCACCGAGCATCTGAAGAGTTTTGGTGCGACCGAAATCTCGCGGCGGCGCTACACCGCGCTGCTCGACAAGGCGCTCGCCGGCGAGCCCGGCGATTTCCTGCGACTCTCGTCAGGCGATGCGATCCCCGGCGCACGCGCGCTCGAGATCATCGCCTCGCGGCAGTAAATCAGCCTTACCGGCTGCCAAACCCCGGGGGATTTGGCCTAGCGGCCAAACCCGGGAATACCGAACAGGCCAGGTCGCTGCTCCGGCGGCGGAGGTGGCGGCGGGGCCGCCTGCGGCGGTGGCGGCAGAGGCTGCGGCGGGCGCTGCTGCACGGCCTGCTTGGGCGCGGCCTTCTTCTGCGCCGGAGGCGGTGGTGGGGGCGCGGCCGGCTTGGTTGCGGGATCCGGCGCTGCGGTCGCAATGGTCTGCTGCGGCTCTTTGCAGTCGGTCAGCCAGATATCGTAGATCGGGTGCTCGACGCCGTGCAGGCCGGGGCTCGCGGCATACATCCAGCCGGAGAAGATCCGCTTCACCTCGCCCTGCAAGGTGATCTCGTCGACCTCGACGAACGCGTCGGTGTTGGCGGCCTCGGTGGCGGGGCGCGTGTAGCAGGCATCGGTCTTCACCCGCAGCGCGCCGAATTGCACGGTCTCGCCGATATCCTCGTCGAAATTGATGATGCGGCCGGTGATCTTGTCGAGGCCGGAGAAGGTCGCCTTCTTGTTCACGATCTTCTGGGCCGGCGGCTCGGTGACGACCTCGTCGCCCGGCTGCAGGCTTGCGGGGGCCTGCGGCACGGCGCCCTGCTGGGGCCCGCCCTTCTGCTGCGGCTGGCGCTGGCCAGGAACGGCACCGGGAGCTGCGCCCGGCTGGCCCGGCCCGCCCGGCGGCGCAATCGCCACGGCCGGCGGCTGGTTCTGGGGAGCAATGGTGCTGCCCGGCGGCGGCGCCAGCGGCTGGGTCTCGACCGGTCCGGGCATGGCATTGCCCTGGCGCGGCATCGGGCGCGACGGCAGCACACGGCCCTGCGGCGGCAGCTCAGGCACCTCTTCGTCGTCGTCCGGGGTCGGGGCCGGCTGCGGCTGTCCGCCACGGGGAATGGTCCCCGGCGGGCGCAGCGGCGGCGGATCGGAGAAGATCGTGCCGATCTGCGCCTGCACCGGCGTTGCGACTGTCAGCGCGCTGGCAGCCAGCAGCGCCGCAAGGCCTGTCAGGGTAAAGGTTTTGAACATCTCGCGCGGCTTCAACAGCGAATCGGGCTTGTTGGACATTCTACAGGGGATACCGCCGCTCGCAGGCCAACCGGTTAACACGGCGAATACGGCGGGGAAAGGGCGCATTCCTGCCCTGCCGGCCACCCGCTGGCCATCCCGGCTCCTGGATGGGATAGTTGGAGGCCTCTCCCCGGGGGCCGAAGCGGGCATTGCCACCCGTCCAACGATAACCAGAAACCACCGAAGTCGCCCCCATGCCCATCGTGCTCGATCCCGACGCCGCCGCCGTCTACCGCGCCTTCCAGGAGGCTGGCCGCCCTCCCTATGAGACGCTGACCCCTGCGGAAGCGCGCGACGATTACCTCCGGGCCCGGTTTGCCACCAACCCCGAGCCGCCCGAGCTGGCCCGCGTCGCGCCGACGTCGATCCCGGCACCCCACGGCGCAATCCCGGCACGGATCTATGTGCCGAAACAGCCGCGCCTCAGGGATGGGCTGGCGCCCGCGCTGGTGTTCTTCCACGGCGGCGGCTGGGTGATCGGTGATCTCGATAGCCACGACGTCGTCTGCCGACAACTCGCCGACGCAGGCGCGCTGATCGTGATCGCGATCGACTACCGCCGCGCGCCGGAGCATAAGTTTCCCGCCGCAACCGATGATGCGATTGCCGCGACCAAATGGGTGGCTGCGAATGCGCGCGAACTCGGCATCGACCCTGCACGCCTTTCGATCGGCGGCGACAGCGCCGGCGGCAATCTCGCGGCCGTCGTTGCGCTGGCCGCGCGCGATGGCGACGGCCCCAAGCCCGCGGGCCAGGTGCTGATCTATCCCGCCGTCGACTTCGCCATGACGCACGGCTCGCACAGCGAGCCAGAGACCAGCGTGCTGCTGACGCATGCGGTGGTCCGCTGGTTCCGCGACCATTATCTCAATGGTGCCGCCGACATCCATGACTGGCGCGCCTCGCCCGCACGCGCCGAAAACCTTGCAGGCCTGCCGCCGGCCTATGTGCTGACAGCCGGAGCCGATCCCCTGCGCGACGAGGGCAACGAATACGCCGCGGGTCTGAAACAGGCTGGCGTATCCGTCACCACCAAACATTTCCCGGGCCAATTCCACGGCTTCTTCACCATGGGCAGACTGCTGCAACAGGCCAATGTCGCCGTGAGCGAGATCGGCGCCTGGCTGAAGGCGTTGGGCTGACAACGCCACCATCCTGATGTCATCAGCGCTTCAATCCCTCTTCGCCCTTCCGCTGCGTGGCCTGACCTGGCTCGGCAGCCAGGGCACGCGCGCGGTCGCCGCAATCGTGTTCATCGCCGCAGCCGTGCCGCCGCTCGGCGCGTTGTTGCGTCCCTACGTCACCGAGGCGATCCTCGTCCTGCTCTGCATCTCTTTCATGCGGGTCGATCTCGTGGCGCTATCAGGCCATCTGCGCCGGCCCGCGCTGGTGGCGGCCGCCACCGCCTGGACCACGATCGGCGTGCCGGTCATCGTTGGTTTGATCGCTCATGCGACCGGGCTCACCGAGCACGCGTCCGGCCTGTCGCTGGCTCTGATGCTGCAGAGCATGGCCTCGCCGATGATGGCCTCTCCGGCGCTCGCCGCCCTGATGGGCCTCGATGCGACGCTGGTGTTGGTCACGCTGGTGACCGCAACCGCGATCGTGCCGTTCACCGCCTCGCTGTTCGCAAGCCTGTTTCTCGGCGGCATGCTCAGCATTTCCCCGCTCACGCTCGGCCTGAAACTGCTCGGCATCCTCGCGGCATCGCTGCTGGCGGCGACCGTCATTCGCTGGCTGTTCGGCACCGAGACGATCCAGCGCCACAAGCTGCCGATCGACGGCTTCAACATCATCATCCTCTTCATCTTCGCGGCCGCCGTGATGGGCGACGTGATCAGCGACCTGATCGCGCGGCCGGTCTTCACCATCGGCCTCGCAGCCCTGTCCTTCACGATCTATTTTGCGCTGCTTGCCATCACGACCTTGCTGTTCCGCCGCATCGGCACCGAGCGCGCGCTGGCGCTCGGGCTGATGGTGTCACAGCGCAATCTCGGCCTGATGCTGGCCGCGACATCAGGCGCGCTGCCGCCGACGACCTGGCTCTATTTCGCGATGACGCAGTTTCCGATCCATCTGGCGCCGTACTTGCTGACACCGATCGCGCGGCGGCTGACGGCGCGGGCGGAAACGTCCAGCCCGGTGGCTCCAAGCAGCGCAACTTGAAAGCTGCCGTCTGGAGGGCGCGGAAGCATTATGGATTGCGCGACTTCTTTTTCTTGCACTCCGCCAAGATCCAGTCGTGGAACGCCTTCATCGCATGCGAGAGCCGCTTGGATTTGAGCGACGTGAGCCAATAGGATCCCAGAAAGACTTGGTCGTCATAGGGGCAAACCAGCCGCTTGCGTGACAGATCGTCCGAAAACAACGCGACCGGCAGGAGCGCGACCCCGGCGCCTTGCGCCGCGGCATGCGCCAGGGAGACCGACGAGTCGAAGGTCGGTCCGGTCATCCGCGGTTGCCTGCATTTGACCGCCTCGAACCATTGCGCCCACTCGCCCGGCCGGTACGACCGCAACAACACCTCCTTATGGAGGTCGACTGGATCTCTCAGGCGCTTGGCCACATCAGGCGCGCACATCGGTGTGAAATGGGCCTCGACCAGCCGCTCGGCGTTCGTTCCATGCCACGCGCCGTCGCCAAATCGAATGGCGTAGTCCAACCCTTCGCCGCCGAGGTCCACACGGTTGTTGTTCGCAAAGATTCTGACATCGACATTCGGATGATCAGAGGTGAAGCTCCTGAGACGCGGAAGGAGCCAGCCGGATGCGAACGTTCCGACAACGCCAACTGTCAGCATTTCGCGCATTCGACCGTTCTCGAACCGGTCCAGCACCTGATTGATTCGGCCGAACGCATCCGAGATTGCAGGCTGCAGCGCCTCGCCTTCTTCCGTAAGAGCGAGCCCGCGGGTCAATCGCCGGAAAAGCTTGACGCGCAGGCTCTCTTCCAGAACCCGCACCTGCTGGCTCACGGCCGCCTGCGACACCCGCAGTTCGAGACCGGCCTTGGTGAAGCTGAGATGGCGCGCGGCCGCTTCGAACGAGCGGAGCGCATTCAGGGGCAGATTGGAAATATTGGCAGGGCGACGGGCCAAGTCCGATCCAGCTTTTTTCCGATCCAAGTTTTACTTATGGATGGCCTTACGAACCATCGTTTGTCAATCGCCCGAGCGCGACGCAAAACCTTCCCGCATTCATGGGAGTTCTCGATGCTTACACGACGTCAATTCAGCTCATCCGCATGTGCGATCGCCGGAAGTCTGTTCCTGCCTGATGTTTCGGTTGCCGCGTCAGATGGAACTGCACCGCTCATCGAGGCCATCAGGCAGCTGGAACTGAAGAGCGGAGGTCGACTCGGCGTCTCCGTGCTCGACACGAATACGGGCGTTCCCATCCATCACAGGGGAGACGAACGCTTCCCCATGTGCAGCACATTCAAGGTCCTGGCGGCGGCAGCAATATTGAAAGGCGTGGGCAGCAAGCTGGAAGGCCTTGAACGGCGCGTTCGTATCGAGCAGGCCGACCTCGTCGAGTACTCGCCCGCCACGAGCAAGCATGTCGGCGGAGAAGGAATGTCGCTTCGCGAACTTTGCGAGGCTGCCATCACCCTCAGCGACAACACGGCCGGCAACGCACTTCTGAAAAACATTGGCGGTCCCGCCGGCTTGACCAGTTTTGCGCGCAGCCTCGGCGACGAGACGACCAGGCTGGACCGGATTGAAACCGAACTGAACGAAGCCGCGCCGGGCGATCCCCGCGACACCACCACGCCGAATGCGATGGCGGCAAATTTCCGACGCCTGCTGCTCGGTGATGCCCTCGTTCCTGAAGGGCGCGATCAACTGATCAAATGGCTTGTGGCCAACAAGACCGGCGACAGCCGTTTACGCGCGGGCCTGCCGCAAGGCTGGCGTGTGGGCGACAAGACCGGTTCGGGTCAACGCGAAACGGCCAACGACGTCGCGATTGTATGGCCACCCGAGCGTTCGCCGATCATCATCGCGGTCTATCTCACCGGCGCATCGCTCGATCCCAACGGACGAAACGATGTGATCGCATCCGTTGGTCGGGAGGTCGGCAAGGCCTTTGGGTGACGATCGTGTGCCCGCCCTACCCCGCCCGTGCCGCTGTCGATCCCGGCCCCTACGGCGCGGAGATGTGCGGGGCTACTCCGGCAAGCCAGCGGCTCGCAAGGCCGATGCGATCTGCTTGCGCACGTCGTTTGAACGGAAAGGAACAGCCTGTCGGCCACGCGAAGCGTGGTAGTCCGGCTGAAGCTTCAACAATTGCGCCGCCGCTTCGCGGGCTTCGACAGCATGTCCAGCTCGGACCGAGTTCGCAATATAGGCTTCGAGCATATTTGTGTCGGCGGTGAACTGGAATGCCTTCACCGCCAAGGCGCATCCTTCCTCGAATCGTCCCTGACAAAAGTGTGCAAACGAGATTCCCAACCAAGCAGTTGCTCGTAATGGATCAAAAGGACTTAACCTGATCATTCGGTCGAAACTCTCAATGGCGAGTTCTGGTTCACCACACATCAGCGCCACCCATCCCCGGGAGTACCAAGCGATGGCGAGATTTGGGTTGAGAGCGACCGCCTGCTCGACCATCAACAATCCACGATCATATTCCTGCCCAAAGTACGTCAGCACATGGCCGCACCTGGCCAATGTGAAAGCGTCGAAATTTGCCGCTCTTGCACCCAAGCGAGCAAACTGAACCGCATCCGCTCGCATTTCCTCTGTCAGAGGCAAGCCGCTGGTCACTTGCTGCACGAGAAATGTCCACGCAGCCATGGCAAATGCTGCGGCGTATTCTTCGTCTCGTTCAAACGCTTCCTTAAAGAAGGCCCGCGCAAGAGGTTGCGCCCTCCGACTTGTCCCCAGCGCCATACCCCGCAAGAAGAAATCGTAGCTGTCCAGCTTTTCGGTAGGTTTCCGTCTCGATCGTTCGATTTCCGCCTGCTCGAGTTTCGGAGCAATCAGCCCAACGACCTTTGCTGTGATTTGGTCTTGCAGACCAAAAACGTCCTCGAGCGCACCATCAAAATGGTCAGCCCACAAATGTCGATCCGTCACAGCCTCTAGAAGCTGCCCGGTAATGCGAACCCTGCTTCCGGCTTTTCTAACGCTTCCCTCTAATACGTAGCGGACGCCGAGTTCTCTACCGACCTGCTTTACGCTGACAACGCGCCCCTTGTAGGTGAAGCTCGTGTTGCGACCAATGACGAACAGCGATTTGAACCGGGACAGTGCAGTCGTGATCTCTTCAGTCATGCCATCGGCAAAATATTGCTGCTCGGGATCACCGCTCATATTCTCGAACGGCAGCACCGCGATGGACGGTCTATCGGGAAGCGCGAGAGTGGGTGCTTCCGGTCCTGGCCTGCCCCCAGGGCCCATCGGCTCTCTGGTCTCACTCTCCGCCACGGTTCCGATGAACCGGACGCCCTTGCGCGGCAGGGTCTTGATGAGGCGTTGCTCTTCACCGGAATCGCCGATCGCAATTCGGGCGGCATTCAGGCGGGTCGTCAGCGCAGCGTCGGACACGATGCGGCCCTTCCAAACGGCGTTCACCAGGTCATCCTTGCTGACGACCCGATCCCTGTTTCTGATCAGGTAGTCGAGCAGGTCAAATACCTGGGGTGCGATCGCGATGAGGCTATCCCCGCGATGCAGCTCGCGCCGGTCGGTGTCGAATGCGTACTCTTCGAACAGATAGCGCAAATTCTGATCCGTTGAGTGAGCCGGCCGACCGGAGGTTGGTCCTGGCGAAAACCGCAAGAATAAGCTGCTGAAAAGGAAAATGTAAGCTGCCGGTCAAGCGTGGCTGGATCTCCCCTGGCAATCTCGTGCGGGTGCAGATCTTCCAGAGGAGACAGGGCAATGAGCACGATCTACAGCACCAGCTGGCTCGAAAGAACCTCCGCATCAACGCGGTCTGTCTGCAGCCTTTTCTGGGGGTGCTGGGATGCCTTCCAAGAATGGAGTGATAGGCAGAAATTACACGCTATGTTGTCTAACTTGAGTGATAGGGAGTTGATGGACATCGGCGCTTCGCGCGGCGAGATCGACTACGTCGTCTCAAACAGCGACATCGGCCCGCGAGGCATCCGGAGCCGCGTCCACCCTCTCGCCTGAGGCCCACCGGCCTCCATTGGACCGCCTACCCCGCCCGTGCCGCGCGCCGCAACGCCTGCGGCGGCTGGCCGAAGGCGCGGATGAAGGCGCGGCGCATGCGCTCGGGGTCGCCGAAGCCGGTTGTTTCGGCGACGCGCTCGATCGCCTCGCGCGAGGACTGCACGCGCTCGCGGGCGACCTCTATCCTTAAGCGCTCGATCGCTTTCGATGGTGTCGTGCCGGTCTCGGCGGCAAAGGCGCGGGCGAAATGTCGCGCGCTCATGCCGGCGCGATCGGCGAGGTCTTCCACGGTCAACCTCGCGTCGAGATTTTCCCGCGCCCACGACAACAGCCCACCGAAGCGGCCGTTCGGCGTCTTCAACTCGAGCAGCGACGAGAACTGCGACTGGCCGCCGCTGCGGCGATGGTAGAGCACGAGCTGGCGTGCGGTCGCTTGCGCGATCTCCTCCCCGTGGTCCTCGGTGACCATCGCCAGCGCAAGATCGATGCCGGCGCTGATGCCCGCCGACGTCCAGACGTTGCCGTCGCGGGTGAAAATCTGGTCCGGCTCGAACTTCACCTTGGGATAGCGCGCGACGAATTCGCGCGTGCGGCCCCAATGCGTGGTGGCGCGGCGGCCGTCGAGCAGGCCGGCCTCCGCAAGCACATAGGCGCCGGAGCAGACACTGGCGATGCGCACGCCGCGCCTGGCCAGCCGCTGCACGAAGGCGAGCGTCGCAGGACAGCCCGCCGGAGCCGACACGCCCGCGCCGCCGGCCACGACCAGCGTCGTGATCGCGTTCGCCGCTTTGAAATCGCGCGCCATCATCTCGACGCCGGAGGACGAGCGCACGGCGCCCGCATTCAGCGCCAGCACCCGCAGCGCCAGAGGCTTGCCGCTGGCGCGTGCCGCGATCTCGAACACCGAGATGGGACCGGCCGCATCGAGCAACTGGAAGTCCCGGAAGATCAGGATGCCGATCATGGTTTTGTCCGAAAGTGAGGGAAATACGCCATTTTGGACAGGATGGCATCATGCCATTTTGCGCCCGTCAAGTTCTTTTTCGGAGGCTCTCATGTCGGCACCGCTCCAGATCGGACTTCTGGTGTTCCCGCGCGTCACCCAGCTCGACTTCACCGGCCCGCTGCAGGTGTTCTCATCCCTCCCCGGCGCGACCGTGCACCTGATCTGGAAGACGCTTGATCCGGTGCCGAGCGATTCCGTGCTGATGCTGACGCCATCAGTGACATTCGCCGACTGCCCGCAACTGGACGTGATCTGCATTCCGGGCGGGTTCGGCACCGATGCGCTCCTGAATGATGAGGAGACGCTCGACTTCGTGCGCAAGCAGGCTGCGAACGCCAAATTCGTCACCTCGGTCTGCACGGGATCGCTGGTGCTGGGCGCGGCCGGGCTTCTGAAGGGCTACAATGCCGCGACCCATTGGAGCGCAATGGAGATGCTGAATTTGTTCGGTGCGACACCGACGAAGACACGCGTCTGCGTCGATCGCAACCGCGTCACCGGCGGCGGCGTGACCGCGGGGATCGATTTCGCTTTGACGCTGGTCTCGCTGCTGGTCGACCGCACCACTGCCGAGGCCATCCAGCTCCGCCTCGAATACAATCCCGCGCCGCCCTTCAATTCCGGCTCGCCCGATACGGCTCCGGCCGAGGTGCTCGCGCTCATGAAGGAGCGGATCGCGCCATTCCAGGCGCGGCGCTTGGATGCGGCCAAGCGGGCGGCTGAGCGGCTGATGTAGTGTGTCCCAACGCTGCGCTGCGCCGGGGCATGAGACCGGAGTTTTGACGCACAGCTGCATCAATGTCGTCATTGCGAGCGCAGCGAAGCAATCCAGACTGCCTCTGCGGAAAGAGGCTGGATTGCTTCGCTGCGCTCGCAATGACAGAGCCCGCGGCCCCGCTCTTCTCCCCCCAACCCAACAGAAAAAGGCCGCTCGGTTTCCCAAGCGGCCTTTCCTGTCTCACGGCGGCGCACATTCTCATCGGGCGATGTCGGAGCTTCCAGACCGGGGGCCTATCTCCCGATCGAGTCCTTCCTCGGCAGCCGCTGCATTTCGGGACAGTCGCGAACTGTTGCCCGCACCGAACGCGATGGTCTCCCATCTCCGTAAGATGGGCTCATTGAGCCGCATTGCTCGTGCGGGCGCAACGGCCCGGCAGCCGGCATCCCCGCTGATCCCATTGTCCACAGCGACGTCGCCAGGATGCGTATGCATCCAATCCGGAAGATGAAGAAGGCTGGAGCTAACCAGGCGTCCAGGGCTGGTAGTCGCCGGTCGCCTTCGGCCGCCTGCCGCTGGCCAGCGTCGAGCCCGCGGGCCGGTACGCGTTAGGTGTGCCCGTCAGGTTCGGCTGGTGCGGCTTTTCCCACTCGCGCGGCTGGTAATTGATCTCCGTCGGCGGGGTGTCGACGACGTGATGAATCCAGCCGTGCCATTCCGGCGGAATGCGGCTGGCCTCTGCATAGCCGTTATAGATCACCCAGCGCCGCTCGAAGCCGAGCGTTGGATCGATCTTGCCGCCGGCGGTGCGGTAGTAACGGTTGCCCTGCTCGTCCTGGCCAACCAGCTCCCCGAACCTGGAGGTCCAGAGTTGGGTGCCAAAGGTCTGGCCGTTCCACCAGGTGAAGAGCTTCAGGAAGAATTGTTTCATGCGGCAAGGGCCCTGCTTCGTGGGGTCCTGATGCCATCCGGACGGCCAAATGTCCAGTTCGGCGGCTGTGGCCATGCCCTGCCCAAATGCAGTGACGGGGCCGCCAGAACGACCACAAAGAGAACGCCGCGCCTCGGACGCCATCCGTTCACGCTGGGTACAGCAGCCCGGTGGGAATCTGCGGTCCATGCGCAAACCGGCGTGATCCCAGGAACTGGTGCCCTCTCAAGGGATTTGCTTTTCGGGAAAAGGAGTTTGAACATGAACAGTCTGAGAGTTTTGGGTGCGGCCGCAACGCTGGCACTCGTACTGCCGATGGCGACGCCGAGCTTCGCCCAGGGCCACGGCGGCCATTTCGGCGGCGGTGGCGGTGCTCACTTCAGCGGAGGTGGTGCTCACTTCAGTGGTGGCGGTGCTCACTTCGGCGGCGGCAGCTTTGGCGCCGCCCGCCCCGCCGGTGGCAATTTCGCTGCCAGCGCAGCCGTACGTCCGTCCGGAGGAGCGACCGGCTTTGCGGGCCGCAACTTCGCAGCAACCGGGGGCCAATGGAATGGCGGCGGCGGCCACTGGAACGGCGGTAATTGGCACGGCGGCTGGCATCACCATCATGGTGGCGGCTTCTGGCCTGGTTTCGCGGCGGGCGCAGCGATCGGCGGACTCGGCTCATACGCCTATTATGGCGGCCCGTATTACGGCGATGGCTACTACGACGACGGCTATTATGACGACAGCGCGACCGTCGCCGTGGTGCCCGACACAGGTGGCGATTCGTCGGCCTATTGCGCCCAGCGCTACCGGTCCTACGACCCGGCCTCGGGCACCTATCTCGGCTATGACGGCTTGCGTCATCCCTGTCCGTAGGACGGCCTGACGATCATCATTCGAGGGCGGCGCCGATGACAGGCGCCGCTCTTTGCCTGACCGAGCCTTCGCCAATCGGCCCATTTGCCTCGACCTGTCGTTGTAATCAGATGAAATTCACCTGCGGCACCGTCCGGCATCGGGAACTCGCAGGGGCCTATGCATTGCTCCGTGCATATCTTTCGGTCCAATCCAAAATTGACCCGGCGTACGATTCGCCTATATCACCAGTCGCTGTGGGGACTTCGATCTACTGGAAAAGGTCATGCCGCGTATTCTCGTGGTCGATGACGATCCGATGGTCGGCGCGACCATCGAGGTCCTCCTCCTGCGCCAGGGCTTCGACGTCACGTTGACCGACGGCGGCGAAACGGGCCTTGCTGCGCTGGAAGCGCAGACGTTTGACGTGATGCTGGTTGATATCTTCATGCCGCATATGCGCGGATTTGAATCGATCCGCATCTTCCACGAACGCGCGCCGGCGATTCCGTTGATCGCCATGTCGGGCTACGCCTTCGCCTCATCCGCCTCGCCCTCCCCGGACTTCCTGCGTATGGCGCTGGAGCTCGGGGCGACGCGCTGCCTGCGCAAGCCCTTCACGCCCGAAGCGCTGCTGGCCACGATCCGGGAATGCCTCGGCGAGAGCGCGCCGCCAAAGGACCAGAAAGAGGTCCCTTGATCCCCTCGCAGCGCGTCATTCTCGGTGCTGGACTTGCCGTTCTCCTGCTCATCACCGCCGCCTCGATCGGTCTCGATGTCAAGTCGCGGTCGGACGCCGCCCAGGTCAACCGCACCGTCGAGGTGCTGAAGAAGGTCTCGGATCTGCGTATCCTGCTCCGCCGTGCCGAAAGCGCCGCGCGCGGCTACGAGATCTACCGGAGTTCAAGCTTCAACGACGAATTCCAGACGGCGCGTGCCCGGATCGCGCCCGCCCTTGCCGGCCTCAAGCGCAACATGCGCGACAATCCGGATCAGCTCGCGCTGCTCGAGAGCACCGAGCCGCTAGCGCTGCGCCGACTCGACATCGCCGCGGAGGCCATGCGCCTGCGCACCGCTAATGACAGCGACGGCATCGCCGCGCTCCAGAGCAAGGGCGAAGGCCGCAGCCTGATGGACGCGGTGATGGGCAATCTCGACCGCCTGAGTTCCGGGGAAGAACGGTCGCTCAACGAGCGATCGCAGGATTCTCGCCGCACCGGCATCGTGCTGCTCGGCATCGACGTCGCCGGCGCCCTGGTGATCCTGTTGCTGGTCGTGATGGTGATGCGCGAAAGCCGGCGTGCCACCGTACAACTTCAAAGCTCGCTCGATCAGACGCAAGCGGCCAAGGAGGCGCTCGAGGTCGCCGTTGCCGAACGCACCGAGCACCTCGTCACCGCTCACGACGAATTGCGTCTGTCGGTCAACGTGCTGCAGAGCACCTTCCGCAGCATGGCGGAGGCGGTGCTGGTGATCGACACGGAAGGCACCGTGCTGCTGTCCAATCCGGCGGCCGAGCGCATGCTGCTGCATCGGGCCGGCATGAACCTCAGGAATCTGAGCGCGCTGTCCGACGTGTTCCACGGCGACGGTGTCACGCCGCTCAAGTCCGACGAGCTGCCCTCGGTGCGCGTGCTGCGTGGCGACGAGTTCGAAGATCTCGAGATGATCGTCCGCCCGCACAGCGGCAACGGCACGCGCCACCTGATGATCAGCGGCCGGCCGATGCGCGACGGCCAAGGCAACATCTCCGGCGCGGTGCTGGTCTATCACGATGCGACCGCCTCGCGTGAAACCGAGCGGCAGCTGTATCAGTCGCAGAAGCTCGATTCGATCGGCAAGCTGACCGGCGGCGTCGCGCACGACTTCAACAACATGCTGACCGTGATCTCGGGCAATACCGAGACGCTGGTGACAGGGCTGAAGGATCAGCCCGAGCTGCAGCGCACCGCGCGCCTGATCGACGATGCCGCCGCGCGCTGCGCCGACCTGATCCAGCATCTGCTGGCCTTCGCGCGCAAGCAGCCGCTGCAGCCGCGCGATGTCGAGATCAACGCCGCCATCACCGACATCGCAAAATTGCTGCGCCCGACCCTCGGCGAGCAGATCCAGATCGAGACCGTGCTCGAAAAGGGACCGATGACCTCGCACATCGATCCGTCCCGCCTCACCAATGCCGTGCTCAACATGGCGATCAACGCCCGTGACGCCATGCCGAACGGCGGCAAGCTGCTGCTCGAGACCCATCACGTCGTGCTGGACGAGGCCTATGCGCAGGCCAATGCGGACGTCACGCCCGGCCCCTACGTCATGCTCGCCGTCAGCGACACCGGCACCGGCATGCCGCAGAGCGTGCAGGACAACGCGTTCGAGCCATTCTTCACCACCAAGGAGGTCGGCAAGGGCTCTGGCCTCGGCCTCTCCATGGTCTACGGTTTCGTCAAGCAGTCCGGCGGCCACATCAAGATCTACAGCGAGGAAGGCCACGGCACCACGATCAAGCTCTATCTGCCGCCTGGCCAGGGCATCGCAGAAGCGGCCGGCGCGAGCGTGCCGCAGGCTGAAGGCGGCGCCGAGACCATCTTTGTCGTCGAGGACGACAATCTGGTGCGCACCTTCGTCACCGCCCAGCTCCAGAGCCTCGGCTACAAGACCGTCGCCGCCGCCGACGGCAAGGCGGCGCTGGAGCTGATCGACGCCGGCCAGGCCTTCGACCTGCTCTTTACCGACGTCGTCATTCCCGGCGGCATGAGCGGCCGCGAACTTGCCGACGAAGTGGCCAGACGTCGGCCTGGTGTGAAGGTGCTCTACACCTCCGGCTACACCGACAACGCCATCGTCCATCACGGCAAGTTGGATGACGGCGTGATGCTGCTGACCAAGCCCTATCGGCGCAACCAGCTCGCGGAGATGATCCGGAAGGCTCTGGGTGGCGCCTAGCGCGTCGCCAGCAGCACCGCGGCGAGCGTGAAGATCAGCCCGGCGATCTGCCCTGACCCGAGCGGCTCGTGCAGCGCGATCGCGGAGGCAACGACGCCGATCACAGGCACCGCCATCGTCCCGATCGCCGCCACCGAGGCCGGCAGGCGCGCCAGAGCTGCAAACCAGCTGACATAGGCGATGCAGAACTGCACCACGGTCGAATAGACCAGCAGCCACCAGCCAACCGGCGTCACCCTGTCCAGATGCGAGGTCTCGACGAGCAGGCCGATGATCGAGATCGGCAGGCAGCCGATGCCGATCTGCCAGGCCGCTGCCGTGATCGGCGGCAGGTGGATCGGGTATTTCTTCGAGAACACCGTGCCGATTGCAAAGCCGAGCGCGCCTGACAGCGCCATGATGATGCCGGGCAGCTTCTCGGCGCTGGCGGCAATGCCGTTGCCGCCCATGATCGAGGCAAGGCCGGCAAAGGCCATCACCAGCCCCAGCGTGCGCAGCAATGTCGGCTGCTCGCCGAGCACGGGCCAGGCGATCAGCGAGGCCCAGACCGGCATGGTGTAGGCGATCAGCGCCGCCTCACTGGCCGGCAGCCAGAGCAGCGCCAGCCCCATCAGCACCATCCAGCCGGTGACGTTGAGGACCGCGGCCGTCAGCAGCCGCGGCCAGATCGCGGGGGCAACCTTCAGGCTGTCGCCGCGCACCAGCGCCAGCAGCGCCAGCAGCGCGGCGCCGAGCACGCCGGTGACGCCGCGTAACGTCAGCGGCGGCAGCTCGCCGATCAGGAATTTGGTAACAGGCCAATTGAATCCCCAGCCGATCGAGGTGATGGCGAGGAACATCAGGCCGGCCGGGGCGATGCGCGGTCGCGCATCCCGGCGAGTCGAATCAAGCATGTGGGCAGTCCGGCAAATCAGCGCTCAGCTTGGCGCGGATTCGCGGCCGCGACCACCACCGCGGCGGGCATGCCTGCCCTCAGCTTCCGTACCACTACGTGAGTCCCGCTGACGCAATCCCGGTCCCGAAAAATATACCTGCCCTGTGAACAGCGGGATGAAGGGTCCGGATCATCGCGGGATGCAAATTTTTTCGGTTGGGAATCCCTGAGGACTCACTGATACTTGCCTCCACAACAGGCGCGGGCTTGCCCCTGTTATCCCCCGCAATCCACCATATTTAGTATTTGATTCAGGAACTCGCACTAGTTCTTGACGGGCGCTTTGGAGAGTCCTAGCTTTCGGACCGTTCGGCGCGAGTGAGTTTGCGTCCCGCCGGCACTCCCCCAAAGGGTCCGCACAACTGCACTCCGCCAAGCCAGACGAAGGCAGCGGGATGAGGGCTTGTCTGCCCTCGGAAGGCGGATTTTTCGGGCGCCAGAACGGGCCGGCAACAGGCTCGGATGGCAGATTTCACGCTCGGGCCAGGTGGCACATGTGTGAAGTGAGACGAAGTGAAGTTGTGGGGCGTTTGAACGCATGTCGGGCTCATCCCTTTGGGGCGGATGGGCCTGGGCATGCCGGCGGATGATCGGTGCGCGCATCGAGGAGTCACGTCGGGAGAAACTGGGCCGGATCCACCGGCTGAACTGCGGTGCCCAAGGGCCGATGAGGCCCTGAAGGAAACGCGAAATGAAATGTCGAGCCGGACGCCTTCAACGAGAGGCGGATCCGGCTCAAGATTAAGGACGGGGCAAGACCATGCGGATTGAGCGGCGCCACACCATCTCGGGACAATCACCTTATGCGGGAATCGAATTCCGCCTCACCACCTCGGAGATCAGGAATCCCGACGGCTCGGTCGTGTTCAAAATGGACGGCGTTGAGGTCCCGGCCGCATGGTCGCAGGTCGCCTCCGACGTGCTCGCCCAGAAATATTTCCGCAAAGCCGGCGTTGCCGCGCGCCTGAAGAAGGTCGAGGAGGAATCCGTCCCCTCCTTCCTGTGGCGCTCCGTGCCCGACACCGAGGCGCTGGCGGCTCTCCCCGAGAAGGAGCGCTATGTCAGCGAGCTCTCGTCAAAGCAGGTGTTCGACCGCCTCGCCGGCTGCTGGACCTATTGGGGCTGGAAGGGCGGCTATTTCTCCTCCGACGAGGACGCCCAGGCCTTCTACGACGAGCTCCGCTACATGCTCGCCATGCAGATGGTCGCGCCGAACTCGCCGCAATGGTTCAACACCGGTCTGCACTGGGCCTATGGCATCGACGGCCCCGGCCAGGGCCATTACTACGTCGACCCCTTCACGGCTAAGCTGACCAAGTCCAAGTCGGCCTATGAGCATCCGCAGCCGCACGCCTGCTTCATCCAGGGCGTCGGTGACGACCTCGTCAACGAAGGCGGCATCATGGACCTCTGGGTCCGCGAAGCCCGCCTGTTCAAATACGGCTCCGGCACCGGCTCCAACTTCTCCCGCCTGCGCGGCGAAGGCGAGAAGCTGTCCGGTGGCGGCCGCTCGTCCGGCCTGATGAGCTTCCTCAAGATCGGTGACCGCGCCGCCGGCGCCATCAAGAGCGGCGGCACGACGCGCAGAGCCGCCAAGATGGTCGTCGTCGACGTCGATCACCCCGATATCGAGACCTATATCGACTGGAAGGTGAAGGAGGAGCAGAAGGTTGCTGCGCTGGTCACCGGCTCCAAGATCAACCAGAAGCACCTCAAGGCGGTGCTGAAGGCCTGCGTCAACTGCGAAGGCTCGGGCGACGATTGCTTCGACCCCGAGAAGAACCCGGCGCTCCGCCGCGAGATCAAATTGGCTCGCCGCAGCCTCGTGCCTGACAATTACATCAAGCGCGTCATCCAGTTCGCCAAGCAAGGCTACAAGGACATCCAGTTCGACACCTACGACACCGACTGGGATAGCGAAGCCTACCTCACGGTGTCAGGCCAGAACTCCAACAACTCGGTCTCGCTGAAGGACGATTTCCTGCGCGCGGTGGAAACCGACGGCGACTGGAATCTGAATGCTCGCACCTCCAGGAAGGTGACGAAGACGCTGAAGGCGCGCGACCTCTGGGAAAAGATCGGCTACGCCGCCTGGGCGTCGGCCGACCCGGGCCTGCACTTCAACACCACCATGAACGACTGGCACACCTGCAAGGCGTCAGGCGACATCCGCGCCTCCAATCCGTGCTCGGAATACATGTTCCTGGACGACACGGCGTGCAACCTGGCCTCCGCCAACCTGCTGACGTTCTACAACACCGAGACCAAGCAGTTCGACGTGAAGGGCTACGAGCATCTCTGCCAGCTCTGGACCATCGTGCTCGAAATCTCCGTGATGATGGCGCAGTTCCCGTCGAAGGCGATCGCCGAGCTCTCCTACGAGTTCCGCACGCTCGGCCTCGGCTACGCCAATATCGGCGGCCTGCTGATGACCATGGGCCTGTCCTATGACAGCAAGGAAGGCCGTGCGCTCTGCGGCGCGCTGACCGCTGTCATGACCGGTATCACCTACAAGACCTCCGCGGAGATGGCGGCCGAGCTCGGCACCTTCCCCGGCTACAAGAAGAACGCCCAGCACATGCTGCGCGTCATCCGCAACCACCGCCGCGCCGCGCATGGCGAGGCCAGCGGCTATGAGGCGCTCAGCGTCAACCCGGTGCCGCTCGACCACGCCTCCTGCCCGCAACAAGACATCGTCGCCCATGCCAAGGCGGCCTGGGATGCGGCGCTCGAGCTCGGCGAAATCAACGGCTATCGCAACGCCCAGACCACTGTGATCGCGCCCACCGGCACGATCGGCCTGGTCATGGATTGCGACACCACAGGGATCGAACCCGACTTCGCGCTGGTGAAGTTCAAGAAGCTCGCCGGCGGCGGCTACTTCAAGATCATCAACCGAGCGGTGCCCGCGGCGCTGCGCGCGCTCGGCTATCGCGAGAGCGAGATCGCGGAGATCGAAGCCTACGCCGTCGGCCATGGCTCGCTGTCGAATTCGCCCGGCATCAACGCCTCGACGCTGAAGGCTAAGGGCTTCACCGATGAAGCCATCGCCAAGGTCGAAAAGGCGCTGCCGACCGCCTTCGACATCAAGTTCGCCTTCAACAAGTGGACCTTTGGCGAGGACTTCATCCGCGACCAGCTCGGCATCGGCGCCGAGGCGATCGCAGCCCCCGGCTTCGACCTGCTCCAGGCCGTCGGCTTCACCAAGCGCGAGATCGAGGCGGCCAACGTCCACATCTGCGGCGCGATGACGGTGGAAGGTGCCCCGCACCTCAAGGCCGAGCACTATCCGGTGTTCGACTGCGCCAATCCCTGCGGCAAGATCGGCAAGCGCTATCTGTCGGTCGAGAGCCACATCCGCATGATGGCGGCGGCCCAGCCCTTCATCTCGGGTGCGATCTCCAAGACCATCAACATGCCGAACGACGCCACGGTGGAGGACTGCAAGTCCGCCTACATGCTGTCGTGGAAGCTCGCATTGAAAGCCAACGCGCTCTATCGCGACGGCTCCAAGCTCTCCCAGCCGCTCAACTCGCAGCTCATCAGCGATGACGAGGACGAGGACGATGCGGTCGACCATCTCTACGAGAAGCCGATGGCGGCGCGCGCCGCCCAGGTCTCGGAGAAGATCGTCGAGAAGCTGGTCGAGCGCATCATCGTGATGCGCGAGCGCGAGAAGATGCCTGATCGCCGCAAGGGCTACACCCAGAAGGCGGTTGTCGGCGGCCACAAGGTGTACTTGCGCACCGGCGAATATGACGACGGCCGCCTCGGCGAGATCTTCATCGACATGCACAAGGAAGGCGCCGCGCTCCGCTCCTTCATCAACAATTTTGCGATCGCGGTCTCCCTCGGTCTGCAATACGGCGTGCCGCTCGATGAATATGTCGACGCCTTCACCTTCACCCGCTTCGAGCCGGCGGGCCCCGTGCAGGGCAACGACAGCATCAAATACGCGACTTCGATCCTCGACTACGTCTTCCGCGAGCTCGCGGTGAGCTATCTCAGCCGCTTCGACCTCGCCCATGTCGATCCCAACGAGACCGGCTTTGACGCGCTCGGCAAGGGCGTCGAGGAAGGCAAGGAGCCGGACGAGGACGGCGGTCACCACGCCACCAAGCTGGTCTCGCGCGGCCTCACCCGCTCGCGGACCGACAACTTGGTCGTGATGCGCGGCGGCAGCGCCGCGATCGCCCAAGGCAACGACAGCGCTCCGTCAGGCGGCAGCAAGATCACGGCGCTGGCCCACGGCGCCTCCCGCGTCGGCGACGCCATCGAAGGCGCCGTCGCCCTGAAGCAGGAAGCCAGCCACGACCTCTCGCCCACCGAGAAGCTCGAGGCCCTGCAATGGAGCAAGGCCGGCAGCGCCGCGACCGCCGCCCCGACGAAGGCCGAGCGCCGAGCAGAAGCCAAGGCGAAGGGCTATGAGGGCGAGATGTGCTCAGAGTGCGGCAACTTCACGCTGGTGCGGAATGGGACCTGCATGAAGTGCGATACTTGCGGAAGCACGACGGGGTGTTCGTGAGCTTTCGATACGACGACGTAAGGAGATAGGACCACAGAACTGCGACCCCAAACGAAACTGCCTTCGCAAAGCAGCCATTCGAATGGATACGTCGCATCCCGAGACCCGACCCGCCGCCAAAGTCTGGTAGATCTGAGCTTCCAGAGATATAGCGGCGCCCCTCGGGGCGGCTCGGGGCTACCGACGACGGTTCTAGAACGTCAGAGGTGGGCCGATGCACCCGTGAACGACGGCTTATTCGTTCGATGGGACGTGAGACGCAACCCTAACGGATTGCGCCGGCGTGATCCGAGGGCTTTCCAATGCGAAAACCTCAGATCATCATCGAAGTCAGGGTGAATGTTGCGCTGTGCCTCTTCGGAGTCGCAGCGATCATCAAAGCCCTGACGTAAAGATAGGGCAGAAGTCCATTCGTGGACTTCTGCTTCTTTATTTTGACTTCTCTTTGAGTTCTGACACGCGAAGCAACACTTGCGCTACCGCAGTGAAATCGATCGGCTTCGCAGGGACCAATCTGACCTACCTGCTGCGGGCGCCTTCATTCGAATTGACGCCAAGGTTGCACCATCCTCTTATCGACTCACTGATTGTGTCAACTCCGGGGAAGAATGAGTAAGAATAGAAAAAAGCGACCACGCTTAAGTCGCGCGGTTCATCAGGCCCCTCCTAACAGAGCCTTTGAGCAGCCGCCGCAGCGAACGCGAGACGACAATTTCTCGCTTTTTCACTACACTACTGCTTCAGGCCTGATTGGCATCATTGAGACAAAATCTCTTTGGGCCACACACGCAAGTTTTCTGAACGATACGACGGAATGCCAACTGCTCAGTCGCCTTTTGACACCGCAAATTGAGGCCGACTTCAGAGAGCTCATTCCCAGGTTGATGGAATGCGGTGCCTTTCAGCCAGAAATTCAATACGCCTTGCGAGGCGACGCATTGACAACCGAGGCGGAGAAGGCGACGTCAGCTATCCTAAGGGCTGTTGATCGTAGCTCACCGATTCACATTACGTCGTTCTGCCGACACGCCGTGGGTGCACCGGAGTGTGATCATGGGCTGCTAAGTCAGTGGCGCGGCTACGCCAAAGGGGGCTTTGCAATCGAATTTGATGAAAGCCAACTGGACGACTTAATTCTGGAGGAGACAAACGCCCACTCGTATCAGGGCCTCATAACCAGGCAAGTCGAGTACCACGATCATCCGAAAGCCGCCAAGATCGATCGGTTTGCAGGCTTGGCTGCGGCCGCATTAAGAGTTGCCTTTCGGGAGAGCGCTCCGAATCTAGCTGCGCGGCCGGAAGTCAGCCAGCTTCTTGGGGACCGTGATCTCGAATCGTATATCGAGGCTTTTGTCCAAGCGGTACCGTTTTTGAAGAGCCCCCGCTTCGCCGAAGAGAATGAATACCGCATCGTTGCGCTCCCAACGCGATCGGCGAAACTTGTCGCCAGCACCAACGACAAGCGACCTTGGAAGGAAATCTCCTTCCGCGAGGGATGGGCAGGCAGCATGGTCCCGTTCATACGACTATTCAAGGATCTCAAAAATCCTCTTCCCATCAAGAAGATCATTGTGGGTCCACATCGCGATCAAGAAAATCAGATGCTCGCGGCCGAGATATTGTTGGAGAAACACGGGTTTGATGTTCAGGTCGTTAAATCTGATACGGCTCTTAGATTCTAGCGGGTCACTACGGCGACAGCGCGTAGGGTGGGTTAGCCCGTAGGGCGGGTTAGCACAGCGTAACCCACCTCTTACTTTCCGAGCGGGTCAAAGTTGTGGTGGGTTACGCCTTCGCTAACCCACCCTACGCGCTAAACTCCCGACACCACCTGCGTGAATTCGGACGGGCCCGGTAGAACGGAGTCGAGTGATGCCCAAACCGGAAAGCTTCTCGATCGAGAAGATCTTCGTTCCCACGAAGCAGCCTGTAGGGAGGGTTAGCGCAGCGTAACCCACCTCTTTGCTTTCCGAGCGGATCAAAGCTGGTGGGTAACGCCTTCGGCTGACCCACCCTACGCGCTACAGTTCGCCGTTGGGCCCCGACCCACCTCCGCCCCGCCATAATTTCTCCTTTGCCCGCGCGTTGTGTTGGACGACGGCGAGGCCTATCCTTGCAGCGATCGGACTGCCGCACTCCCATTGACCCGACTGGATGGAGCGCGCATCGGTGCCTGAAGCTGACGACCCCAAGCCTGACAGCGAAAAGCCTGACAGCGAAAAAACTGAGACCCAAAAGCCTGACGCCCCCAAGCCGAACGAGGCGCGTGCCGATGGGCTGGCGCGGGCCTTTGATCAGATCAAGAGCGCGGGGGAAGATCTTGCGCGGCTGGACCGGCTGGTTTCGGGAATGGAACACGACGATCCGCGAGCCTCGCCGGTAAGTGCCGGTGCGAAAGCGGCCGAGACTTCCCAGTACGTGGCTCCCAAGTACGGGGCGACCGACAGCAACGTTCGCGCGCGCGGCCTGAAGGGAGATCGGCCGATGCTGCGTGCTTTGGTTGGCCTCGTGCTCGCGATCGGCATCCTCGGTGCCGCCTTCGCTTCGCAGTATCGCGATGAGGCCAAATCGATCAGCAAGTCGATCGTGGCGCGGTGGGTTCCGCCAGCCACAAGCCAGCCCCAGCAGGCAGCCGCGGTTGAAAGTCCGGCGCAGCCGCCGGCCGTGCTACTGGCTGCTGCGGATCATCCGACTTCGATCCCCGCGCCGCCGGTCGGCAAGGAAACGGAAAGCGCTTCAAGACCTGAAGCTCAAAGTCCTGACGCTTCAAAAACCGGCACCACAGCGCCTGACCAGTCGTCGTCCGATCTCGCGCAATCGCTCAAGACCATCACAGGCGAGCTTGCGAGCATCAATGGAAAGCTCGAGCAACTGAGGAGCCGCAACGAGCAGGCGCTGCGCGAGCAGGCCGACACCATTCAGCAGCTCAAGGCGGCGCAGGAGAAGGACGCGGCTGAAAATGCGCGCCTCGCTGCGCAGGTCCAGGCGCTACAAACGCAGCTGCAAACGCAAGTGACGTCTTCATCCGCATCTGCACCCACGAAACCCGCCATGCGGAGCGTGATGAACAACGAGGCGGCTGCACCTGCACGTCCGCACGTGCAAGCTGCGCCACCCCGGCGGCCGAGGCCTCCGCCGCGAGGACCCTGGATGCCCCCGCCCTATATGGACTACGGCGATCCGTATTGGTGAGCCCGCAGGGCGCGTGATTGCGCACGGCGGCGAGAACGCCGTACAGCCCGGATGTCGCTCACGCTCCACCCGGGCTTTCTGCTCCTCACCCCTCATCATTCGCCACCACATCTCGACGCGCCTGTCGTGCAGCCCGCCTCGCCGCCCTTCTCGTAACCCAGCGCGCGCGAAACTGCTTGGCGGCACGAAAGGTCCGCGGGGCCACGACCTGAAAGGCTATTGAGGCCATCCCGGCGACCACCCCTTTGACGACGTCGAAAGCGAAATCGGGTCCAAAATACTCCCACATGACCCTGCCTCCTTCTCGCGAAGGCTCCGCCGGGCGGACGTGGGCAAATTGCAAATATGAAAAAGCCCCGTCCGTCACCGGCGGGGCCCTCGGGAAAATCTCTGTGCGCTTTGTTCAGCGCACGCGAAATCTCTCGGTACACCCGCTCATGGTGGACTCGATGAACCAGCTGCAAAGCATGGCCGTGCGATAAAAAACGCCCATAGCGATCACCCCAAAATTTCGAAATGCGATGGCGTCAGGTGCGCAATGCCAAATGCGCGCATGAGAGGCCTGTTGGCGGCAGATAAACAGACTGGACGGCCGCCGTCTGTGGCGTAATTCACATCTGCGGTGCGACTTTTTTGCGGCGCGGTTGAACGAAGCGGCTCCCGTCGGCGCGATGCGACACTCTCTCCTATTTCGCAGCCCCAACCGCGTCCATCAGCGGCATATCGCGATGAGATTCGCAGAACCGCGCGAGCTTGTTGCCGTTTCGCTCCACGGCCTGCACGTCGACGACCGGGTTGTTCTGGCGACCCGCGTCGAAGCCGGCCAGCCAGACGTTCACGGTCCGCGTATGGGTGATGCGCTGGGTGAGATATTGATCGCAGCTGATCTTGGAAACATCGATCGTCACCTGGGCATCGGCCTGCGCGACCATCAGGACCACGGTTGGAATTGCGGCGAAGGTCGCTTTTGACAAAAACATGATCTCTCCTCTCGACTGATGCCGCGAGGTTCACGTCCTGTCCCGCCATCGTCTTGATTCAGATCAACGAGCCATCCTTCAGCGAAGCGCGTAGGGTGGGTTAGCCCTGCAGATGCGCGCAGCGCTTCTGCTCGGCGTAACCCACCTCTTTATTCCCCGCAGAGACAGGATTGGTGGGTTACGCCGCGCGATCTGCGCTTCGCGCAATCGCGGGGCTAACCCCACCCTACACGCCGTCACCGCGCACGAAGTTCGCGCGTGCTATTCCTGCAGCCCCGCCTGTCGAAAAGCCTTTGCGACCGCACGTTTCACCTCTACAACTCCCATCCCACCGGACTTGCAACGGAACCGGTCAGACGCGCGGAGGAGAAGCTATGTCCAAGCCGGAAAGCTTCCCGATCGAGAAAATCTTCGTTCCGACGAAACGGAAGAAAGAGATCAAGCCCGAGGTCGTCGCAGAGATCGCGGAAAGCATGTTGGATATCGGGCAGCAGGCCCCGATCTCGGTCCGGAGCGAGGGAGACCGCCTCGTCCTGGTCGAGGGATTGCATCGGCTGGAGGCCTGCAAGGCGCTCGGCGAGACCACCATCCTCGGTGTCGTGGTTCCCCCCGAGCTGGCGCAACACAGAAAGCTGTTGTCCGAACGACCCGAAGTCGAGGCAGAACGCCTCAAGATGGCGCGATTGAAGCAGCTGCGCCTCGAGCGGGAGGCTGCGGAAGCGTCGAAGCGCGTCCATGAAACGGAAGCGCCGCGCGCCCGTCCGACCAACGGCGTCCGGGATACTGCGAAAGCACCCAGCCGGACTGCGAAATCACCACCGAAAACATTGTCGGACTGGATCACGCAGCAAAAGAGCAGCGGCGGCCGCTATTGATGGCCGGCCGCTCTTGTCAGCCAATCCATCCGGTGCCGTAGGGTGGGCAAAGGCGCAAAGCGCCGTGCCCACGGTCTCTCGGTTACAAGCAGTTCGTGGGCACGCGGAGCCTGTCATCGGGCGCGCATTCGCGCGACCCGGTTGCTTTGCCCACCCTACGAGACTGTTCGCGCGGCGGCCTACCACCAATATGGCCAGCGCCACCCCTCGTAGCGAACATAGGACGGCACAAACGGCGGGCCGTAAGGATCGACCTTGTCGTCTTCGGGCCGGTAGCGATAGCGTGGCACGACATTGTAATCCCACGGCGTCGGCCGTAGCACAGGCGCCGTGACAACGAGCCGCTCCTGCGGAACGACGACGACCTTCCGCGTGCGGGCTTCAGCAGCAGGCGACCCGAGCAGCACCAGGGACGTTCCGAGTGCACAGGCGACAGTCTTGATTTTCATGCGTTGGCCTCCGTTGCGGCAAGAGTGCGCAAGGACGCCAGCCAAGGCAAGTCAATTCATCGCGGCTGAACGAAGTGCCGTAGGGTTGGAAGGCGCCCTTGCGCCGTACCCACGATCTCTCTCCGTCACATCAAGTGCGTGGGCACGCGTCCGCCTACGCTCTGCGAGCTCAGGCGGACGCTTTGCCCACCCTACGACAGCTCGACTAGCTCCTTTTCCCCTAAGCCGCGCGCGTTTGCGGGCTGGCATTGATCTCCTTCAGGCACGGATCGCTCTCATGGATCGCGAGAATGTTGATGCCGAGCGTCATCAGCTGGTAGCCGACGTCCACGAGCCATTGCTCGAGCTGCCTCAGATCCGTCTTGATCTTCTCGATCAGCAGAATCGGGCGATAGGCCCTGATGGTCTCGCGCGCCCCGGCGAGCGCCTCCATCTCCATGCCCTCGATGTCGATCTTGATGAAATCGACCCGCGGCAAATTGAGCTCGTCCAGCGTCATCTTGCGCACGAGGACCGTGTTATCGGTGTAGTCGATCTGCTGACCGATGAATTCATTGCTGGGGCGCGGGCGCAGCTCCAGGCTGCCGAAGCTCGACGGCGTGAAATAGTTCGGGTTCGGCACCTGCATCGTGCCTGCCTCCGACGACACGGCCGCATGCACCGCCAGCGCATTGAAGCAGTTGTTGATGGCGATGTTGCCGGCCAGCGCGTAGTAGATCCGCTCCTGCGCCTCGATCGCGATCACCGAGCCCCAGCCGGTCATCGCTGATGCCCATTCGATCGTGTGCACGCCGATATTGGCGCCGCAGTCGATGGCGATGAGGCCGTCGCCATGGTGCTTGCGCCGTAAGGCCAGAAGCTCCAGCGCGATCTTGACCTCGCCGGGATCGAACGCCGCCGCTTCCAGGATCTGATAGCCGACGCCGTAACCGCGGTCAGGCCCGACCATGCGGTAGTCGAACCGGTTGACGATCATGGTGCCGTGGTTGGACGAGGCCATGACAAAGGCCAGCTTTTGCCCCGCGATCGGCATTGCAGAATCTCCTCAAGATGAGTGCGGATGCCGTTATCGCAAGGCCGGCTTATGCGAGGCTTGCCCCGATAGCAGTTGCGGGCGTAGTGCCGTAGGGTGGGCAAAGGCGCAACGCGCCGTGCCCACCATCTCTCTCGGTCACATCAGATGCGTGGGCACGCTTCCGCTTTGCCCACCCTACGAAACCGCCAGGAATCGCCTCATGACAGTCCTTCGCATCTCCGCCTTCTCCGACGGTATCAAGGGCGGCAATCCCGCCGGCGTCTGGATCGGCGATGCCCTGCCCGATGCGGCTGACATGCAGGCGATCGCGGCCGAAATCGGCTTCTCCGAGACGGCCTTTGCCGCGCCGGAAGGCGAAGCCTGGCGCGTCCGCTATTTCTCGCCTGACATGGAGGTGCCGTTCTGCGGCCACGCCACCATCGCGCTCGGCGCCGCGCTTGCCCATCGCTTCGGTGACCGGACGTTCGAATTGCATCTGAATGCTTCAGTCATCTCCGTGTCGGGCCGGCGCGACGGCAACACCATCGCGGCCGCGCTGCAATCGCCGCCGACGCGCAGCGCGCCGCTCGATCCCGGCTTGCGCGATGAACTGCTCGACCTGTTCGGCTACGCAAGTTCCGATCTCGACCCAAAGCTTCCGCCGGCAAAAATCCACGGCGGCGCCGATCATGCCCTGCTGGCGTTGCGATCGCGCCAAGCGCTGGCGCGCATGGCCTATGATTTCGAGCGCGGCCGCGCGCTGATGGCGCGGGAAGGCCTCATCACCATCGCGCTGGTGACCGTGGAGACGCCGCGCCTGTTCCACGTGCGCAATGCCTTTGCCGTCGGCGGCGTGGTCGAAGATCCCGCCACGGGCGCGGCCGCCGCCGCGTTCGCCGGCTATCTGCGCGACATCGGCTGGCCGCATGGCGGCGCCATCGACATCATCCAGGGCGAAGACATGGGCGCGCGCTCGCGGATCCGCGCCGAGATCGGCCCGTCCAAAGGCAGCTCGATCCGGGTGTCCGGCACGGCGCGGTTCATGGAGGGCTGATAGAAAAGTTCTCCGCGACCCGGCGCGTCAATTGCGTTTCAGGCTCAAGATATACTCGGAGAGCACGTCGGCCTGATCGGGCGCGATCACCAGGTTCGGCATGTCGTGATGGCTGGTGCGCCAGAACACCTTGAGCGAAAGCGCGGTGGTGCCGTGACGGTCGGCGACGGCCTGGAAGCTCGGCGCCAGGTCGAAGAACCCGGACATGTCAGGCTCGATGGCGTGGCACGTCTGGCACCAGGCCTGCGCCAGGCGATGTCCTTCGGCAACTTTGCGCGGGGAAAGGGCGGATGCGCCAGCCGCGGTGTGGACGACGCCAAGGAGAAACAGCACCGACAAAGCGATCAGGACGGCAAGACCAACGTAAATTCGAACGCTGCGCGACATCGCTCCGGCCTCGCCTTCGCTGCGGTGATTTCATCAGCGTAAGGCGGCCCGCGCGCAGGACATTTGATCTGCCTCAACTGGTGATCTGCCTCAGCTGGCCGGGGCCATGCCCGCAGGAAGAGATGGGCTGCGCGCAATCCGGGCTACCGGGCGCCGCGCCGTCGCACCTGCCCATTCTGCCATCCTACGCCTGTTTTGCCCGACGGATCAACAAATATTCTGCATTACCGAAATCGGAAAAGTCGCAGTCGTTTCTACTGTGCATGGGGTTGTTTTCGCGAAAATTGACCTGCATCAAGACATCAGACCCGATTCCCCGCCAAGAGCCTGCCCATGACCTCCTCGACACACTGCCCCGCCTGCCGCTCCGAACACGCCTATCAGGATCGCGATCTCTGGATCTGCCCGGAGTGCGGCCATGAATGGAGCGCGCTTCCCGGCGCCACCGCGGATGCGCCTGTCGAGGCCGGCGTGCGCGACGCCCATGGCAATGTTCTGGCCGATGGCGACAGCGTCATCGTGATGAAGGACCTCAAGGTCAAGGGCTCGTCCTCGGTCGTCAAGGGCGGCACCAAGGTCCGCAACATCCGTCTGCAGGACGCCACCGACGGCCACAACATCGCCTGCAAGATCGACGGCATCGGCGCCATGAACCTGAAGTCGGAGTTCGTGAAGAAGGCCTGAGGCGGAGCCCGCCCCGCCCCGCTGCCGTTCTCGGCCGGCGGATTTGATGCTAAGCTCCGCCCGCCTGGCGGAGGAGCGCATCATGACAATCTTTCGACGAATCCTGCTGACATCTGCGGCACAAGTGCTGCTGCTTGGCGCGGTCACCGCAGCCAACGCCGATGGCCTCTGCGGTCCCGGCTGCCACACCAGCATGTTCGGCGCCTGCGTCGTCGATGGCTGGGAGACCGGCGCGCGGGTCCGGAATGAATGTCCTGTCACGACGCGCCCACGCCCGCCCTGCGGCGGACCGGACTATGTCTGGAGCCCGCGCAAGCAGGCCTGCTTTCCCCGGGTGAAAGACTGGCTCTGACGCGCCTGTCGTCGACTTGCGCTCAGAAGAAGCCGGGGCTGAGATCGAGCCCGTAGCTCAGGCTGAGCACGAACACGAACAGCGCGGCGGCTGCGAACATCGCGAGATGCCGGACAATGAACTCACGCGGCGAGGTGGCGGCAACAACGACTTTCTGCGCAACGGGCATGACGGCTCCATTATGAAAAAAGATTCTTGGCCGCCAATATGCGGCGCGCGCATCAAGCGCCGCGATCAGCAAAACAACTATTAAGCAGATCACACTCGTTTTGAACCGCGGTACACAAGTCGCGCGCGACCAGACATTTTTGCGCGGAGGAATTCTCAGTCAGCGCATCGAGACGCAACGTCAGGCGAAACGGACATGCGATACTGCCGAGGCGGTAACGCCTGCTTCAACGTCGCCCTCCCCGGTTTTCCCGCCCCCGGCGCCACGGGAACCTCGGGGAACCCGAGTTGCATTTGCGCAACACCGGCTTGAAAAGCCTGATTTGGGAGATTTGGGCCATTGCGCTGCCACATCATCTCTCAAACAATTGACCGCCGCCTACTTGGCTATGCAATCTGGTTCGTTCGCGAACCTCGGAGGCAGGGATCATGAATGATCGGCAGTCTCTTCTCGTGGCTGTTGCGTGCCCCTCGGCCGTGATGGTTGGCTGGCTGGCGCTCTCCCTTTCTGCTTATGCGCCCGCCTTGATCGAGAACAGTGGCGCCAATGCAGCCGCCGTTGTTCACGCGAAAGATCTCACCCGCCTCGAGCTTGCTGACATCCCGCGTGCCGCAACGATCGACGATGGTATCGCGCTGACCGCCGACATCGCCGCGGCTGCCACACCGCGCCTGGCGATCGTCGAACCGCCACCGCCCGAAGCACCCGCCCCCGCCGTCCAACTCGCCTCGGCCGATCCGACCGAGGTCTTGCCTGCAGCCTCGCCCGCGCCGCAGATCGCGCCCGAACCAGCCCCCCTCGCGAACGAAGCTGCGGCCGTCATCAACGAAACTGCGGCCGTCACCAACGATGCCGCGTCCGCCGCGAATGAGGTTGCACCCGCGGCCGAGCCCGCAATCAAGGTCGCCTCCGCCGATCCCGGCGACGTCGTGCCGCAAGAGACGCTGTCGCCCGCCGCGATCGCGAGCGGGCCCGTGGCCGAGAGCAAGGCCTCGCCGTCTGCCGACACGGTGGCCGTGCTCGACGAATGCTTCTCGATGGACGCCTGCATCGACCGCTATCTCTGGGCGCTTTACCAGCGCACGCCGAAGGAAGACTCGATCAAGGTCGAGGACCGCCGTGCCGTCACCATCAAGCGCAGGGGCAAGATGGTCACCGTGATGCGCAGCTTCACGAAGCTCGTCGACGAGGATTTTACCTGGAAGGATCCGAAGGCGGCCGAGCACGCCAAGATGCCGCTGATGGATTACGTCATCGGCGGCATGGACAAGAGCTTCAAGCAGAAGCTGTTCCGCATGCTACTTGCTGCGGAAGCTGCCGGTCTGTCGCCCGGGATCACCAGCGCGTTCCGTGACGATTACCGCCAGGAGATTGCGAGCGGCCTGAAGGCGGCGTCCAATCGCTCCTATCATGGCGGCAGCCTTCGCGGTGGCTACGGCCACGGCCTCGCAGCAGACATCGTCAGCACCAAGGGCAACAACCGCGCCCAGCGTTGGGCCTCGACGGAAGTGCTGTGGAAATGGGTCGACGCCAACGGCAAGGCGCTCGGCATCGGTCGGCCCTATCTCGACCACGATCCGCCGCATGTCGGCCCGATCGATGGCCCGGAATATATCTCCAAGCGCGGCATCGCCACCGACCGCAAGGAAGCCGCCAACACCAAATCGAAAAAGGCGCGCGTTGTGGCGAGCGCCAAGCGCTCCAAGGCGCAGGCTGCACGCGAGCAGAGGGCTGCTGCAAAACCGCAAAAATCGGCGCAGTCGGCCGGGAAGCGGACGACTTGATCCGGATCTTAAGTGCCTGATGCGGGCAGCGGCACGAGACGCATCTCCGCCGATCCTGCCGCTTGCGTACGAACGAGCACGGCAAAAATAGTTTCGACCGCAAGCCGCACCGCCGCCTCGATCGCCCTGCCCTTGGCAAGATGCGCCGCGATCAGGCCGGTCAGGAGATCGCCGGTGCCATAGGGACGGATCGGCAGGCGCGGCGTCGCAAAGCGCGACAATTGCCCGTCGGCACACAGGATCGTCTCCACCTGCCCCGCTTGCGTGTCCGCCAGCGTGCAGCCGGTGACGACGACGTCGATCCGGCGTTGCCCCGCAAGCGCCGCCGCTGCGGCGCGCAGGCCCTCGGTATCAGCAATCTTGACGCCGGAGAGCAGCTCAAGCTCGAACTGGTTTGGCGTGATCAGGTGCGCCGCCGGCACCAGGCGGTGCTGTACCACATCCAGGATTCCGTCGGCCACATAAACGCGATCGTCGTCGCCGATCACGGGATCGCAGAGATAGACCAGCCTGGAATTGCGCGCCAGCGCCCGCTCGACGAAATCGGCGACGACGACGGCATTGTCGGGTGAGCCGAGATAGCCGGTGACGAGCACGGCGGGCTCATCGACCAGGCCTCGTTCCTCGACGCCCCTCAGCAGATCGGCGACCAGCTCTGCGTCGAGTACCCGTCCGCGCAAGGTCGGGTAACGCGGATGGTTCGAGAGCAGCGTCGTTGGCACCGCGGCGACGTTCACGCCCTCGGCCTGCATGGCGTGAACCGCCGCGCTGTTGCCGACATGGCCGTGGACGACCTGGCTTTGAATCGAAATGACGAGCATGCAAGAGCTCCGTAAGATCAAAAGCCTGAGGTGGCAAGTGCACCCACGGATGTCAGGAATGACCTCCGCGGTGCGCCAGCTCGTTGAGGTAGGCGCAGAACATGTCGGCCAGCCCGTCGGCGTGACGGATGATCTCCGCCTCACTGCGCGATGTCTCCGAGAAGCGTTTGCCAACCTCAGCCAGCGTCGTCTTGATCAGCTCCCCGGCGAGCTCGCGCGTTGCCTCCGGCGCGTTTGGCAGCGCGTCGCGCATGAAGGCCGCGACGATGCCCTTGCCCGCCGCGCGCGCTTCCTGCGCCTCGGGCGCATCGCGATAGAGTGGCGCGGCATCGCTGAGCGCGCCGCGGATCGCGGCCTCCTCGCATTCCGAGCGAATGAAGGCATGCACCAGCGCGCGCAGCCGCGCCGGTGGCGGCCTCGTCCCATCAGCCAAAATGCCGCGCAGAAGCTCGCTCGTGCTGCGCCATTCGTCGCTCTGCAGGCGGAACAGGATCGCCGCCTTGTTGGGAAAATATTGATAGAGCGAGCCAACGCTCACCCCGGCCCTGTCAGCCACCCGCGCGGTGGTGAAGCGCTGTGCGCCCTCCTTCGCCAGAACCTGAACCGCGGCATCGAGAATCGCCGCAACGAGCTCGTTGGAGCGCGCCTGTTGCGGCTGTTTTCGTGAGGAAACTGAATGGCTTCGACGATCGGCCATAACGCTCCCAGGGGAATGCGAATAGGAAATGCGATGCATTAGTCGTATTTCAGTTCGCACGCAAGCACGCGCTCTGCCCTGAACCTGGAGATACCAAATGACCACCCCGACAATCATATCGCTGGCACCGCTGCTGGATCGTCTGTTCGACCAGGACGAAGCAGCGCGCGGCGACCTGCGAACCGCCTTCGCCGATGTGACTGACGCCGAACGCGTCAAGATGATGCGAAGCAAGACGGGTTACCGCGACCTCTACGCCCGCCTGAAGGACGCACCACTCGCCGTCTCGCGCGAGACGGGCAGCCTGCTGTACATGCTGGCGCGCAGCGCGCGCGCCAGGACGATCGTCGAATTCGGCACCTCGTTCGGCATCTCGGCCCTGCATTTGGCCGCAGCCTTGCGCGACAATGGTGGCGGACGCCTCATCACCAGCGAATTCGAACCATCCAAGGCCACGCGGGCTCGCGACAATCTCAGCGACGGCGGGCTGATTGATCTGGTCGAAATCCGCGAAGGCGATGCGCTGAAGACGCTGAGCGTCGATCTACCCGATCAGATCGATCTCGTGCTGCTCGACGGCGCCAAGGCGCTCTATCCAGAAATCCTCGATCTGGTCGAGAATCGCTTGAGGCCGGGCGCGATCATCGTGGCCGACAATGCCGACGACAGCCCCGACTACTTGGCGCGCGTGCGCGCGCCCGGCAGCGGCTACATGTCCACGCCCTTCGCAGCGGATGTCGAGCTCTCCGTCCGGATCATTTAGAACCGCATCGAACATATCGCGCATCCCGGCGCCGCCGTACGATTCGTCGCGCGGCGGCTTGGTGTTGTCAGCCGCGGCCCTTCAGATTTCGCTTTGTCGCAGGCTCGTCATTCACACGTGATAGCTGCTCTCGACACAAAAGCCATGTTGCGCGTGCTGAACATACCTATCGCGCGGTATCTTTCCCGCGCACGCTCGAGATCGCAATGACGTCCGCTTTCACCTCCTATGCCGCGCTTGCCCTCGCCATCGTGTTCGAAGTGACGGCATCGGCCTTTTTGCAGCAGTCCGCGCAGTTCACGCGGTCGTGGCCGACACTGGCAATGGTGCTGTTCTACGTCGCCTCGTTCTACGCGCTGTCGGTCGCGATCCGAGTGATCCCCCTGAGCGTCGCCTATGCGATCTGGGGTGGGGTCGGCATCATCCTGACCGCCACCGTCTCGTTCGTGCTGTTCCGCCAGATGCTGGACGCTGCAGCCTTCGTCGGCATCGCCCTGATCGTCTCAGGCGTCGTCGTCATCAACCTGTTCTCCCAGACCACGGCGCATTGATGCCGGCGAATCTAAATGGTGAAACAACCCGCCCTTGGTGACGCCGGCGGCGGACAGACCCGCATCAACGCCGATCTGCGCGCCGTGTACGACCGCCTGATCGCACAGACCTATCGGCGCCGGTAGTCAGGCGGCTATTGGCCCTGCACAGCAGGCTTGGGCGGACGCGGTTTGGATTTTGCTGACTTGGATCCGGGCTTCGCCGCAGGGCCCGGAGGCGGCGTGTCGACTGATACCAGATAGGCCGCGAGCGCCTTCGCCGTATCCGGGCCGGCCGAATAATGATCTTGAAGGAACCAGGACAGCGTCAGGGTGTAGCGCCCCTTGGCAAGCCCGCGGGGGCTGCGATGGCAGTTCGCGCAGCCGTCGGCGAAGAGCTTCTCGGGCGATTTGCCAGCGTCGAGATTTTGCGCGGAGACAAACGGCGTCATCAGCACCGCGGCAGCCACGGCAAAGATTCCAAGAATCATCAGAGGCGCGATGACCTCGCGCCCCGGTCGAAATAGCAATCTCAATGTCGTCCCCAGCCCGTGCTGTGGTCAAGCCGCCAGCAATCGATCGAACTCCGGCGGAGCGTAGGCCTTGCCGTCCTGATCGGTGATGACGACGCGCCACCCTTCGCTTGCCCAAACCTTCGCCTTCGCCACAATGAGCAATCGGCTCTCGCGGGCAAAACTGTACTTCTCATTCTCGCGTTCTGCGATCATTTTATAGGCCAATGTGCATCCCCTAGCGTTGCCCGCACCCGATCTCGTCGTGGCAGCCGCCTTTGGCGGCATTTCGCCGGGAGCGTGGCAATTTGGTGCCATCCGCGGCAGCATTGTGAGCCGCCCTGCTCGAGCCGAGCGGAGGCGCCTCGTAATGTGCTGCATCGTGAATGTGATTCTGCCTGCCAGAAGCTGGTTCGAAGGCTCACCTGCGGACGTGCAGGTGCCAAGCCGCCAGCCGGGCTCCGGCCCATCGCCGCCAGGACAGAACCGATAGCAACCCGGGCTCCGCCTTAGTGGATGCGGATCACATGTGGCCGGCCAAGATCAATCAGACCCTGCACAGCCGATAGACGGTCGTCCAGGGCCGCAATGGTGAGCAGCAAATTGTTGCGACGCTCGTCGAGCATACCCATCTGGGCACTGGAGAGTTTTGCGCTCGCCCGTTCCTTGTGGATGCCCTCGAGGGATTCGCGCAAGCCGGCAATCAAGCCGGCCAGTTGCTTGGCCTCTCTCGTCATCGACCGCTTCGCGACACTTTGGCGGCGCGACTCCGCCTGGTTCTGTCTCATCGTCATCATCCTCCCGTAGCCCCGCTGCCCCGAGTGGACGCTTACAGCTTTGAATAGAGATATTACGATCAATGAAATCTGTGGGCGAAGAACTTTCTTAAATTGTACGCGGCCGGAACCCGAGCCCCGCCAAAAAGAAAGCCCGGCACGAAGGCCGGGCTCTCGCTAGCGGATCCTAGTGTTTCTCGTGGCCGCCCGGCGCGCCGCCACCGTGCGGAGCGGGAGCGGCATTGACGTGCGGAGCAGCGCCACCACCGCCGCCGGGATGCGCCATCGCAGGCGCAGGTGCGGCCGCTCGCGGCGCCGGCATCTGCGCGTGCGCATTCATCGGCGCGCCATGGCTGACATTCGGCTGAGCGACGTGCGGCATCGTGGGCCGCGCCGCCGGCGCAGCTCCCACGCGCGGCGCTTCATGTGCAGGAGCCATTTCGTGTGGACGCGACATTTCATGTGGACGCGACATGGGCTGCGCGCGCACTGCGGCACGACTCGCCGCCTGTTCGTGCATCATGCGTGCCTGCGCCTCGTGGCGATTGCGCGCCTGCACGGCGGTGCGCTCATTGACGATACGCTGGCTTCGTTCGGCACGATTCCGGTCGATCCCAACCGCAGCTTCGCGCTTGGCGAGGGTCGCATCATGCCGCGCCGTCACGGCGTCGCGTCCGGAAACCGCGACATTGCCCTTGGCTTGCGCATCGCGGCCGAGCGCGATCGCAGCATCGCGCGTCGCCGCACGGCCGATACGGGCGGCGCGCGGATCGATCGTCATCCGTGTCGCGAAGCGCTCATGCGACGTCCAGTAGCTATCCCAGTAAGCATGGCGGCGATACCAGGGACGTCCCTCGTAGTAGCTCGACCAGTACGAGCTCAGCACGAAGGGAACGACCGGCACGTCGACCTCGTCGGCATAATCAGGAAGATAGACGTAGTGATTGCGATAGAGATATTCGAGATATTGCGACGACACCCAGCCGCGGTCGTCGGAGAAGCTCACGTCACACCAGGCATGGCCGCGCAGGCAACCATGGATGTTGACACGGGCGCCCTCGGGGATGCGATCGACCAGCGGAAAGCCCGCACCCGGACCGGCGCGCAAGCCCGTCGAGACGGTGACGATCCCGGGCGCGGCCAATACGGCGGTCGGGGCAAGCAGCAATGCGGCAACTAAAGCGGTTTTCAGTCTCATGGCGAAGTCCTCCTCTGGGAGGCGGAACGCGCAAGCGGAAGAAAGCGTTCCGCTCCCGGGCGTCGCATCCGCCAAAAGATTGAGATCCGCGCTGGGCGTGGTTCAATATTCATCCGCCATTCATCAGCGGAGCAAAACCTCAGTTCACTTGCAGCATGAAGCCGTCGAAATACGCGGCGAGCCCGGCAAAATCATTGAGCGGCAGCACCTGCGCGACGTACTGGTCCGGCCGCACCACGATCATGCAGCCGGCCTTTCGGTCGATGCCACGCATGGCGAAAATGTCGTGGCCACTCTTGAGGTCAGGACAGAACATCTTTTCGTAATCGAGCAGACCGTAGCGTCCTTTGCGCGGGAGGAGCAGCGCGGGCATTGCCTCGATCGCAAGCTCGCGATGACCTTGCTGAAACACTGCGCGCAGATCGATGACACTGTCGATGTCGGAGCCCACGGGCGTGTATCTCCGGATCGGAGATTCCCGGGACCCCGCGAGAAAATTACACAGGGTATGAATCGCCGACCCCGTCATTGCAGGGTTCTCAGCCGGAGAAAATGCATAGAGGCGGAAGCGGCCATCGGCCTGCGCCGCGTGGCCGAGATGAACGGGCTTGGCGTCCCCGAGCCGAATCACTGGAGCCGAGTGGAAGCGCTTGCCGATGACGAAGCCTTTCGCGAGATGCTGATGCGCGGCCGCGCCGGTGAGGATCGACGGCGCGTAGTGTGTCGCCGTGCCAGCCGTGTAGCGGCCATGCCTGACAAAATAATCCTGCGTCTTCGCCGCATCGCCCCCGCCGGCCTTCGCCGCCGAGGCCAAAATCCCGGCCCATTCACGATCGAAATCAATTAGCTCCTTTGCCACCGCTTGCCGCTCGGCCGAATAGGAATGCAGCAGGCTTGGTGCGCTCTGCTTCCGCAGCACCGCAGCAAGCTTCCAGCCGAGATTGAAGGCGTCCTGCATCGAGACGTTCATGCCTTGCCCTGCCTTCGGACTATGGGTGTGGCAGGCATCGCCGGCAATGAATATGCGCGGCAGCCGCGTCGCGGTCTCGGCGTCCGGTACGTCATCGAACTTGTCGGTCAGGCGCTGGCCGATCTCGTAGACCGACCACCAGGCGATCTCCTTCACGTCGAGCATGTGCGGCTTCAATATCCGCTGCGCCTTCGCAATGACGTCGTCAGCCGTGATGTTGCGGCTTGCGACGCGCTCGCCGACATCGAGTTTTGCCAGCTCGACATAGATGCGAACCATATAACCGCCCTCGCGCGGAATGATGAGAAGGCTGCCGTCCTTCGCCGACTGGATCAGGGTCTTGAAGCGGATATCGGGGAAGTCGGTGACCGCCAGCACATCCATCACGCCCCAGGCGTGGTTGGCGGAATCGCCATGCAGCTCGCGGCCAATCGATCTGCGCACCGTGCTGCGCGCGCCGTCGCAGCCGACGACGTAGCGTGCCTTGATGGTCTCGACCTTGCCTTCGTTCGCCGCATCGCCACGTTCAAGGCGCACGGTCACCGCAGGATCGGCGGGACCTGCGGCCGTATCGACCTGGAGATCGAGCAGGCGCCTGCTGTAATAGGGTTCGAGCTTGGCCCGGGATTTGCGCATGACGTCGAGAAAGCCGTCATGAACGCGCGCCTGGTTGAGGATGACGTGCGGGAATTCCGACAGCCCGTCCTCGACGTCCTGCACACGGCCGCTGCGGACGATCTTCTCGGGGCTGTGCTCGTCCGGCTTCCAGAACGTCGTCTCGTTGACCCAATAGGCTTCCTTGAGCACGCGCTCGCTGAAGCCAAAGGCGTGGAACATCTCCATGGTGCGGCAGGCGATGCCGTCGGCCTGGCCGACGGTGAGCCGGCCCGGCTTCTGCTCGACGATGCAGGTCTTGATATCGGCGAATTGAGCGAGCTGCGCCGCAAGCGTCAGGCCGGCAGGGCCAGAGCCGACGATGAGGACATCGACCTCGCCCGGCACGGCGCCCTCGGCACCTGCAGCCTGCACGCGCTCGGCGGGATCGGCGATTTCGGGGTCGCCCGGCTGGAATCCATTGAGATGGAATTGCATGCACACCTCTCCCGTCGACGACTTGTTCAATATTGATCAGTATACTGACTATCAGTATACTCGTCAATCATCCCCGACCGTCCCTGCCCTCACGGAGAATTCGGTGAAAGACAACAACGACATGCCCGGCCATTTGGCGCGGCGATTTCAGCAGATCGCTGTGGCGGTATTTTTGGCCGAGGTCGGCGAGGCCGGGTTCGACCTCACGCCGGTGCAGTACGCGGCGCTTGCGACTATCAAGGCCAATCCGGGACTCGACCAGGTCACGCTCGCCGGCCTGATTGCCTACGACCGCACCACCATCACCGGCGTCGTCGATCGACTGGTGCAGAAGGGCCTTGTCGAGCGCCGCGCCAGTCCCCGCGACCGCCGCGCCCGCGCGCTGGAGATCACCGACGAGGGCCGGCGCACGCTGCGCAAGATCACGCCGGCGGTTGAATCCGCCCAAGCAATCATGGTGCGCGGCCTCAGCGCCAGGGAAGGACAGGAGCTGATGCGGCTGCTGCGCAAGGCTATCGCCGCCGGCAATGAGCTTAGCCGCGCCCCGTTGCGTGAGATCGATCTCAAGGCGTGACCAGTTCCCAGAATACGTAGATGCCGCAGAGCGGCGAAACCTGGAACTAACTTTCAGCTGCTACCGTCGCTGCCAATTCGGCGCTTAACGCGCGATTAACATTGCCGTTTGGAGTTTCGGATGTCCAGGTTCGTCATTGCGACCGCAATCATCGTGCTGTCCGCCGGCCATGCGCTCGCGAACGGGCACGGCGGCGGCGAAGCCCCTCCTCCGCCGAAGCCCGAGGCGACGACGGCGCCCGCGAGGGTGGTCCTGACCAAGCAGGGCCCCAAGCTCGTCGATCTCAAGGGGATGACGCTCTACACTTACGAGCGCGACACCAACGGCAAGACGTCGAACTGCAACGGCAAGTGCACCGAAAACTGGGTGCCGCTCGCTGCCACCGCCGAAGCCAAGCCCATCGGCGATTTCACCGTGATCGATCGTGCAGACGGCAGCAAGATGTGGGCGTACCGCTATCGCCCGCTCTACACGTCACCGGCCGACAAGGCGCCGGGCGATGCCAACGGCAACGCCACGACGCTGCAATGGCGCGTCGCGCGGCCTGACAATTAAGGCGCGAACGGCGCGCGCTCGCCAGCGTTCGGCGCGCCCGCAAGCTTGGCGTGAGCCGTGGCATCGACCGCGGCGTAATTCACCTCGGGCGTCCAGTTCAACGCCGCGTAAAGCACCAGGCCGGCCAGGATCGATCCGTAGAAACCGAGCGTGGCCCAACGCCACTTGCGCACGATACGGCGATCGTTCTCGTCAAATTGCTCAATGAAATTTTGCATGATGCCTCCAATGGCAACGAGCCAAGGAGGCATAGCGCAACTGCAGCAAAACGCCTGTGAAGCAATTCACCTTTGCGGCAGTCACGTCTCTGGCGGCCATCAAGCTTCGGTGATGCCGAGCGACGTGACAGGTCAGATGGGTTGCCTCATCCGCGCCAGCTCGGCCCCGACTGGATCTGCGCGCTCTGGCCTGGCGGCAGTACCACGACGGTCGCGTTGAGCTTCACCCGGTCGAACAGATCGATCACGTCCTCGTTGCGCATCCGGATACAGCCCGACGAGATCGCCTGCCCGATATATTCCGGCTGGTTCGTGCCGTGGATGCGATAGAGCGTGTCCTTGTTGCCGACATAGAGATAGATGCCACGCGCACCCAGCGGATTGGCGGGACCGCCAGGCACGCGGGCCGGATAGGGCCCTAATCGCGCCTGGATCTCGGGGGTCGGCACCCAGTCCGGCCATTCCGCCAGCCGGCCGACGCGCGCCACGCCCGAGAAGGCCATCGCCTCCTCGCCGACCGCGACGCCATAGCGGATCGCCTTGCCGTCAGGCAGCACGTAGTAGAGGTAGCGCGCATCGGTATCGACCAGGATGGTGCCCGGCTGCTCCTTGCGCGGATAATCGACGATGTGACGGAGATACTGCTCGGGCACGTTTGCCTGGGCGTAAGGCGTGTGCGCGAGCAACTGACGGTCGCGCGCGGTCATGCTCGCATCCGTCGATGGCGAGAGAGTCGTCTGCATGCAGCCGCCAAGCGGCAGCAGCGCAATGGCGAACAAAACGAGGAGAGATCTTGGCACCGCCGGCCCCCAATTAGCGGATAGCAGCACCCCCAGCATGCTCAGATGCTGCCCAAATCGTGCTGAAAACAAGGCAACGCGGAACAATTAGCCGTGTTCCGCATATCAAGGTTCCATCCCCACATCTGGCAGCGGACGGTCGCGATGTCTCCATCGCCTCGCCTTGCTTTGGTCAAACCCGGCTGGACTCGTGGGGCCCGGGAGCTTGGATGGGCTCATGCAACAGATCGGCTCGCGCCAATGCGGACGACCAAGGGGTCAAAGGAGCTGCGATGCTCGCGACGTTAAACAGCCGCCAGATCGTCGAAGAGATCGTGAAGGACACGGTCAAGGACAACGATCCGCATGATGCGGTACAGATTTCGCCCGATGTGATCAGGGCCTCGCGCGTGAACAGCGAGGCGCCCACGCTGGCACCGGAGTTCACGGCTCGCCCTGAGCCGAAATTCGCGCTGGAGCGGAAATTGACGATCGAGCCGAAGTTCAGCCCCGTTTCGGAGCCGCCCGCAGTGGCGCCCCAAGCAGCTGCACCTTCGGTCGATACCGCAGTCCGCGTCACCGCATCAGATGATCACATCAGGCCGAAGCGATCGGCGGCAGGCAAATGGCTGCGCGGCGCGTTCGTGACGTTTTTGTTTGCGGGCGGCAGCGCCGCCGCGACCATCGCCTGGGAGAAGCACGGCGACACTGCGACGCAGATGCTCGCCGAATGGACACCGGCCCTGAGGTCGCTGCTCCCTTCGACCTCGCAGACCGCACCGGTCGCAGCCGCGCAGACAGCACCGGTCGCAGCCGCGCAGGCGGCGCCATCCGGCGCGCAGGATCAGGCTGCCGATCAAGCCGCTGCACCGCCAGTCGCGACGGCCGCTGCCGCACCGGCGGCAAGTGCCGCACCCGCAGCAACACCAACCGATGCCGCGTCTTCGGTGGAATCGATGACGCGCGACATCGCCGCGATGGCGCAGCAGATCGAGCAGCTCAAGGCCAACATCGCCGAGTTGAAAGCAGGTCAGGAGCAGATGGTGCGCGAGATGGCGAAGCCGCCTGCGCCCAAGCCGATCGCTGAGGCGAAACCACCGGTCACCTCGCCCGCGCGCGTGTCGGCGCTGCCGCCGCGCGCTCCGGCGCCGATGCCGCCTGTTCGCAAACCGAGGCCCGTGGTAGCGCACACCTACGCGCCGGCTTATGCACCCGCGCCATCAGCACCTCCGCCGCCGCCTTCACAGGCTGCCGCGGTGCCGCCGCCGCCGGTCGCGACGACGCAAGCTGTCGCCGATGACGACGGACCCGTCGTACGTCCGCCGATGCCGCTGCGCTAAAGCATGATCCGGACCCGAAGGGCCGCGCTAGCGCAAAGTGCGAAGCGGTTTTCCCTCGCGACATCAGCGGAACGCGTTTGCGCGGAGATCATGCTCAAACAACAACCTCAAGCGCGATGACGATTCATCCCGATCTCATCGCGCTTGAGAGCCTCAACCAATCGAACGGCGCAAGCCGTCTTGTTCGATGTGATGATGTGAGTCCGTGCAACTACGGGGGCGCGCGACTCACCCCAAAGAGAAAAGGCCGTCGGGATTTATGCCGCCGGCCTTCTCTTGCAGCTGCCGGTTCCCGGAGCCCGGTTCTGCTGCAATTCCATGCCTTATGATCAGGTGGACATATTTAATAAAATCTTAAAGCGCTCGAAGATTGCACATCATTTCTGCGCCATACGCACAGAGATTGCGCGCTCTGTTCTCGGTTAGAGATCGACTCAGTGCTATGATCCAGCTTGTGTCGAAGACTTCCATTGAAGCCTTCTTGGTGAAGATTTGGGTTCGTCACACCGGGGAATTCGGATGCCGTATTACTCCTTCGATCTCGTTGACGGTGAAGAGTTCAAGAACCAGGGCGGAATCATCCTCGAGGATATCGAGGTCGCCTCCGATCGCGCCGTTCAACTCGCAAGCGAGCTGTCGCAGGTGAAGCCTGAGCTGCAGCGGAAAGGTTGCTCGGTGCGCGTCACCGATCGCGATCACAAAGAGGTCTATCGCACCCCGCTCGATCCCGTGCCGGCCTGGCGGCGCTAAGCGCCTGCACCGCACGCGCACGCGACAATCGCGCCCCGCCACCATTGCGGAGCGGCCCGCAGAACGATAGCCTCCCCGGAAAACGAGGAGGACCCAGGGATGCGCGCCCCTTTGCTGTTGGCAGGCCTGTTGCTCATCGCAGCTCCAGCCCGGGCAGCTGATGATCACACCCGCTCGAACTATGTGACGATGGTCTTGCAGGCCTTCGCCGCCAAGGTCGAGTGCCCTGGTACTGATGTCGTCTATCAGGATCTGGTGCAAAAGGCCCAGCAGATGCAGCTGCCCGACGGCACCACCGAGCAGGTGCGCAAGGCGATTGCCTGGATGCACACCGGCGGCAAGATGGGCGAGAAGCAGGCCGACGACATCATGGCGGAGGTCGCGGTCGCAACCCAGATGACCGACCTCGACCAGCGCCGGCTCGGCATGAGCAATTGGTGCGAAAAGCAGAAGACCAACCTCGCCGGTCTGATCCGCAGCAAGGGCGGCTAGGCCCTATTTCGCCGTTAACGACACTGGGACCGAACTTCCGGCGCGGCAAATAATCGTCACATTCCTCGGCAGCATGCGGCGCCTTCGAGCAGGAGATCCCCATGCGAATTGCCCATGTTGTTTTCGCAAGTGCTCTCGCGATCAGCGCCGTGCTGACCACCCCAGCGGTTGCAAAAAATGCCGACGCCCAGAAGGGCGAGGACAAACCGACTTCTTCGTCCTGCAGCGCCTATCAGCAGGCAGCGGACGGATCCTGGGAGCAGCTTCCCTGCAAGGAGACCGGCGAGCGGGCGCAGCCGCAGACCCAGCACAAGGTGCAGCGAGGCGCTGAGCAAGGCGAGCGCTGAGCCGCGGATCGTGCGAGCCGCGTCCTCGCATACGGATGGAACCGGAAGGAGCTGACGCTGCTCAGCTGTGCGCCGGGCCGCGCATGATCTTCATGGCATCGGCGATGTGACGCCATTCCCTGGCCTCGTCGGCCTCCCCGCGCCCCTCGCAGGCTTGCGCCTGTTCGGCAGCCTTGGCGATCGCCGAGAAACCATGCTGCTCCAGCATTTGCCGGGCGATGGTGTGGACCTGGACCTCGGACATCATGGGCGCTCTCCCGTCATGAGGACACCGCGGCGCGCGGCTCGGCGCTCCGCGGGCTTGCTGACAACGATCGAATAGCGCGTCTCGTTCCGCTCATGCGAACGACAAAGGCGGCCCGCTGTGCCCAGCGGACCGCCTTTGCACCCACCCCAAATTGGCAGCGGCGTCGGCCGGGCACCCCTACCCGACCGCCACTTTCTTGCGCTCGAAATCGTTGGGCACCTCGATATCGACCTCCAACGTCGAGACCTCGTCGCCGCGTTCGAGCCGTACGATCACCTTGGTCGGATCCAGCATCACATGCCTGGAGACGACAGCCAGAATTTCCTCACGCAGCACGCCGAGCAGATCAGGCTGGCCGCGTAGTCCGCGTTCATGGGCCAGCAGAATCTGCAACCGTTCGCGCGCGACGGGTGCGGATGCCTTGTTGCCGCGGAGAAGCCGGAGCAGACCCATGCTCATGCAGCCCTCCGTCGCAGCAGTCGATCCATGAAACCCTTGCGCTCGGTCGGCACCTGCATGGCGATCGTTTCGCCGCACAGCCGCCTCGCCGCATCGATATAGGCCCGCGCGGGTGCGCCTTCCGCGTTCGACAGCGTCACCGGCGTGCCGACGTTGGAGGCCTTCAGCACGTCCTGGCTCTCGGGGATGATGCCGAGCAAGGGCGTTGCGAGGATTTCCAGGATGTCGTCGATGGTCAGCATCTCGCCGCGCGCGGCGCGCGAGGGATCGTAGCGCGTGATGAGAATGTGCTTCTCGACGCGCTCGCCCTTCTCGGCCCGCACCGTCTTGGAATCGAGCATGCCGATGATGCGATCGGAATCGCGCACCGAGGAGACTTCCGGATTGGTGACGATGACGGCCTCATCGGCAAAGCGCATCGCCATGGAGGCGCCGCGCTCGATGCCGGCGGGGCTGTCGCAGATCACCCAATCGAACCGGCTGCGCAAATCGGCGATGACCTTGCCGACGCCCTCTTCCGTCAGCGCGTCCTTGTCGCGGGTTTGCGAGGCGGGCAGCAGCCAGAGATTCTCCAGCCGCTTGTCCTTGATCAGCGCCTGCGGGAGCTTTGCCACCCCCTGCACCACGTTAATGAGGTCGAACACCACGCGGCGTTCGGCGCCCATCACGAGGTCGAGGTTGCGCAAGCCCACGTCGAAATCGACGACGACGACCTTGTCGCCGCGTTGCGCCAGCGCCGCCCCCAATGCGGCGGTCGTGGTCGTCTTGCCGACGCCGCCCTTGCCTGATGTCACGACCAGTACTTTGGCCATTTCAAATCTCTCCTTCTGGTCAATTCAGCGCAGTAATTCGCATGGTGTTGCCTTGCAGCCAGGCCTGGGCCGGCTTGCCGCGCAAGGCGCTGTCGATGTCGTCCGCAGTCTGATAAAATCCATCGATCGCAAGCAGTTCGGCCTCGATCTTCTGGCAATAGATGCGCGCGCTCGTGTGTCCGTTCACGCCCGCCATGGCGCGGCCGCGCAGCGCGCCGTAGACGTGGATGGAGCCGCCGGCAACGACCTCGGCGCCGGAGCCGACCGAGCCCAGAATGGTGACGTCGCCTTCGGGGAAGATCACGGTTTGGCCGGAGCGCACGGGGCTCTCGAGCAGCAGCGAGGTCGGCTTGGTCTCGACCTTGGCTTCCGGCTTTTTCGGCGCGGTCGGCTCGATCACGCAGCTCCGCCCGCCCGACAGCAACGGCGGCATCGACGGGGTCAACCGGCTCTCCTCCACGCCCTCGATGCCGAGCACGCGGATGTTGCGGTCCTGAAGGCTGGTGAGCAGATGACCGATGCCGGACTGGCTGAGATCGACCGAGGACAGATCGACGACGACGGGCCGGCCGGCGAAGAACCCCGGCGATCGCGCGATGGTGGTGTCGATTTCCTGGAGCCAGTCCTGAATCGGAACCGTCGGCACGAAGACGAAGGCCACATAGGAGCGCCCGCGCAGGCGCACCATTTGGCGTTGGACTTTTGCTGCAGCCTCCATGGCGGCCGACTCGTTCCCGTTATTGAATGGTTAACGATGCCGCCGATATGGTTAATGTCCGGTTAATTTCTCCGTGGCGTTACGTGGATGAGGGGTGAAGAAGCGCCGGGGCCAGGCACTCCGAACCCGTAGGGTGGGCAAAGCGAAGCGTGCCCACCTTCCGGGTGCGGTCGGAGAGAGATCGTGGGCACGGCGCTTTGCGCCTTTGCCCCCCTACGAGAGCGAGGGCGGAGGCCCCATTGGCTCCATCCGGGCTACGAAGACCGCGAAGGCAACGCTCAGAGCAGCTTCGCGCTCACGAACAAGGCGCGCACGGCATTGGTCGCCTGGACCGCGAGCATGGCGTTGCCGGCAGCGCCCTCCAGCGCCGCGATGGCCTCTTCATGCAGCGAGCGGAATTCCATCCACTCGACCGATTTGAAGTTGGTGAGGAATTGATAGGCCTGGCCGACGGTCGCGATCGCCAGCGTGTCACCGTTCAGCTTGATCTTGAACGTCGTGCGCAGCGGGGTCTCGGAGCTCTGTGGATCACTCATGGGCTGCTTCTGAACGACAACGGCTTAACGAAGGGAAAACGGCAGCGCGGCCGCACCTGACAAATGTCAGGAGTCGGTACTGGCGCGCTGCGAGGCGGTGGTCGCACCGCTCAGGCTCGGCACCACGACCAGGCGGTTGAACTCGCCATTGTCGTAGGCCTTGAGGAAGCGATCATAGTCCTTGATCGAGACGCAGCCATTGGAATCGCCGCGCGGGCCGAGCATGTAGGTATGGGTGAGCAGGCCGACGCGGCCGAGCGCGCTGGTGCCGTCAGTCGGCGTCATGCGCAGCGCCCGCACGCCGTGGAACAGTTTTTCGCGCGGCTTGAGGTCGTAAGTCGCAGGCGGGGTTGCACCGACCATGCGCTGGTCGACATGGTCAGGATCGTCCATCAGCGCGCCCATGCCCGAATGGGCCTCGATCGCGACGCCGCTCGGCAAATAGAGCGCCTTGGCCTTGATGTCGTAGACCGCCGTCTTCGAATCGTAACCGAGCGCGGCGAGATCCGGCGCCCTGCCCAACAGGCCGTCGCCGGGGTTCAGCGAGGCCAGCCTGATCTTGTCGGTGAACTTCTCGAAGAAGTTGCGGTTATCGACCCGGGGTTTGGCCTCGGCATAGGCCTGACTCGAGGCGATCTGCGCGCTGAAGTCTGCCTGGACCGGCCGCGAGCGCGGCATCGGCACGGCATCGGCGCGCTGCGGGGGCTTTGCGGTCTCTTCGGTTGCGGGCTGCTCGTTATCGATCAAGGTCGAACGCCAGTCGTCGCCCTGGAGCTTCTGGGCCAGCATCGCCTTGGCATCGCGCAGCTTGAGCTGGACCGCATTCAGGGCGGAGCGCTGCATGGTCTGCAGGCCAAGTTCGCGCGTCGGCGGATTGTTGCCGGACAGCGAGGCGAAACGATCATTGAACGAAGGAGAATTGGCCGGCGGCAGTGCGGCGGTCACCAGCGCGCTGGAGTTGGCCGAATCCGAAATGCCGATATCCGCGACCCACGCGGCGGCACCCAGTGCCAGCGCGATCGCAGCCACGGACAGCAGTACCGTCTCGGCTCGCCCAATACGGCGGCGCGACAACGGCCTGTCGGCGCGTACGCGGTCGGAAACCATCAGATCCCCAAATCGACACCCCCGGGGGACCCAACCCCCACCCGGAGACTCTCTATACCAGCTACCACATTGGGAGCCAAAAGTTAGGCATAATCGCGGCCGGCAAGCCCTCCGGAGGTATCTTATGACCGATCCTGTCGATCTAGAGCGCTTCCTGAAGGCCCAAGAGCCGGTTTTTCGCGCCGTTTTGGCGGAGCTGGGCCAGGGCCGGAAGCAAAGCCACTGGATGTGGTTCGTTTTTCCGCAAATCGCCGGCCTCGGCTTCAGCGCCATGTCGCAGCGTTACGCGATCGGGTCGCGGGCGGAGGCCCAGGCCTATCTCGCCCACCCTGTCCTCGGTCCACGCCTGATCGAATGCACCCGCCTCGTCCTCGCCGTGCAGGGACGAACCATCAACGCCATTCTCGGCGCGCCTGACGATGCCAAATTCCGCTCGTCGATGACGTTGTTCGGCGCGGTATCCGACGAGCCCGTCTTCGACGAAGCGCTCGCCAGATATTTCGCGGGCAAGCGCGATGATGCGACGCTGGCGATCCTGGCAGCTGTCGATCGAAACGCCTAACCGGCGCACCTGCGGGCGCGAGTGGCAACGTAAACCCACGGTTAACAGGCTCCCCCTATTTTGCGCGGAGAAAATCATTCTCTCCCCGCGCCCATTGCCGGACCAATCATGAAAATCGGTACGCTGCTGACCACCGCCATTGTCTCGCTCTCGACCGTCGGCGGCGGCCTTGCCGTCTATGTCGCCGTGACGAAATACCAGACGATGGAGCGGATCACCGAGGCTCAGGGCCGGCTCGCGATCGTCCGCGCCGTCAGCGACATCCCGCGTTATCTCAATCCCGAGCGCGGCTTTTCCACCAACATCCTCTACGGGCCCGCGACCATCGATCGCGCGCTGCTCGCCGAGCAGGACAAGCTGCGCAAGCAGACCGACGGCGCCCGCGACAGGATGAATGCGCTGCGCAGGGAGCTGCCTGCGTCCTTCGACGACGGCACCACCATCGGCAGCAACATCGACGGCATCAATGCGAAGTTCATGTCGCTGCGCGAGGCCATCGACGAGGCGCTGGCAGGTCCCGCCGATGCGCGCAAGGACGCGGCCAAGCAGATCGTCGCCGACAATGCCGTGCTCAACTCTGGCGTCACCGCGCTGCTCAACGAGCAGGTCCGCCGCATGGCGATCCTCAACGGCGACGCCTACCGGCAGGCCAGCTACGCCAACATCGCCATGACATTGCGCGACGTCGGCGGCTTCAACTCCAGCCTGCACAAGAACCTCGTCGGCGGCAAGAAGCCGGCGACCGACGCCGAGAAGGCCGACATCGCCCGCTCGCAGGGCCGCAACGACCAGATCGTGATGTCGCTGCAGGAACTGCGCGGCAACCCGGCCACCCCGGCGAACGTCGCCGCTGCGCTGGAGAAGTTCAATGCGGTCTATGTCGAGGAGTTCGGCCGCGAGCTCAAGCTCGTGAAGGACGGTGCAGTCACCGGCAAGTACGAACACGACATGGAGACCTACTTCGCCTCGACGCAGCGCGGTCTCGCCACCATCATCGAGGTTCGCGACGCCTTCTATGACAACGCCGAGCAGGTTCTGGCCGGCGCATCTACCGCCGCGCGCACCAGCTTCACCATCGCCCTCGTCGGCCTGCTCGCCGTGCTGATCGCCAGCGCAGGTCTCATCGTGACTGTCCGCCGCCGCGTCTGCGCCCCGATTGTCAGCCTGACGAGCCGGATGTCACGACTTGCAGACGGCGGGGTTGCCGAAGGCATTCCCGGCGCCGAACGCTCCGACGAGATCGGCGCGATGGCCGCCGCCGTCCAGGTCTTCAAGGACAACATGATCCGCGCCGACCGGCTCGCCGCCGAGAAGCAGGCCGAGAACGACGGCAAGATGCGCCGTGCCCAGGCGCTCGACGAATTGACCCGCGCCTTCGAGGCCAAGGTCAGCGAACTGGTCGGCGGTCTATCGCAGGCCTCCGCCATCATGGAGAGCACCGCACAGTCGATGACCTCGACGGCGGCCCAGACCAACAGCCAGGCCGCGGTCGTCGCCGCCGCCTCCGAGCAGACCTCGACCAACGTGCAGACGGTCGCCAGCGCGACCGAGGAGCTCACCTCCTCGATCGCCGAGATCGGCCGCCAGGTCGCGCAATCGACCGAGATTGCAGCCCGCGCCGTCGACAACGCCCGCCGCACCGGCGACACCGCACGTGCGCTTGCCGAGGGCGCGCAGAAGATCGGCGACGTCGTCACCCTGATCCAGAGCATCGCCGAGCAGACCAATCTGCTGGCGCTCAACGCCACTATCGAGGCCGCGCGCGCCGGCGATGCCGGCCGCGGCTTTGCGGTGGTCGCATCCGAAGTGAAATCGCTGGCCGGCCAGACCGCCAAGGCCACCACCGAGATCTCCGAGCAGATCACAGCGATCCAGACCGCCAGCGACGAGACCGTGGCCGCGATCCGCAACGTCGCCGACGTCATCGCCGAGATCGACCAGATCGGCACCGCGATTGCTGCCGCGATCGAGGAACAGGGCTCGGCGACCAAGGAGATCGCCCGCAGTGTCCAGGAGGCGGCGCGCGGCACCCAGGAGGTCAACGCCAACATATCGGGCGTGCAGCGCGCCGCCGGTGATACAGGTAGCGCTGCGAGGGACGTTCTCGGCGCCGCCGAGCAGCTCTCGACGCAGTCGCGCGACCTCGCCGGTCAGTTCGACCGCTTCCTCGGTGAAGTCAGGGCTGCCTGAAGCAGCCCGTCCGTCAGGCGCCCTTTTGCCACCATCCGTCGCCGTCCCAACTCGATGAAGGGCACCTCGACAAAGCGCCACATCAGCCATGCCGCCGGCGTTGTGATCAATAGGGCGACCACGGCCAGGGCCGCCGCGCGGATGGTAGGCGGCAGGCCGAACGGCAATAGGCGAACAGCGATCGCAAGTCCGATCGCGTGAAGAAGATAGAAGCTGTACGATATTCGCCCGTACAACCGGACGACATCGAAGTCGAACGGCCGCAGCGTTGCGAGCTTGTCGGGGCCGAAGGCGGCCAGGCAGACGAGCGCAGACGCGCAGAGCGTCTCGACCGCGATCGTTACGGCGGTCTGCTTCCGGACCGCGACAACAAGCATCACGACAAAAGCGGTGGCGACGACGACATTTGCCCGAGACGGTTGCACTCCTCCGACAAGCAAGTTCCCGCCCGATCGCGTGAGCAAGCCGACGACGAAGGCATAGAGTGGCGCAAGATTGGTGAAGCCGCCCAATAAGTGAACATAAGGTCCCCAAAACGAGATCGCGACGAGAAAGCCGACCACCATCCAAACCGGCGTCGCGCCATGACGCCTCAGCAGCGCATGCGAGATCAGGATCACGGGAATTGCGACGCATTCCACGGTCAGGGACCACATCACCCCGTTGATGTCGCTCCTGACGAGAAGCGCATTAAGGACAATGTTGAGCGGGTCGAACGAGGGCAGGAAGCCCACGTAGAAGCCGCTGCTTCGATACGCCAGCGTCAGCAGCAGCACGATCACAATTGCCGCCGGCAGCAGCCTGAACAGCCGGTGACGGAGGAATGTGAGGGGATCAGGATCGCGGTCCAGAGATCGCGAGAGCAGGAACCCACTGAGCACGAAGAAGACAACGACCGGCGCCATTCCGGTTGCAATCGTCTCCCAGGACTGCATGCAGGCGTGGAACGCGAGCACTGATAGGGCCGCAAACCCGCGCATAGCTTCAAGTCGCGGCAGAAATGCCGTATCCCGATACGCGGCCATCGTGCCGAACGATTAGCCCAGCGGATCGCCGAGGGCAACCGCGGGAGCAACCGCGCCCGGCGCCGGGACGTCCTAATACGGCGGCGCCTTGCGCGCGCGCTGCGCCTTGGCCGCCTCGATCCACCACAGCAAATCGTCGGCAAAGCGCGGGAAGGAGCGTTCCAGCGCCTTGCCGCCCTCACCGATCGGCTGGCTTTCGGCAGACAGCGTCTGCGCGATCGGGCCGACGCCGATGGTGCTCGAGATCACCACCATGCCCATCTCCGACAGCGTGCCGTGCCATGCGGTCGAGGCGCGCGCGCCCGACAGGCGCCCGGCGGAGTAGCTCACGATCGCGGCCGGTCGCCAGAACCACTCCTCCAGGAAATGATCGGTGAGGTTCTTTAGGCCGGGCTGGATGCCCCAATTATATTCGCCGGTCACAAAGACAAAGCCGTCCGCACCGCGGATCTGGCCGGCGAGCTTCTCCAGCGCCTCCGGGGCCGTGCCTTTGGGGTACTCCTTGTACATGCGATCGAGCATCGGCAGGCCGATGGACTTGGCGTCGATGAACTCGACGTCCTCGCCGCGACCGCGCAGGCGATCGATGACGAAATTCGCCAGGCGGATGCCCATGCGATCGGACCGGTAGGAGCCGTAGAGGACGAGGATGCGGTTGCTCATCGCGGCATGCTAGCACGAATCCGGCGGCCATCCCCAGCCGCTTTATCGTGCTATCGCCCGCGTCCGCGCTCCAGCGTTTCCGACGGCGTCTCGCCGAACTGGTCGCGATAGCTGCGGGAGAAATCGGACAGATGCCAGAAGCCGAAGGCCAGCGCGACGGCCTTCACGCTCTCGGCGCCGGCGAGGAGCTGCCGGCGGACCAGCCACAGGCGGTGGACCCGCAAGTAGCGATGCAGGCTCATGCCGCGATAGCGGCGGACGACGTCATGCATCGTGCGGACGGAGAAACCGAGCTTGCGTGCGATCTCCTCGCTATAGATCGGCTGCGACAGATCATCGGACAGAAGCGCGCGGATGTCCTGGAAGATCTTGAAGTTGCGCTCATCGTTCGGACGCAGGATCCATCGTGCCGGGACCAGGTTTTCGAACACCTGGTCGACGGCGCCGAGCAGAGATTCCTTCATCGCCGCCGCCTGCAACGGCATCGCCGCGGCTTCAACCGGCTCCGTCGCAACAGCCAGGACCTCCCGGACCACATCACGCAGCCGGTTCAAGCTGGCTGCGGTCGTCTCGTAGATCCTGAAGGTCGATGTCGTGCCCGGCCACCCGCGGCCCGTCACCTGCGGCCTGAACATCACCGAAGCAATCTGCCGCTGCACTTCCTCGATCGTGGTGTAGGCAGCGCCGTTGCTGCCAATGACGATGGCCGGACGGACGCGGTGCGAACCGTTGAAGCGAATGGGCACGTCGAGGTCGTCCATCGTGAAGCCGACCGCCGTGCAATCTTCGACCAGTTGTGCGTCGACAACGCGCGGGAACGCGCGCGTCACGTTCACGTCGCAGCCCGGCAATGACAGGATCGTCTGCTCGGACGAAATGTGCCTGACGAAAGGCGTAAACTCGAAATTCAGGCCCCGTATGGCGCTTCGAAATTCATCGACGTCAGAGAAGCGAAATGTCTTGAGAGCCAACGCAGGCGCACCATCAACACTGTTCATGGTAATTTGAAACGTCGCATCTAAACCGACGCCCGTCCGGCGGCGGTGCCGGCTCGATCCTCCCCTTTGAGGTATCGGGTTAGCCCGAAAGACTCATTCTGACCTATTCCGCCAGTTGGCGAGCGTCACAAGCCGGCCCGTCAAAGCTCGCCAAATTTCGATATCGTTTCCTAGTGCAGGAATACCCGCACAACCGAAGCATAAATCTAAATTAACATCTTTGGATTGCAATGGACCCTGTTTGATATTTTTAAGCCTTTTTTGAGTTCAGGCTCCTGCCATGACGGCAAATTCGCCTGCCGATATTCTGGTTGAGTTGGAAGAAGCGGTCGCGGCCTGCCCGCAGGAGCGCTGCGCCCGTATCCTTGCAGGGATTGTTCGTCTGCTCGCGTCCGGTCGCGACAGGCCTCAGGAATTGCTGGTCAACGTGGTCGACGGCGTCTTGCTCCGGCTGACCGGGCGCGTCGCGCCTGCCGCGCTGATGGAGCTGGGCGAGGCCCTTGCGAGGCTGCAAGTTGCACCGCAAGAAACGCTGCGACATCTGGCATCGCATGATGATCCAGCCATCGCATGCCCGCTCCTGCGAAACTCGCGGGCCCTCTCGACCGCCGACCTCGCGGCGATCGCGACATCATGCAGCGAAGCTCATCAACTCGCGATCTCGACCCGTGATGGGATCGAAGAGGCCGTGGCCGAAGCGCTGGTCGCGCACGGCACGCGCGCAGTTCGCCTTGTCTTGATCAAGAATCCTGGAGCCAGATTTTCCGAAGCGGTCTACGCCCTGCTCGTCGAGACCAGTGCAGCGGACGACGAAATCACGAAGCTTCTGGCGCTCCGACCAGGCACGCCTGACCACGTCCTGCGCAAGCTGCTCTCGGCTTCGCCCGGGCCGAAAGCTGCGGCCAGGCCTAACGCCTCCGCCAAGCCACCGGCGCAGATCCCCGCGCCTGTTGCGCTGAAGCTACCCACGGCAGACGACTATGCGAAAGCAAGACCCGAAATCGTCGCCCTCAACCGCGTCGGAAGGCTCAACGATTCTACGGTGAACCGTTTTGCGATCCGCGGCGAGACCGCCAATCTGCTCATGGCCCTATCAGTTCTGTCAGGCGCCCCCATCGAGATCGTCGAGCATGTCATGAGAGACGAGGATTGCGAGGGCCTCGTAATGGCTTGTCGGGCCTCGCGCCTGAACTGGGCGACCACGCTGGCAATCCTGAGTAACCGCGGCGGCACGCGACTCTCATTCGCCCAGCGGGAGCGCGCGCAACATATATTCGAGACACTTCTTCTGTCGACCAGCCAATGGACGGTGCGCTGGGGCGAAATCGCAGCGAGCGCAAACACACGCGATCCAGGACATTGCGGCGCCGGAATGGGGAAATAGCCGATGAGATTAAATGGACGCAAGAACGCTCGCGTGAAGATGGACCACCGACAACCCGTCAACTTGATGGGCTCGGACGGTACCTGGCGGCGCAGTTGCGTGCTGCTCGACGTGTCGCAAACAGGCGCCAAGCTCGAGGTCGAGGGCACGCTCGACGTATTGCAAGCCAAGGAATTCTTCCTGGTGCTGTCGTCCACGGGGCTGGCCTATCGGCGCTGCGAGCTGGTGTGGATCGACGGCACCACCGCCGGCGTTCACTTCGTCACTGCGGGCGCCAAGAGAAAAGCGGCGAACGCGACGGCCGCCATAGCGCAAAGCAAGTAGGCAGCAAAGGCTCGATACATCATCAGGCTCGTTCAACCCCAATATAGTCCAGGCCTTCCGTGCAGAACGCGCGAACCATAACCGGCTACGTCAAAGGCGACCGCCATCGAGCAGCACCATCGGCACGTCCTTTCGTGCATGTGCTGGCCGATTGCTCCGACAAACTGTCCCGCATCTGCGCGGTGCTCGAACAGCGGTTCGCCGTTGCTGGCGAGCGGCTCGACGCGGAAGCCAAGCTGTCGCAGATGCCTTACGCCATCGTGATCCGCGCGGAGCTGCGTGACGTCGACAACATCGCGGCGATCAAGAAGCGAAGCGCCAGACTTGCAAAGGCTACCAAGCGCATCTTCCTCGTCGAGCAACCCTCGCACGTCTGCGTTTCGCAGGCCTACGCGCTCGGCGCGACCCTCGTCCTTCCCGGCCCGCTGAACAAGATCAGGCTGCTGGCCGCGCTGGCTGAGCCAGCCGAGCCGGCAGCGGATTCAGCTAGCTGCTCGACGCAGCCGGACAACGCGGTCGAGACCGCGGCGACCGCTATCGCGTCGATGTTCACGGCCGTCACCATGGGCGAGCCGCTCGACGTCGACGGCACCAAGGACGCCGGGCGCAGGATTGCCGATCGTATCACCGAGCATGGCCTGTCCGAATGGCTCACGACCGTGCGGCGCCACCATGAGGGAACCTACCAGCATTGCCTGCTGGTCACGGGCGTGGCCATCGACTTCGGGCTGAGCCTCGGCGTCGGACGAGCCGACCTGGAGCGGCTGTATTCGGCCGCCATGTTCCATGACATCGGCAAGGCCCGGATCCCGCTCGCCATTTTGGACAAGCCAGGCCGGCTCGACGACGCCGAGCGCGCCATGATCGAGACGCATCCGGTAGCCGGCTACGACTTTCTCAAGGACCATGAGAAAATATCGCCGGAGATTCTCGACGCGGTCCGCCACCATCACGAATATCTCGACGGCAGCGGCTATCCCGACGCACTGGCGGGGCACAGCATCAACGATATCGTGCGCATTCTCACCATCTCGGACATCTTCGCCGCATTGATCGAGCACCGGCATTACAAGCCGACGATGCCGCGCACCGAAGCCTACAACATTGTCTGCGCAATGACGGGAAAGCTGGAGAAGGCGCTGGTGGCCTCCTTCAAGGAGGTCGCTCTCACGAGATAACCCGCGCGCGATCGTCGACCCGGAATGACGTCGTGGGTTATCGCGTCCTAGTGTGTCGCCCGGAATTTGATGCGGCGCGGGATCGAGCGACAGGCCAGTCCCTCGGCGAGCAGCTTCATATCCTCGCGTTTGCCGCTGCGGATCAGCCTGCTGAACTCTTCAGGAGTAAAAGGAAGACTGGGATCATCATCGATCGGGCGCCGCATCCGCGGACCGAAGAACCATCGAACCAGGCTAGCCAGCCGCCGCATGTCAATTCCCTCGCGCCAGCAACAAACCCTTGAGTCCGCATATTGTTCCTCCTGCACGATGCAGATTGCAAGAGGTCGCGATGACTCCACACGAAAAAAAATCGCGAGGGGAATAATCTCCTCCGGCCTCTGCTTTCAGTCGGCGAAACCGACATAACGCACGAACTCGTGGTTACCCTCGCGATCCGAACGAACGGCGTTCGCGGCAAAGTTGTCGTCGGGATAACCCATCGCAACGCAGGTCATGATGACCTCGTCTTCAGGAATCGCAGCGACCTCGCGCACGATGTCGGAATGCATGATGTCCTCCGCAACAGCACCGGTTGCCGATGCGGCGCGCGAAACCTATGGTAAGGCGCAAGCAAGACCAAGAACCCTGCAAGAACCCTGGAGGAGCTGTGATGGCCGCGCCGCTCGACCCCGTCATCGCCCAGATCATTCCGCTCATGCCGATGCGCGATCCCGCGATCATGACGCCACAGACCGCCCGTGATTCCTTGCGCGCACTGGCTGCCGCGCGCGCCGCCGTGCCGCCACCGCCCGTCGCTGAAGTCCAGGACATCAAGGTGAAAGGCGGCGCAGGTCCGCTCGATGCACGTGTTTACCGGGTCGGCACCAAGCCTGCGCCGACCGTGGTGTACTTCCATGGCGGTGGCTGGGTCGCGGGCGACCTGGAGACTCACGACCGCCAGGCGCGCAATCTCGCCATCGAGACCGGTTCGGACGTCGTTTCCGTCGACTATCGGCGTCCGCCGGAGACCCGATTTCCGGGCGCGTTCGAAGACGCCTTCAGCGCCGTGAGCGATGTCTTCAACCGCGTCGCGGAATTTGGTGGCGATGCCAGGCGGCTCGGCGTTGCCGGTGACAGTGCCGGCGGCAATCTCGCCGCCACCACCGCGATCGCCTGCCGCGATGCCGGCATCAAGCTCGCCGCGCAATTGCTGGTCTATCCCGTGGTTGACGCCGTGGGCAGCTACGCGGACGCGGGCGAGAACGCGCGCTTTCCGTCACGTGCTGAGAATGCCGACGGCTACTTCCTCACGCGCGCCACGATGGAATGGTTTTGCGGCCACTATCTCGCTGATCCCGCTGACGCCGCGGACTGGCGGGTTTCGCCGCTGCGCGCCGCATCGCTTGCCGGACTCGCGCCGGCCGTCGTGACCACCGCCTGGTTCGATCCGCTGCGCGATGAAGGCGCGGCCTATGCGCGGGCACTGGAAGCCGCCGGCGTGCGCGTCAAGCACCACGAGGGCCCGGGCTTGATCCACGGCTATTTCGGCATGGGCGATGCCTCGGAGGCAGCGCGTGCCGAAGCAAAGCGCGCGCGCGCGGACTTCGGCGCGTTGCTGGCGCGCGGCGCCTGATCGCGTGGCGACCGGACCGGATCAAAGTGTCGCGTCATGTCATCGGTATTCTTGTCGGCCTGGCGACCAATTTGCTGTCGGTCGCAACCGCTTCCGCGGCGCCAAAGACCGTCTACTTCAACAGCGCCGATGGCCGGACCGCGCTCACGGGCTATGTGTTCGAGCCGAGCACATCGGGCCCCTGGCCTGCCATCGTCATGCTGCACGGGCGCGGCGGACCTTATTCCAGCAACGTCAATGCCGATTGCACCTTCGTCGGCGCCGGCACCAGTTCGCCTTGCAACGCGAACACCTTGTCGAAGCGCCACGTCATGTGGGGCGAATACTGGGCGGCGCGTGGCTATCTCGCGCTGCTGCCGGACAGCTTTGGCCCGCGCGGCAAGGCCCATGGCTTTGGCCGCTTCACGCATGGCGATCCTGACCGCGCCGACGTCAACGAGACCAATGTTCGCCCGCTCGACGCCGAAGGTGCACTCGCTTACTTGCATAGCCGCAACGACGTCGTCGCCGGTCAGATCTATCTGCAAGGCTGGTCCAATGGCGGCAGCACCGCACTCAACGTGATGATCCGGCAAGACAACCAGCAAGGAAATCAACGAGGCAACCAAGCGGGCTATCGCGGCGCCATCGCATTCTATCCGGGCTGCGGGCCGTCCGCGCTGCTGGCATCAAAAATCTCGAACACGGCGCCGATTGCGATGTTCCTCGGCGCCGACGACGAGGAGGTCTCGCCGGTGCGCTGCCTGCGTTTCGCCGACCGCTCACGGCAGGCGGGCAGTCCCATCGACGTCACCGTTTACGCCGGCGCCACCCATGGTTTCGACGAGCCATCCTCGCGGCGGCAGTCCACTCCCGGGAATCAGGCAGCGTTGGACGACGCTCTCGTCAAGGCGATTGCCACCGTCAACGGCTGGAAAAAATGAAGCGATGACCAATGCCGGGCCGCGATCCAGCTTGATTGCGCCATGATTCCGGGCTCCAATCCGAGGCGCCATTTTTGGTTTAGGGAGACGCCCAATGATGAAACGGATTTTCCTGGCTGCGCTCGTTGCCACCTTTGCGGCGGGCTCGGCCCTTGCGGACGACACCTGCGAAAGCAAGGCGGTCGGCAAGGACGGCAAGGCGCTCGCCGGTGCGGCCAAGACCTCGTTCATGAAGAAGTGCAAGGCAGATGCTTGCGCGCCCAAGGCCGTCGGCTCCGATGGCAAGCCGCTCGCCGGCGCGGCCAAGAACAGCTTTATGAAGAAGTGCGAGATGGGCGCGTAAGGCGCTGTTGTGCGTTGGCGGCTTTCAGCCAGCCATCAACAAGCCAACTCCGCCATGGCCGGGCAGTAGCGCGTCTTCGCGCCAGATGTCCCGGCCATTGGCGTTTCAAGGCCCTCGCCTCGCCGAGCGCCGTCCTGCGCGCGCCGAGCGCGTAAGGCCAGATCATCGCCACCCTAGACAGAACGCCTCCACTGGCGGATCATGCGGCGCTGAGCGAACTGGGGCGCATCAACGAAGATTCTAGCCAAGGGTGGTCGAGATGTTGCGGTTTCGAGTGCGTGATTACATGATGGCGACGATGGGCACGCTGTTTGCGCTGCTCATCAGTCTCGACGTTGCGAACGCGAGAGGTCCCGGTCTGCCCAACGTCATGGTTCTGGCGACCGGCGGCACGATTGCCGGCACCGGAGCCAGCAGCACCACGGTGGTCGGTTACACCGCGGCTACGGTCGGCATCGACACCCTCCTCAACGCCGTTCCCGAGCTGAAGACGGTGGCCAACGTCAAGGGCGAGCAGGTTTTCCAGATCGCCAGCGAGAACATGAACAACGACTACTGGCTCAAGCTTGCCAAGCGCGTCAACGCGCTGCTCGCGCAGGACGACGTCGACGGCATCGTCATCACGCACGGCACCGATACGATCGAGGAGACCAGCTATTTCCTCGACCTCGTGGTCAAGAGCAAGAAGCCCGTCGTGATCGTCGGCGCGATGCGGCCGTCGACGGCGATCAGCGCGGACGGGCCGATCAACCTCTTCAATGCCGTGATCCTGGCGGGCAGTGAAGAGGCCGTCGGCAAGGGCGTGCTCGTCGCTCTCAACGACCAGATCAACGCGGCGCGCGAGGTCACCAAGAACAACACCTCGACCGCGGACACCTTCCGCACGCCCGAGCTCGGTTTTCTCGGCTACATGCAGGGCAACAAGCCGTATTTCTATCGTCAGTCGACCCGCCGGCACACCGCAGACTCCGAGTTCGACGTCTCCAACCTCGATACGCTGCCGCAGGTCGATATCGTCTACGGCTATGCCAACATGAACCGGGTCGCGGTTGACGCCTTTGTCGCCGCCGGCGCCAAGGGCATCGTGCATGCCGGCGTCGGCGACGGCAGCCTGGCCCGTCCCGCGGTCGAGCCGGCGCTCGACGAGGCGCGCAAGAAGGGTGTCGTGATCGTCCGCAGCAGCCGCGTCGGCAACGGCATCGTCGCGCGCAACGGCGAAGCCAAGGACGACGAGCACGATTTCGTCGTCTCCGATACGCTCAATCCGCAGAAGGCGCGCATCCTGCTGATGCTGGCACTGACCAAGACATCAGACACCAAGGAAATCCAGCGGATGTTCTACACTTACTAGAGCGTCGGCTGGTCCCGCTTGAAGCGGTCATCAAAGGCCGCATGGCCTCCGATCGCAAGATGCTGCGCGAGATCTTGCGGTAAGCGAGCGCGCGATATCCTGCGCGATCGAATTTCGTAGGGTGGGCAAAGGCGCACTTGCGCCGTGCCCACCACCTCTCCATGAGCCCGACAGAACGTGGGCACGTCGCGCGAAGACGCGCGCCTTTGCCCACTCTACGAGAGTTGCGTCATTGCAGGATCCGCAAACAGCCCTAGCTCCGCAATCCCGGCGCCTCCTGGCCGGTGCGCGCCACGTATTCCGTGTAACCGCCGCCATATTGGTGGATGCCATCAGGCGTCAGCTCGAGCACACGGTTCGACAAGGTCGCGAGGAAATGCCGGTCATGCGAGACGAACAGCATGGTGCCTTCGAAATCCGACAGGGCATTGATCAGCATCTCCTTGGTGGCGAGGTCGAGATGGTTGGTCGGCTCGTCCAGCACCAGGAAGTTCGGCGGATCGAACAGCATTTTCGCCATCACCAGGCGCGCCTTCTCGCCGCCTGAGAGCACGCGGCAGCGCTTCTCGACGTCGTCGCCGGAGAAGCCGAAGCAGCCGGCGAGCGCGCGCAAGCTCCCCTGCCCCGCGGTCGGAAACTGGTCCTCCAGCGACTGGAACACGGTGCGCTCGCCGTCGAGCAGGTCCATCGCGTGCTGGGCGAAATAGCCCATCTTGACGCTGCCCCCGAGCGCCACGGTGCCCTCGTCCGGCTCGCTCGCGCCCGCGACCAGCTTGAGCAGCGTCGACTTGCCGGCGCCGTTGACGCCCATCACGCACCAGCGCTCCCTGCGCCGGATCATGAAATCGAGGCCATCATAGATGCGCTTGCTGCCGTAGCCCTTGTGCACGCCCTTGAGCGCCACGACGTCCTCGCCCGAGCGCGGCGCCGGCGGGAAGTCGAAGGCGATGCTCTGACGACGGCGCGGCGGTTCGACCCGCTCGATCTTGTCGAGCTTCTTCACCCGGCTCTGCACCTGGGCTGCGTGCGAGGCGCGCGCCTTGAAACGCTCGATGAACTTGATCTCTTTCGCAAGCATCGCCTGCTGGCGCTCGAACTGCGCCTGCTGCTGCTTCTCGTTCAGCGCGCGCTGCTGCTCGTAGAATTCGTAGTTGCCGGTGTAGGTCGTCAGCGAGCCGGAATCGATCTCGACCACCTTGGAGATCACGCGATTGATGAACTCGCGGTCATGCGAGGTCATCAGCAGCGTGCCTTCGTAATCGTGCAGGAACTTTTCCAGCCAGATCAGGCTTTCGAGATCAAGATGGTTGCTCGGCTCGTCGAGCAGCATCACGTCGGGCCGCATCAAGAGAATGCGCGCCAGCGCCACGCGCATCTTCCAGCCGCCGGAGAGCTTTCCCACATCGCCGTCCATCATCTCCTGGCTGAAGCCGAGACCGGACAGCGCCTCGCGCGCACGGCCGTCCAGCGCATAGCCATCGAGCTCCTCGAAGGCATGCTGCACCTCGCCATATCGAGCGATGATCTCGTCCATCTGGTCGGCCTTATCAGGGTCGGCCATATCAGCCTCGAGCTGGCGCAGCTCGGCCGCAACCTCGCTGACGGGACCGGCGCCATTCATCACCTCGGCGACGGCGCTGCGGCCACTCATCTCGCCGACGTCCTGGTTGAAATAGCCGATGGTGATGCCGCGATCGGTCGAGACCTGCCCTTCGTCCGGCAGCTCCTCGCCGGCGATCATCCGGAACAGCGTGGTCTTGCCGGCGCCGTTCGGGCCGACGAGGCCGATCTTCTCGCCCTTGTTGAGGGCCGCGGAGGCTTCGATGAACAGGATCTGGTGGCCGGCTTGCTTGCTGACGTTGTCGAGGCGGATCATGAGGTCTTTTCGGGGGAATTTTTGCGTTGCAGCGTAATAGGCCATGCCCCTGCCCAAGGGAAGTCCGGCGGGGTACGGATTTCGCCCTTGAAGGACGCCAAAACGCGCCGACAGGCCGCCCCCTGCTTGATTCCGCCAGCGATCGGGGGAAGCCGGTTGGGGTCAGGAACATCTCCGCTATTGCCGAGTTTTCCCGATGCCCTTCCCCAAGGGCGACCCCGAATGGCCCCAGCTCAATGCCCCCCGATACCACGCGAGCTGGGGCCTATTTTTTCGTCCCTCGAGCTTGGCTGCATCCTGCGATGGATGCGGCAGCTTGCCGTTTGCCGTGGAGGAGGCACAGGGCCAGACAGGACAGAGCTCGGTAAGGATCGTAGCCTGACGGGCCGACATTTTCGAGCTTGGCCCGCCGAACAAGCAAAAGGCAATGGAGGAGAAGATATGCTGCGTTCAGTCTTGTTGGTCGCACTGGCAGCCGTGATGATAACCCCGACCGCGGTCCTGGCGGACAGCAAATCCGATTGTCAGAAGGGTCTTGAGATGATCAAGGCAGAGCTCAGGAAAAAACATCCGGCTCCTGTGATGGCAACCTTGCGCAAGGCACTTAGCGGTGCCGAGAACGAGGTGAGAGAGGAAGATTGGCCCGAATGCATGGACTACATCAAGACCGCGCGTGCTGCGCTAAAACAATGAGCGCTACCGCAAACCAGTAGTGGTCTTTTTACTGTCGTCCCAAACGAGAGACCCTCGCGGGCTCTCCAACCTACGGACTTTCGAAACGCGCGACGATCCCTGCGGCACCCTTCGCATGCTCTTTTAGCTCGCGGAGGAGCTCTTCCCGCGTCAGACCTTCCGCGAAACCGGTCAACGAGAGCTCGATGCCGTCCACGACCAGGTGCGACAGGCCGAGACCGTTCATCGGGACACTTGCTCCGAGAAACCGGCTCACTCCAACGCTTTTCGCGAATTTTCGGGTGCGAGGAACACGCCGAGCAGGGCGAGACAGGCGATCACCTCGAAGTACAGGATCACCGGCGTGAAGCTCGTGCTTGAACCCATCAGAGCGGTCCCGATCAGCGGCGCCAGTCCACCTCCGAGCACAATCCCGAGCTGCTTTCCGAGCGAACTGCCGCTGACCCGAACCCTGGTCGGGAACAGCTCTGCCGTGAACGCCGCCTCTGGCGCGAAAATCAACGCATGGACCAGGCCGAGCGACACGACGAAGCCCGCCACGATCCCCAGCAGTTCTTTGGTCAGCAATATCTGGAAGAAGATCGGATACCACACGGCGGCGACCACGATGCCGAGAATAATAAATGGTCGGCGGCCGAGCTTGTCGCTGAATCCGGCGATCAACGGAACGGCGCACATCTCCACGATATTGGCGACCGTCACGCCCGATGTGATCGACGATTGGGGCATGCCGAGGGTCTTGACGGCATAGCCGAGCACGAAAACCGTGCTCATATAGTTGAACGAGCTGTGCACCATATTGACGAGGCATGCCAGAACGACCGGCTTCTTCCAGGATTTGAGAATCGTCAGCAGAGGAGTCCGGTCGTCTTCCGCTTTGGCCCGGGTCGCGAGAAACAGCGCGGATTCATCCACCTGAGCGCGCACATAGGTGCCGATCAGGACCAGAGCCAGGCTCAGGGCGAACGGCACCCGCCAGACCCAGTTCGCAAAATCCTCCCGCGAATAAATGAACCCGAGAAGAGCGATGAGGCCGGAAGCCGCAACGACGCCGACGGGACCCGAGGCATTGATCCAGGATGCGAAGAAGCCGCGCCGCGCCGACGGTGCGTTCTCGAGCGTCAGAGACACCGCATTCATGTATTCGCCACCGAACGCGAAACCCTGGATGAAGCGAAGAACCACGAGCCCGATGGGCGCCAGGAGCCCGATTGAATCGTAGCTCGGCAGGCAACCGATGAGAAAGCTGGCGATGCCCATCAGCAGGAAGGTCATCATCAGCATCGCCTTGCGGCCGACGCGATCTCCATAATGGCCGAAGACAATTCCTCCAAGCGGACGCGCAACAAAGCCGACGGCAAAGGTGGCATAGACCGCCATCGTGCTCGCGACGGAGTCCATTTTGGGGAAAAAGAAACGGTCGAAGACGATGGGAGCCGTGAACGCGTATACGAAGAAGTCATAATGCTCGATAGCCGAACCGAGCGACGAGGCGATCGCCAGTCGCCTGAAAGCCGGCGACGATTTGGTTGGCACCGACGTCTCGATCACGCGTCCCTGGTCTACCGCCGTCATGTTTTCCTCCGTTTGTCGCTTCCCCACGGCGTCGATTTCTGCTGTTCGACTGCCGCCCAGTATCGTCCTGCCAGAGCATGATCCGGAAAAGTGTGAAGTGGTTTTCCGAAAAGATCATGCTCAAACCAACAGCTAAAGCGCGATGACGATTCAACCCGATCTCATCGCGCTCTAGGCACCCACCATCGCAAGCCCGCCATTGCAGAGCAGGAATTGTCCGGTCATGTGACGGGAATCGTCCCCTGCCAGGAATAGCGTCGGGCCGACCATGTCTTCCGGCGTCGCGATCCGGCCAAGCGGCGTCTGCTTCAGGATCTCGTCACGGCGGCCGTTCTTCCAGTCGTGCCGGTTCTTCAGCGCCTCGGTCTCCATGAAGGCCGCGCCCAGCGTGTTCACCCGCACCTTCGGTGCCAGCGCCCGCGCATATGATTTGGTCAGGCCGATCACGCCGTACTTGGCCGCGGCGTATTGCGGCGCGCGCGGGCTTCCTGCGATTACCACTTGAGACCCGATATTGACGATCACCCCGCCCCTCCCGTCGAGCATTCGCGAACCGACCTCATGGATCATGAACATCGTGCCCTTGATGTCGACGGCGAGCGTGTGATCGATCACCTTCTCGTCGAACTGGCGCCAGGACACCTGGTCGAGCGCCATGTCCCCGACATTGTTGACGAGAATATCGAGGCCGTCCAAAGCCTCGAAGGAGGTTTTCGTGATGTGCAGCACGTCCGCGTGGCTGGAGATGTCGCCCCTGACGATCGCGGCCTTTTGTCCCAAAGCGCGAACTTCGCCGGCAACCTCCTCCGCACCCGCGGCCGAGCTGTTGTAGTGCACGACAACGTCAGCACCTTCCCGAGCGAAGGCCAGCGCCAGGGCGCGGCCGAACCCCCGACCCGCGCCGGTCACCAGCACTTTCCTGTCAGCGAATTTCTTCATCGGCGTTTCCAATCAAGATTGAGCGCGGTCAGGAGACCTGCCGGGCGAGCTCCAGGAATTCCGCATCGCTGACCAGCCGACGCTTCGCCATGGCGAGTTTCTTCACGTCAACAAGAAGCCTGGCGTGCGCTCCCGGGGAAGCTTCGATGCCAAGCTCCCTGCACTTGATGGCGATCGAGGCGGCGCCGCTCTTCTTCCCGAGCACGATGCCTCGCGACGTGTTCAAGAGCTCGGACGAATAGGGCTCGATCGCCTGCGGAATGTGAAACTGCGCCGCGACCGCACCGGTTTCGCGGATGAACAGGTTGCGGCCGACGGCCGCCTTCCACGGCTCGAGCTCATAAGAAGCGATTTGGCGCAGGCGTTTTGATGCATCGCGCACGCGCGCGAGATCAATGCCCGTCTGGATACCGTAGAGCAGCTCGAGCGTCAGCGCGATCTCGGGCAGATTGGCGTTGCCCGCTCTCTCGCCGATGCCGTCGATGGTGCCGTGGATCCAGGATGCGCCCGCGTTGATCGCAGCGACCGCGCAGGCAGTGGCGAGTCCGAAATCGTTGTGGCCATGAAAATGCACCGGAACGGTCCCGACCCACGACTTCACACGGCGGACCAGGAAGTCCACGGCTTCCGGACAGGCGATGCCGAGCGTATCGACGATCGCCAGCTCTCTCGCACCGGCCTCGATCGCTGTCTTGTAGGCGGTCTCGAAGAAGTCCAGATCCGCGCGCGTCGAGTCGACACCGAAAAACGCAACATTGAGGCCGTTCTTTGCGCCGAAGGCGACCGCATCCCTGATCCGCTTCAGCACGGTCTCGCGCGCAACTTCGAGAGCGCCGAGCTTCGCGTTGGAAATCGGAGCCTCGATCACCAGATGCTTCAAGCCGAGATCAGCGACAGCGGCGACATCCTCGATGATCGCGCGCGCAAAGCCCCAGAGCTCCGCTTTCAGCCCGGCGGCGGAAATTGCCTTGATGGCCTCCTTGTCCTCGTCGGACACGCGAGGGAAACCGGCCTCTATCCGTCCGACCCCGAGCCCGTCGATCAGCTTTGCGATCTCCAGCTTCTGCTCGACGCCGAACACCACGCCGACCGCCTGCTCCCCGTCGCGCAGTGTCGTGTCATAGAAGCCCGCGGATGGCTTGGGCCTGCCGGCAAGAGCCGTTTCGTTGAGAGAACCGGTCCAGATCCTCGATCGATCAATCATGACCCGCACCTCAGAACTTTTGGAATGCCGGAGCGGGCGCGCCATGCCCCTCCTCCCAGGAAATCACCCGGTTACGGAGCATGCCGATCTTCTCGATCTCGGCTTCGATGACGTCGCCGGGCTTTAGATACCAGGCCTTGGGGTTGGCACTGAACGCGGCAACGCCGGAGACTGTGCCGGTGGTGAGGATATCGCCCGCGGAAAAACCTGCCGGCGAAAATTTGGACAGCAGTTGGGGCAGGGTCACCGACATGTGGCTGGTGTTCGACACCTGCCGCTTCTCGCCATTGACGCGCAGTTCGATGTTCAAATTGTATGGGTCAGCTATCTCGTCGGCGGTGACGATCCAGGGCCCAAACGGGCAGAACGTATCGATCGACTTGGAGAAGCTGAAATTCGCCGATTCCATTTCGCGCCGCTGGATGTCACGGGCGGTGATATCGTTGAAGATCACGTAGCCGCCGATATAGTCCTTGGCCTCGGCTTCGCTGAAATGTTTGCCCGACTTTCCGAGCACGACACAGAGCTCGATCTCGTAGTCGAGTTCCTTGGTCAGATGCTCGGGGTGGATGATCGGATCGTCGGGTCCGATGATCGCATCGACGTTCTGGAAGAATACAATCCAGGGCTTGATCGCCGCCACCCAGTTCGACCGATCGCCTTCCTGCGCGTGCTCGGCGTAATTGCCTGCGGTATGGAAGATCTTCTTTGGGATGATCGGTGCCTGGAGCTTCACGTCTTTCAAGGCGAACCGGCGCGTCGTCTTGGCGCGCGCGGCAAACTCCTGAACCGGCGCTCCCATCTCGAACAACGCTCGCATGTTGGGCACATCGAGGACGACCAGCTCCTCCCCTTCCAAGGCGCCAACGAGCTGCTCCTGCCCCACTTTGAATGTAGCAAGCTTCATAAGAACGATCTCCGCACGACCAAAACCGGCGGGGCAGATGTTCAAGATCGGGTGCGGCAATTGGTATCCGCGTGATCGCGATCTTGTTCTCCTCCCTTGGGAGAGACCGTAGCCAGCGGCTATCTATGCGTCCAATACGATCTTTTTCGAAAACCATGCATTTTTGTTATACAACTGAGCGACCGCCCTTCTTGGGCAACTCCACACGCTTTCGGACGGCGAGCTCGTCCTTCGAGATCCTGCGCAGGATTTCGAGAACGCGCGCAGCTACCGGGGACAAGGTTTCGTTGCGTCTCCACATCACGCCGACCGGCCGCTGGTTCTCGACGCCCTTCAGCGAGACGATGCACAAGCGACGAGCCGCCACTTCGACCCCGACGAGTTCTCGCGCCATGAGCGATACGCAATCCGTGCTCATGACGATGGCTTTGATGGCGAGGATCGAGTTCGTGTTGATACTCTGCGTCGGCCAGCCGAGATTTGAGCTGGCAAACACGCGCTCCATTTGCTGCCTGAATGCACTGCCGCCGGCGGGCAGCACCCAACGCACGTCTCTGAGATCCGAGAGCCGGACGCTCGCACGCCGCGCGATGGGATGATCCGGGCGGGTGATAAGCCCCCAGTCGGATCGAAAGAGCTCTTCTTCTGCCAGTTCCTGATAGCCCGATCCGCCCCCGATCCTGCTCACGACAAGATCGACATGGCCACGCCGCAGCATATCGGCGATTTCGCTGTCGAGGCCTTCGGTGACGGAAACGTGAATCTTTGGTGCGGCCTTGACCAGGATTTCGAGCGCGCGCGGGACAATTCCGGCGGCAGTGATGGGTGTCACGCCGAGCTTGACTGCCCCTTCAAGGCCCAGGCTTCTCAGACGCGTATCTTCCCGAGCGCGTTCCAGAAGCGCTTCCAACGCTTCGGCGTGAAAGATGAGCGCCGTCCCCATCGCGTTCAGCTGCGCGCCCTGTCGGCCACGTTCGAGCACCTTCGCTCCAACTTCCCGTTCGAGCAGAGCGATGCTGCGCGACAGCCCGGGTTGCGAGACATTCAACGCCGCCGCGGCAGCGCTGAACGAGCCGTGTCTTGCGACAGCAAGGAGATCAAGAAGACGGCGAGGATCGATCCTGACGTGAGGTCCCATTCAACGGCTCGCTAGCTGGAGCTGACCTCATCACTATGGCATGATTCCGCCGCTACACTTCGCGCCTTGAAAATGGCAAGTCACGCCTGCGAGCGCTGGGATTCGCCCAGCCTCTGCGGCAGACGGCGCGCCTGGATACCGCGGCGCGGGCCGGAGCTTGCCAACGCGTCGTCGTTCGAGCGTTCAGGTGGAAGCGGCCATCCGCGCGCTCACCTTGTTGACGATCTGCGGGTCGCGCAGCACGGTGGGAGGTACCAGCAGATGATTGACGTCGATCAACAGGCGATGCACGTCTGCATCCTCGGCGGCAACACGTTGCAGCGCGCCGCTGAATTTCATGCGTTGGACAAAATCTGCTGGCCGGGCACCGCGCGTCTTCTCGTAGATGAAGTCACTCTCCGCCACCGACCATGGGGCCGCCAGAACGTTCTGAATGCCGGCAAAAAATGCGGGCGCCAGGCCATCGAGCGCGGACGGAGTGCCGACCCGCTGGTCGAGCAATTGCCGGAGAACGCCCACCTCCTGGGCGGCAACGGTCATACCCTGCCCGAATGCCGGATTGAATCGGCAAATCACGTCGCCGATCGGCAGAAGGCCATTTGGAAAAGCAGTCAACGCCTCGAAGCGTCGCCGGCGGCTGTTCGGGAAAACGAACCGGTGAATGCTCCCGAGCAGGGGCGCATCCTTGACGGCGTCGTAGATGGTCGAGGTGCGGAATGTCTTGGCGAAAGCCACGAACCCGGGCAGGTCGTCAGGTGGACCGTCGCCATGCATTCCGTTCAAGGTGACCTGCCAGCTCTCATCTTCGCACGGGAAAACGAAACCACCGCGGCCACTTACGGCGGCAGGCCGATGGATCACGCCCATCCAGCCGCGCGACTCGTCCCGCGGAATTCGGAAGCGGCCCGTGCCATAGACGATGTCGACGCCGATTTCCGTTTCTTCGGGGCGAGGCATCCCGCAGGCGTCCAGCGTCTCCAATGTCATGTTGCCTAGCGAGGACGCGTCAACGACCAGATCGGCGCTCATCCGCCGGGTGGCGCCGGAGTGCTCGTAGATCAGCCCAGTCACGCGTCGGTCGGCGGCCAGTTGCAGGCTCTTGACCCGGCACTGCGACTGCAGTGCGATGTTGGCTTGTTTCCTGGTCAAGGACCTCACGACGAATTCCAGGAGAGGCCTTGTCATGCACAGCGTGTCGAAACCGAAATCCCGTTGGGGCCAGGGATCGATGCCCGGCGTCTCAATCAGAACATCGACTGCTACTCTCGTGCGAACGGCGCCTGCGCGCTCCAGCTCATTTTCCAAGTCGGGAAAGGAAGCGAGCAATTCCTGAAGGCCGGCTCTGAGTAGAACATGGGCTTGCCGGCAATGCGGCGTGCCCACTCGCGGTTCGGCACGCTCCGGAAACGCATCGCGTTCCAGCACCGTCACCGACTCGAAGTAGGACGAGAGGGTCTTTGCGGCCGCGAGGCCGGCGATCCCGGCTCCAATGACAATGGCGTGAGTCCCCAACAGATTGGTCATTGAAATCTCCTGAAAAAATAGAGTATTTCGCTCATCCGTTTCGGTGCGGAGCCACGGACGAGCCGAAGTCAATATGCCGCAAGTCTGATGCGCTTCCGGATTGGTGTCAATTCGAAGCACGTCGCCGCAAGGCGACAGCTGAGGTCGAGGGGCCATCCGGCCGCATCCGCTCCAAAAAGCCTCGACCGGCTTTCGGCACCGAGGTCGAAGCGCTAGCATGGCGTCGTCCTGAAATCCGCCCGTCCTCCTGACCACAACTGCAAAGAAGGGACGCGTTCGATGACGATTGTTCTGGTTCACGGAAATCCTGAAACCCCGGCAATATGGGACGATCTCGTGCCATATCTTCGCGGCGGCGAAGTCGTTCGCCTGTCTCCTCCTGGCTTCGGCTCGGCGATTCCCGCTGGCTTCGCCTGCACCACGGATGCCTATCGCGACTGGCTGGCGGACGAACTGACCAGATTGCCCCAACCGGTCGATCTCATCGGCCACGATTGGGGCGGTGGGCACGTCCTGCGAGTTGCGATGGAGCGTCCGGAACTGATCCGGTCCTGGGCCAGCGACATCCTGGGATGTTTCGACCCCGATTACGTCTGGCATGATCTCGCGCGGGTCTGGCAGACGGAAAAGGTCGGAGAGCAGGCGCTTGCGGAGATGGCGAAGCTGCCCGCAGAGGCGCGCGTCGAGCGCTTCGCGAGCCTCGGGATGACACCGTCGATCGCGCGGCAGGTGGTCGCGGGTGCAGATGAGGGATTGGGCCGCGCCATTCTGACCCTGTACCGATCGGCGGCACAGCCGGTGATGCGCGATCTGGGACTCGCATTGCCCAACGCAAAGACGAAGCCGGGACTGGCCGTCATTGCGACGGAGGATGGATATTGCGGCGGGGAGACGCTGGCGCGCCGTTCCGCCGAACGCGCCGGGGCCAAGGTAGCCGTCTTGAAGGGCGCGGGTCACTGGTGGATGTGTCAGCAACCCAAACAGGCGGCGGATGCGATCAACGCGTTTGTAGGGACCTTGAATTGAGGGCCTGTTCTCGCCACCCTCATCTCGTTCGGCCCCTTCAAGATGTGTCGTGAGACTGCATTCGTTGTCGAGCAAGCATCCGATTGTGACCCGCGGCCGCCTGCCTTTGATTGGGCTCCCTACACCCGTCGCATCAGTCTGAGCGAGGCCGCCAACCGCAGGCTGCGCTTGCCCGCAAGCGCGATGCCTTCGAGTTCACCGCTGTCTTCGGTGCATGAGCCGGAAAAACCGATCCCGACCTCATAGCCGCCGAAGACGGGGTTCTCGCCCTTCGCCGGCGTGTGCTCCTGGTTGAGCATCTCGCCCTTCCAGCGGCCGTCTGCTGAGGAATAAGAGCCGAGATAGTAGAAGAACGCATCGCCGCCGAGGATACGTCCGTCGAGCAGCAGCATGACGCCGGAGAGACTGGCATCAACACCATCGAGCGCGCGCAGCTGCATCGCATAGAGCCCGTTGGCGATGCTGCCCGGCCCGATCGTGCCGCGCGGCGGCAGCGCGGCGTCGTCGAGCAGGGCGAGGTTGGCCCAGAACACGCCGTCGGGCATCGCATCCGCCCTGCCCTCCAGCAGGATGGTCGATCCCTCGGTGCGACCGCGCACCCTGATCGTGGTGACGTCGGCGCCCATCAACGGCTTGAAATTGGGATCGTCATTATAACGCTCGGTGATGACCTCGGCTTCGATCACACCGTCCCTGACCACGTAGCTTCCGAGATGCGCAAAGGCGGAATTGCCGCCCAGCATCTTGCCGTCGTGCAGACACATGATGCTGCGGCCGAAGGCGCCGTTGATGCCGTATTCAACCTTGTAGAGCCCGTTGAGCAAAATCGTGAACCCGCAAAATCAAAAGGAATCGCCGGGTCCCTAGCATCGTCGCGGCATCGATGCCACCAGGCTTTTCCGCGCAGGGCTCGCGGAACCGATCCTGCCATGGTGCCATCATGCACCTGTTTTGCCCGACGGGTCAAGCTAATTTCGTAAAATCCGCAATAGCCATTTCGAAGGCCCGCCAGCTCGGCCTTTCAATCACTTGCCTACTGTGCATGGGGTTGTTTCCAACTTTTACGGTGGGCCCGCCTGGTGGGCATTCGGCAACCGTCAATGACGCTTGAAATACTGCACCTCGCGCTCGTGCTTCTCGGCCGCGGCGCGGCTCTTGAAGGTGCCGAGATTGCGCCGCTTGCCGGTCTTGGGATTCACCTTGCGCGAATAGAGCCGGTATTCGCCGGATGCGAGCTTGCGGATCATGGTGGCGCCTCCTGTCGTGGACTTGCCAGTCAAACCGTGTTGCACGCGGTCCGTTCCGTCATGGCCTCGCCGGTGGCGCAAACAGTTGATTGGCGAACGGCTGTGGGTCTGCGGGAACCTTGATGACGACGAAGCTGCGTCCCATCGAGCGGTGGCAGGCGTTGCAGCCCTCGGTGAGATCACCCAGGGCCTTTGCGAATTTGCGGCCGTCCTTGGCCGCAATCGCGTCGGACGTCGCCTGCAGCGACGGCTCCAGTGTCGTGACATTGCTGACGGGGATGCCGGAATAGAGCAAGGCGGCCTCGACCAGGCTCGCCTTGAGCTGGCGCAGCTCGTAAGCCGAAAGCTCCCAGTTCTGCGCTTTGCCGGCCAGCCAGAGCTTCTGGTGGCGCGTCTGTGCGGCACTCATGATGTCGCCGAGCCGCGGCACGTACTGGTCCGCCGACGGCGATTTGAGATCCTGCGCCGTCACGGCCGTGGCCGCTCCCATCAAGGCCAACACGACTATCCAACGACACAGTTCCATCGCACGTCTCCATTCCAATGGAGACGCAATCTAGGCCCGCCGCGCCGTGCCACCTTGCGCTCGATCAAGAGCGGCCTCGTCGTCCGCTAGAAGCAAAGCGTGGTGACGAGCCTGCCCTGCTTGTCCTTGATCGCATAGGGGCAGCGCAGCCGCTCCAGCGCCTTCTTGGCGTCCTCGTCGCCGAGCGCAGCCGCGCGCTCGTAATAGGCCTTGGCGGCGTCCTTATCCTTGGGACCGCCGCGGCCCTCTTGCGCGAACGCGCCCATCCGCTCCAGCGCGCCGGGATGGTTTTGCGCGGCCGCCTTCTCGAACAGCGCGCGCGCCCCGACATCATCCTTCTCGCCGCCATCGCCATTGGAGAGCATCAGGCCGAGCTGGTACTGCGCCTCCGCATTGGTCTCGGCGGCCTTGCTCAGAAGGGTGCGCGCCTGCGCCGGATCGGCCGGCGTTCCGCCACCGGCCCTGCCGAGCGCGGCGAGGTTGGAGACGCCGCGGGGATTGCCTGATTGCGCCGCCTTCTCAAACAGCTTTCGCGCCTGCGCCTCGTCCTTGGCAACACCGGAGCCGGTGCCATAGGCGACACCGAGCTCCACCATCGCCGCGCTGGAGCCCTTGTCGGCGGCCTTGCGCCAGGCAGCGAGCGCTTCCGCCGTCTGCCGGTTCGCGGCATAGGCACGCCCAAGCGCAAACATTGCGCGGCGCGACGATGCGGACGCCTGCTTGCAGAATTTGATGGCGGTCGTGATGTCGGCGGCCGCGATCTCAGGCACGCCCTTCACGTCGGCCGGCTTGTCCGGATCGCTGGGATCGGCGGCAACACGGTCGCACAGCACAAGATCGGCCGATTGCGCGTGCGCGACGACCGGCGCGGCAAGAGCGAAGAGGATGGCAAAGAGACAGGTTCGCATGGCCGTCACGTTGCGTCGGCGTCCCGGCGAATTCAAGGCTCGAGTCCAGACCGGCGCAGCACGGGCATGACCTCCGGGGATGCGAGATAGCGCAGCAGGCGATCGGCCGCCTCGGCCTGCTTCGCATCCGTCATGCGGCCGGCGGAGAACACGGCAGGCGTCTGCAATTCGTGCGGGACCGGGCCGATCACCTCGATGCCGCCGACCTGCTTCAGCTCGCTGATCTGCTGCACGGCGAGATCAGCCTCGCCGCTGACCAGCCGCTCTGCCGTAAAGCCCTGTTCGACGATGGTGGCCTTGGCATTGATCTCGGTGGCGATGCCCATCCGCACGATCAGCTGGGCGAAGTACACGCCGCTCGCACCCAGCCGTGAATAGGCGACGGACCGCGCCGCGAGCAGCGCCTTGCGCAGCGCCGCTTCGCTGGAAATATCGGGATGCGGCTGCCCGGCCCGCACGGCGAGGCCGACATAGGAGCGCGCGAGGTCGGCTGCGCTGTCCGCGATCACGCGCCCCTCGCCTATCACCTCGTCGAGCCCTTCGCGTGTGAGAATGACGAGATCGGCCGCCTCGCCGGCGCGCAGGCGCCTGAGCAACGCCAGGGTCGGCGCGAAGTCGGCATCGACGTGAATGCCCGTTGCGGCCCCGAACGCGGATGACAGGCTGCGCATCGCCCCCATCAGGCCGAGCGTCGAGAGCATGCGGATTTTTTCCATCAGCGATTTTCCCTGATACGATCAGGCGCGATGCATCAGCTCGAGCGTGGCGGACAGGCGCAGGCTGCGCTTGCCGGCCAGTGCAGTCGCTTCCAGCATCGCCTGATCGCCATCATAGGTGCCGGCAAATCCGATGCCGACCTCGTGGCCGCCAAAGATCGGATCGTCCTTGGCCGGGGTGTGCTCCTGGTTGAGGATCTGCCCCTTCCAGCGGCCGTTCGTGGCGATGTAGCTGCCGAGGTAGTAGAACGAAGCATCGCCGCCGAGGATGCGGCCGCGGTTGAGCAGCATCACGCCGGTGAGCCCGCCGTCGACACCGTCGAGCATGCGCAGGTGGATCGAATAGAGACCATCGGTGATGCCGGGCTCGCCGACCCCGCCGGCGATCGGCACCTCCTCCTCCGTGATCGGTGTCATCACCGACTGGAACGGCACGCCGGGCAGCTCTTTCAGCTCGCCCTTGAAGCGGTAGAGATCGCCGTCCGGAAAACCTTTCGCGATCAGCGTCGCATCGTCGGTGCCGGCCATGGCGCGGTAATTCGGATCGGCGTTGTGGCGGACGGTCTTGATGATGATGTCGACGCCGCCTTCGGTCTTCTCGTAGGTGCCGATATGCGCGAACGCCGAATTGCCGCCGAGCATCTTGCCATTGCCGGCATACATCACGCTCCGGCCGACGGCGTCGCCGAGCTGAAACCGCACCTTGTAGAAGCCTTCAAACACCAGCCGTGTCCCCGGCTCCGCGCGCATCCTGACGACTACTCTATCCCGGTTTCGGCCGACATGGACAGGCTTCACTCCGGCATAGAAGTCAGACCCACAACAAGCGTTGTCATCAGAACGCAAAAATCCGCCGGAGCTTCGCAGCTCCGGCGGATTGAAAGCCAACCCGGACCAAGCCCCCAAGGTCCGGGCCGGGAGGATCTTAGGCGACGGCCTTCTTGTCGACAGGCACGGACGAGATCGTCTTCAGGATCTGCGAAGCGATCTGGTATGGGTCGCCCTGCGAGTTCGGACGACGGTCTTCCAGATAGCCCTTGTAGCCGTTGTTGATGAAGGAGTGGGGAACGCGGATCGAGGCGCCACGATCAGCCACACCGTAGCTGAACTTGTTCCACGGCGCGGTCTCGTGCTTGCCGGTCAGACGCTTGTCATTGTCCGGGCCGTAGACGGCGATGTGGTCCATCAGGTTCTTGTCGAAGGCGGCCATCAGCGCCTCGAAGTACTCCTTGCCGCCGACCGTACGCATGTACTCGGTGGAGAAGTTGGCATGCATGCCGGAGCCGTTCCAATCGGTATCGCCGAGCGGCTTGCAGTGGAATTCGATGTCGATGCCGTATTTCTCGGTCAGACGCAGCATCAGGTAGCGGGCCATCCACATCTGGTCGGCAGCGGTCTTGGAACCCTTGCCGAAGATCTGGAATTCCCACTGGCCCTTCGCGACTTCCGCGTTGATGCCTTCGTGGTTGATGCCGGCAGCGAGGCAGAGGTCGAGATGCTCTTCGACGATCTTGCGGGCGACGTCGCCGACGTTCGAATAACCGACGCCGGTGTAGTACGGGCCCTGCGGCGCCGGATAGCCGGACTCGGGGAAGCCGAGCGGACGGCCGTTCTTGTAGAAGAAGTATTCCTGCTCGAAGCCGAACCAGGCGCCGGCGTCGTCGAGGATGGTGGCGCGCTTGTTGGACGGATGCGGGGTCTTGCCATCGGGCATCATGACTTCGCACATCACCAGCACGCCATTGGTGCGGGCACCGTCCGGGAACACGGCGACCGGCTTCAGCACACAATCGGAGCTGTGGCCTTCGGCCTGCTGGGTCGACGAGCCGTCGAAGCCCCACAGCGGAAGCTGCTCGAGCGTCGGAAACGACGAAAATTCCTTGATCTGGGTTTTGCCGCGCAAGTTCGGAGTCGGCGTATATCCGTCGAGCCAAATGTACTCGAGCTTATACTTGGTCATTGAGCCTCTCTGTAGATGATGCGAAAGGTGGGGTTGAGAGCCCCGCACGTTTGTACCCGGCCATCATCGGCCGGCCCTCTACAAGCATGTTGCGTGCCAAAAAGCCGCAGCGCGGGAGCTTTTCCACCGCGCCGGACTCGGTCCAGCCGACGGAAAACCGTCGCAGCCGCATGCGTCATAGAAGCGCACCTTCTCGTGAAGCTGCACTGCAAAAATCCCGCGGAAAACGCCCGATTCTGAAGCAGGCAGGCCCCTGCCTGAAGTTGCCGATCAAACGCGCATCAACGTCCAGCAACTTTCGAAAAGCCGCCCCCTCCTGCCTAGCAACCTTTGGAACGGCCCAGACGTTAGTCATCGACCCGGTGCCTTAGGGGGTGCAGATACCCACCTGCCCAAGAATTGGGCGGAAACTGATCTCCTTTTCAGCACTTTGCTTTTGGGAGTGCGAGGCCGATATGGGGATTCCAGTAACCACATCAGAACGAGTCGGGCGCACCATGGAGGCCAAGTCGCTTCGACCCAGGAGCAATCGCAATGATGAATAATGGTCTAAGTTACGGATCTGCGAAGATCTACCAATTCCCTGCCGGGGGCCGCGCGGCTCTCGCGGGGCGCCGCTATGGCGAGCCACGCCTTCCTGCCGATCACGCCTCGCTTCCCGCGAACGCCTCGATCTGCAGCGATAGCTGGTACCACCAGGACGCGGTCGACGAAGCAAAGCCCAAATGGGAACGCTGATGTCAGTGTCCGGTTTGAGACCGCCGCGCTCTTTCGAGTGCCCGACGGAAGTTTGAAAAAGGGTCGAAACAACGAGGTTTCGACCCTTTTTGATTCTGTCTGGTCGTCCCTTCAAAGGGCCGGCTTTTCAATCACCGCGCAGGCCGTGACCGGCCGCTTCAAATGCTTGACCGTGGTGGCTCCGCTCTTGTCGATCCTCAGCGTGATGCCCGCCCCCGAATAGCGCATGCCCGAAACCGTCAGGCGCTTGGCAAGCGTCACCGGCACGCCGTCGATCTGAAGGAAGGCGCGGGTGTCATAATCATAAAACCCCACGATGAACTGCGTGCCATCGACGCAGCGATAGGTCCGGAATGTCTGTGCGTCGGCGTGCCGCGTGCCTGATGTTCCCGTCGCCAACATGATGATCCCCAAAAGAATAGCCTTGTCCCGGCCCATGATCGCCCTCTGTAATGATGCGTCGGCAACATAACAAAAACGGCTTCGATGTCAGACTCCCCTGCCCGTCACCTCGCCTTGCAAGGCGCCGGCAATTTTCGCGACCTGGGCGGCTACGCCACACGTGACGGCCGCATCACGCGCTGGCGCCATATCTTCCGCTCCAACCATCTCGGCCAGCTCACCGCCGCCGATATCGAGATCGTTCGCGCACTCGGCGTCAAAAGCGCGTTCGACTTTCGCGGCGTCGAGGAGCGGACCGCTGGCATGTGCGTCGTCAAAGAGATCACCGTACATTCGCTGCCGATCGAGCCGACGGTGGTGGCATCGCTGCGCGCCGAGCTCGCCAGGGACGCGCTCACTCGGCGGGTCGCGCTCGAGATCATGCGGGAGTCCTATCGCAACTATGTCCGCCACAACACGCATCGCTTCCGCATGCTGTTTGGCCATCTGCTGGAGGACCGCGCTCCGCTCGTGATCCACTGCACCGCCGGCAAGGACCGTACCGGCTTCGCCAGCGCCCTGATCCTGCATGCGCTCGGCGTCCCCGACGACGTCATTGCCGAGGATTATCTGCTCACCAATCGCCACTACAAGCGCGACACCTCGAGCGTCTCCGACCTGCCCGCCGACGTCCTCGACGCGATCGGCTCGGTCAACGCCTCCTATCTCGCGGCAGCTTTCGATGCCGTCAGGGACGACTATGGCGATGTCGAGGCCTATTTGCGCGACGGCCTCGAGCTCGGCGCGGCCGAGCGGATCGCGCTGAAGGAGCGTTATCTGCAAACGTGATCTGGCGGCGGCCGCCTCACACCGTCACCCCCGCAGCCTTGATGATGACATCCTTGAGAGCGAGTGAGACCTGCATGGTGCTCCAGTCGCTCTGATGGAGCTGGTCGGGATCGGTCACATCGACCAATTGCTCGAATGACACGTTGTTCTGCACGTGCCAATGCCGCATCAGGGCCCAGCGCTGAAACAGATTGACCCCGGCGTCATTGGCCGCATCGCGGATCAGCCGGACCATTCGGTCCGACAGCTCGGCGCGATCATCCCACAGCATCTTCGTCGTATATTGCGGGTCCATCACCACGACCTCGAAGCCGCGGGCACGCAATTGCGCCAGCCCCTTCCTGATGTTCCCGGCAACGACGTCAACGTCGTATTGGTCGTTGTGAAAAACCGCATTCGTTCCCACCTGCCAGATCACCAGCGCGGGGTCATCGGGAAAAATATCGGCCTCGAACCGCCCAAGCTCCTCGGTCGCCTCTTGTCCGCCAATCCCCCGGTTGAGCACGTCAATCCGGATATCCGTCCGATGCAGGACGTCCTTGAAATACTGCCGCAGATACATCTCGAGCCGATAGGGATAAGGCACGACATTGGCTCGTCCGGCCGTCGACGACGACCCCATGGCTACGATCCGCACCACGCCCTTTCCATCGAAGGCTTGCCGCAGCCGCATCAATGGATATTTCAGGTCGACGATCGCAGAGGGAAATTCGATGGACGGAAAAGGTTCGGGCATGAAACAGTCTCCTCAAACCATCTAAAGTTGCACTATAGCCCAGCCTTGATGCGGGCGCCATTGCAACTGCAACTGGCCTGGCGCAATAGTCGGCGCGAATAGAGGCGAGGGAGAGAACCGTGCAGGGAAAAGTCATCGTCGTGACCGGCGCCCTCGGCGCGCTTGGCAGGGTGGTCGCCGACGTCGCACTGTCGCGCGGTGCACTGGTGGCCGGCATCGATTATGCGCCCTCACAACTGCCGGCCACGACTGAGCGCATCGAGATCGGCGGCGTCGACCTTTCCGACGCCGCGCAGGCGAAGACAGCGGTCGAGGCTGCCGCGAAGCATTTCGGCAGACTGGACGCGCTGATCAACATTGCCGGCGGCTTCGCCTTCGAGACCGTCGGCGACGGCGACATCAGGACATGGCACCGCATGCATGCGCTGAATCTGCTGACGGCCCTCAATACCTCGCATGCAGCGCTGCCGCACCTTGCCGCCTCAGAGGCCGGCCGCATCGTCAATATCGGCGCCATGGGCGCGGTTCAGGCGGGCTCCGGCATGGGTCCTTACGCGGCATCGAAGGCGGGCGTGCACCGCCTCACCGAGGCGCTGGCCAGCGAATGGAAGGGCAAGGTCACGGTAAATGCCGTGCTGCCGTCGATCATCGACACCAAGGCCAACCGCGCCGACATGCCGGGCGCTGACTTCGCCAAATGGGTGACGCCGCAGGAGCTTGCCGAGGTGATCCTGTTCCTCGTCAGCGACGCCGCGAGCGGCGTCACCGGGGCGCTGATTCCGGTGAGCGGTCGGGTGTGATCAATCCGGCACCAGCAGCCGCAGATTGCCCTTGAAGCGGATGCTCTGTTTGCCCGCGAGCGCAATGCCCTCGCCATAGGCGGTCTCGTCGGTATAGGTACCACTGAAGCCGATGGTCACGACCTTGCGGCCCCACACCGGGCGCTCGTCGAACGAGGGCGAATGCTCCTCGTTGGTCAGCTCGCCCTTCCATTTGCCGTCGGCGGAGGTGTAGCTGCCATAAGCGAAGAAAAACGAGTCGCCGCCGCGCATGGTGCCGTCGCGCAGCACCATGACACCCTGATTGCCGCCCTGGACGCTATCCAGGAACTCGATCCGGATGTGATAAAGCCCGTTCCTGATCGTCATTTCGCAAGGGCCCTGTTCCCCGCGTGAGGATATAGCTGGCTTGACCGCGTTCGGGCAAATGCTCGCCGGCCTCAACCCCGATCCGGGCTAGACTAAGGGGAATTGATTCTCCGACTGGAAACTCACCTTGGAAACCGCGCTCTACCTCCCCGTCAAACGATTCCTCGAAAGCCTCGGCTTCGACGTGAAGGGCGAGATCCGCGGCTGCGATCTCGTCGGCCTGAGCGCCGGCGATCCGCCTGTCGTGGTGATCGGCGAGCTCAAGCTCGCCTTCAATCTCGAGCTGATCCTGCAAGCAGTCGATCGTGCGCCGGCAGGCGACGAGATCTGGATCGCCGCAAAAATATCCGCACGCGGCAAGGGCCGCGAGAGCGATGCGCGCTATCGCAATCTGTGTCGCCGCCTCGGCTTCGGTATGCTCGGGGTAACCGATAAGGGCGAGGTCGAGGTGCTGGTGAAGCCGCCGACGGCGGCCCCGCGCCGCGAGCCGAAGACGCGCTCGCGGTTGGTCGCCGAGCATCAGCGCCGCCAGGGTGATCCCGCGCTCGGCGGCAGCACCCGCGCGCCGATCATGACGGCCTATCGGCAGCAGGCACTGGCCTGCGCATCAGAGCTTGCCGCTGGCCCGCGGCGGGTGCGCGATTTGCGCGAACGCTGTCCCGATGCCGGCAAGATCTTGCTTAACAATGTGTATGGCTGGTTCGAGCGCGCCGACCGGGGAATTTACGGGCTTACGCAGGCGGGACATGCGGCGCTGAAACGCTGGCCGCAGCAACGCCCTGAGATCGGTGCCCGGTCACCGCTGTGACGCCCAAGCGGTGCATAGCTGAGCTGCCACACCAATTTCATATTGCAATGCAACATGTAGGGCACTAGGTATCCGGCATCAAAACGAGGCCGTTATGAGCGCAGATTGGAATACCAAATATGGCACGCGGCGCGTGCGCCACGATCCGCCCACGCTGGATGAGGCGATCTTCGCTGCCGTCGGCATCACCGACGACCAGGATCAGCAGGCCGAGATCGCTGCCGCGCTGATGGGGATGCCACTCGAAATCGTTCAGGCCGAGGTCAAGAAGCAGGCCCGCACCAACAGCCGCATCACCGCGACGCGCGTGATCGCCGGCGAACAGGGCGCGCAGCGCTCTGTCGTGGTCGAGCGCCGCGTCGTCCGCCGCTTCGGCAACGACAAGCGCACCGGCACCTAAGGCCTCACATTCTTGCTTCAATAAAACAGCGGACCGGCCTCGCCGGTCCGCTTTTTGTTTCAGGCGTTTGCTGTCAGGCCGCACGATTGCCGTACATGCTGGAGATCAGCTTCCAGCAGGTCGAGTTGAAGCTGAGCAGCGCGCGGCCGGCCTTGAACGGCGCCGAGGCGAGATCCGCAAGCTCGTCCTCGGGCGTCTTGGTCAGGTCGATCGTGCCGGTCGACTCGCCATGGCGAAATTGCAGGTTCGCACCGAACTTCCTGGCGAGCGCGCGCATGGCGTGATTCTCCGCGCCCGTGGTGATGCGCAGGCTCTTGTAGCCCTTCCAGCGCGCTTCCGCGATCAGGCGGCTGAACAGCACGGTGCCGACGTTCTGGCGGCGGGCTGAGGCCTCCACGCTGAAAGCGACTTCTGGCAGCGAATCACCCTCCGGCGGATGCAGCTCAGCCGCACCACGCACCACGCCGTCGACGATGTAGGCAACGATCACGGTGCCATCATCCGCGCAGCGGGCCGCGTAGCGCTCGATAAAGCTGTCGTCGAGAAAACCGTTGAAGCGGTCGTGCCGGCTTCCGGCATCGAGCCTGAGCAGATGATCGCGCAACAGCGGCAACTCTTCCTGCTGGCTCAGGGTCCGCACATAGCCCGGAACGGACGTCGCGCGAACGGTCTCATCAAGTGTCACGTCAAAACTCCTCTTGGTGTCCCTCGAGGAGGCGTTCGAATCCCTAGGGCCCCAATATTGTGCGTCGCAACAAAATTATCAAGACGGGAACCTGCTCAAGTTTCCGGCATCGGGAACGACTAATTCGTTAACAAAATCAAGGCCCCGTAGTCTTACAGGACCAGCTGCGTCTGGGTCACCACGGCCACCAGCTTGCCGTCCTCGGTCTCCAGCCGGGTGGTCCAGACCTGGGTCCGGCGCCCCCGATGAACCGGGGTCGCGATCGCGATGATAGTGGTTCCCTCCTTGGCGCCACCGATGAAGTTGGTCTTGCTCTCCAGCGTGGTCGTGCCCTTGGCGTCATCAGGCAGATTAATCACGGTCGCAGCTGCGCCAACGGAATCGGCGAGCGCCATCACCGCGCCGCCGTGGATGGTGTGATGCAAGGTGCAGAGATCGGGCCTCACCGTCATCCGGGCGACCACGCGATCCGTCCCGGCCTCGACGAATTCGACGCCCTTGAGCTCGGCGAACGGCATCTTCATCGCTTTGAGTTTTTCGAGCGGCGTCATCGGATCTCCTCCCAATTCGCGGAAGTCTCAGCGTGAATGGCTTCGGACGGCAAAGCAATGACGTCTGAGGTAATGGTTGCCGTGATGCCGCGTCTGCATCTGCGCGTATGATCTCTCATGCGCCACTTCCCGCCGCGATCTCTAGCCCCGTCATCCTGAGGTGCTCTCCGTGGGACGCAACGCGTCCCACGGAGAGCCTCGAAGGATGCACGGCCCCGATACAGCCGGGCCGTCGCCCTTCGAGGGCCGCTGAAGAAGCGGCCGCCTCCAGCGACAACGGCTTCGCCGTTGCGCGGGGGTGACGGTGATGGATTTCACGTCACTGCATTCACGACCTGGTACTCCGGCCGACGCCACAGCTCGCCTGCGATCACCTCCTCGATGATCTCGGCCGCACGGACGATCTCGCTCTCGCCGATATAGAGGGGCGTGATCCCGAACCTCATGATATCAGGCGCTCGGAAATCGCCGATGAGGCCGCGAGCAATCGAGGCCTGCATCGCGGCGTAACCACCCGCGAAGGCGAACGAGACTTGCGAACCACGACGCTCGTGCGCGCGCGGGGTCACGAGCTTCAGGGACGGGCAACGACGCTCGACCTCCGCGATCAGGAGATCACCGAGTGCCAACGAGCGGACGCGGACCTCCTTGATGTCGACCCGATCCCAGATATCCAGCGAAGCCTCCAGCGCCGCCATCGCCAGTACCGGGGGTGTGCCGACGCGCATACGCTCAACACCCCCGGCGGCGGCGTAGCCAAGCTCAAACGCAAACGGCTTTGCGTGGCCCATCCATCCGGAGAGCGCCGCACGCGCATCGTCGGCATGACGCGGCGCGACGTAGAGAAATGCCGGCGCGCCGGGGCCGGCATTGATGTATTTGTAAGTGCACCCCGCAGCGAAATCGACACCGCAGCCGGCGAGATCGACCGGCAGCGCACCGGCCGAATGCGCGAGGTCCCAAACCGTGACGATATCAAGCGCCTGCGCCTGCGCGGTCAGCTTCGCCATGTCGTGACGGCGGCCGGTGCGGTAGTCGACCTCGGTGATGTAGAGGACGGCGACCTCTTCCGACAGCGAAGCCTCGATTTCCTCCGGAGCCACCAGGCGCAGCTGATGGCCGCGCCCGAGCGTCGCGATCAGGCCTTCCGCCATGTAGAGGTCGGTCGGGAAATTGCCGGTGTCCGACAGGACGACCTTGCGCGAGACGTTCATGTCGAGCGCAGCGGCGAGTGCCTGGTAGACCTTGAGCGATAGCGTGTCGCCGACCATCACCGAGCCGGCCTCCGCGCCGATCAGCCGGGCGATGCGATCGCCGACATGGCGCGGCTGGGCATACCAGCCTGCGCTGTTCCAGGCGCGGATCAGCTCATCGCCCCACTCCGTCGTGATGACGCGGTTGACGCGCTCGGCGACGCCAAGCGGCAATGCACCGAGCGAATTGCCGTCGAGATAGATCACCCCCTCGGGCAGATGAAACAGCGCCTTGGTGTCGTCGTAGACGCGAAGCCTGGACATGGTCATCTCTACAGAATCGTGCGCACGCGCCAGAGCTCGGGAAACAGCTCGACCTCGAGCATGCGCTTCAGATAACTCACGCCGCCGGTGCCGCCGGTGCCGCGCTTGAAGCCGATGACGCGCTCGACCGTGGTGACATGGTTGAAGCGCCAGCGCCGGAAATAATCCTCGAAATCGACCAGCTTCTCGGCAAGCTCGTACAGCATCCAGTGCGTCTCCGGCGCCTGGTAGACCTCGCGCCAGGCGTCAAGCACGCCCTCGCTGAAGCTGTGGGTCTCGCGGACGTCGCGCGCCAGCACGGCGGCCGGCATCTTGAGCCCGTGACGATCGGCAAGCCGCAGCACCTCGTCATAGAGGCTGGGCGTCGCAAGCTCAGCCTCGAGCAGTTTTGTCGTTTCCACATCGTGCGCGTGCGGCTTCAGCATGGCGTGATTGCGGTTGCCGAGCAGATATTCGATCAGCCGATATTGCCGCGACTGGAAGCCCGAGGACTGGCCGAGCTGGGAGCGAAAGCGGGTATATTCACTGGGCGTCATCGTACGCAGCACGTCCCAGGCGTTGTTGAGCTGCTCGAAGATGCGCGACATTCGCGCCAGCATCTTCATGGCGGGAGCCACCTCGTCCTTGGCGATGGCGCGGCGCGCGGCGCTGAGCTCATGGATCGCGAGACGCATCCACAGCTCCGTGGTTTGATGCTGAATGATGAACAGCATCTCGTCGTGCGCTTCGGAGAGCGGATGCTGCGCGCCGAGAATGGCATCCAGCGACAGATAATCGCCATAGGACATGCGCCGGGCGAAGTCGGTCTCGGCACCTTCACTGGAGGGATCGTAATCGCTGGACGTCATGACAGGCCCTTTCGATCGATCATCCCCTGCCCGCTAGTCGAGCCCGATCAGGCGCGCGGTGATCTGCGAGGACGGATCCTTCAGCGCGTCGATCACGGTGAAATGGTTGAGCCCGGGATCGACGACGAGCCGCGTCGGCACGTCAAAGCCGGTCCAGACATTGGCCAGCAGGTCGGACTGGCGGATGAATTCAGGCCGCTCGCTGCCGCCGACCCAGGCGGTGACAGGCGAATGCCCGCGCGGCAGATGCAGCGCTGCGCTCTCGAGCGTCGCCTCCTCCATGGTCATGCGCAGTGTCTCGTTCATCTTCGTTTTCAGCAGCGGGCGCAGATCGTGCAGCCCGCTGATCGAAAGCGTACCGGCGATGCGGTTGAAGACTGGAGGCTCCAGCCGGCTGTCGTCGCACAGCATGCGCGTGACGAGATGGCCGCCCGCCGAATGGCCGGCGAGCCGGATCGGCCCCGTGACGAGCGAGGCGGCTTTCGCGATCGCGGCGGCGATTTCTGCCGTCATGTCGGAGATGCGCGCCGCCGGCGCCAACGTGTAGCTCGGCAGGCACACGGTCCAGCCGTGTTGCCGCGCGCCTTCGGCAAGATCCGTCCAGGCCGATTTGTCGAAGCGCATCCAATAGCCGCCGTGCACAAACACGACGAGGCCCTTGCTGTCGCCATCGGGCAGGATCAGGTCGAAACTCTGACGCTCGGCGGAGCCATAGCCGATGTCAGGGCGAAACTCCTTCAGCCCGGCCCGGTAGGCCGCCGCCCGCTCCGCCCATTGCGCCGGCATCTTGTCCGAACCCGGGATATGGGCCGAATTGGCGTAAGCATCATCCCAATCGCGCATCGTGACTCCCCGGGGACTCGTTCAGCGAACCAAACGCCAGTCTGCCACCGGGAGGAGCCGCATCCTAGTCTTTATTTTAAGCTTAAACTATCTGGACAGGCCCGTGTTCGGGCAGCCGACCGGCAGGATAAGTCCTGTCAAGCCGGGGGCCGGCGGCACACTCCGTCATTGCGAGCGCAGCGAAGCAATCCAGTCTGTCTCTGCGGAAAGACTCCTGGATTGCTTCGCTTCGCTCGCAATGACGATGGAGAGAGCAAGGCTCCCGCTACGCCCTTTCCACCCCGCACCATTCGGAGATGAACAGCGCCATCGCCTTGGTCGTCTTCTTCAGCGAGTCCAGATCGACAAATTCGTTGAAGCCGTGCATCTCGCCGCCGCTGGCGCCGAAGCACAGGCTCGGGATGCCGTGGTTGAGGCCGTAAAAGCGGGTGTCGGTGAGCGCGGTGAAGACGAGGTCCTCGACCGCTCCGCCATAAACCTTATTGAAGGCCTTGCCGAAGGCCGCTTCCGAGGCCGCCGAATTTGTCAGCTCATAGCCTTCCGACAGGAAGCCGGACCATTCGACCTCCGGCGGATTGTTCGCGAGGAAGCGGTGGTTACGCGAGGCCGCCGCGATGCACGCCAGAATCTCCTTCTGGTGGTCGGCGATCGACCAGCCCGGCAACACGGCGATGCGGCAATCGACGTCGCACCAGGCCGGTACGCTGGAAGCCCAGTCGCCGCCCTTGATGATGCCGGGGTTGAAATTGATGGGGTGATTGAGCGTCTTGAAGTGACGGTCGGCCTTGGCACGCTCATTCCATTCGATCTCGAGCTTCTGCACCGCCTGGATCAGGTGATACGCCGCCATGATCGCGTTGGCACCCGAGCCGGCATGCGCGACGTGGACGGGATGGCCCTTCACGCGAAGGCGAAACCAGATCACGCCGACCTGCGCGCGCACCATCTTGCCGCCAGTCGGCTCGGGGATGAAGCAGGCATCGGCCCGGTAGCCGCGCTGCAGCGTCGAGAGCGCGCCGACGCCGGTGCTCTCCTCCTCGATGACAGACTGGAAGTGGATCCGAGCCGTCGGTTTCAGGCCGGCCGCCTTGATCGCATCCAGCGCATAGAGTGCGCCGATGGTGCCCGACTTCATGTCGCAGGCGCCGCGGCCGAACATCTTGCCGTCCTTGATGACGGGTGAGAACGGTGGCGAATCCCACAGTTCCAGCGGTCCCGCGGGCACCACGTCGCAGTGGCCCTGCAGGATCAGCGATTTGCCCGTCTCGGTGGACGGACGATACGTACCGACCACCGTGCGCGCTCTGGAGAAATCATGCTCGATCGGCCCGAAGCCGCGCAGATCCTTGAGGTCGTCGACATTGATGTGCCAATCGTCGACCTCGTGGCCGCGTGCGCGCAGGAGGTCGCCGATCATGTCCTGGCACGGCCCCTCCGCCCCGCGGGTCGAAGGGATCGCGACGAAATCGCGCGTGGTCGCAAGCTGGGCTTCGAAGCCGGCGTCGACGGCGTCAAGAATCCTCTGCTGCGTTTCGGCATCCATCAGGCAACTCCCGGCATCCGATTGGTCTAAGGAGCGCGCAAGCTAGCCGATTTCAGCCGTTGGGGTACTCTACAAAATAAGCATCCCGCAATGCATCTTCGAGCAGGCGGCCCTCGGAATAGCCATTCAGCGTCGCAGGACGCGTGACGCCATCGAGCAGCCGCGGGCACGGCTCGGGCGCGCCGAGAACGGTGCGAACCGGAATGCGCTCGGCATAAATAGGCAGTTCGTAATCCTCTTCGTCGTCGGCGACACCCTTGGCGCGGATCTTGGCCGAGGCCTCCTCGATCTCCATCGCGATAAAGGAGGTCGCCTTGATCTCCTGGACACTGCTGGCTCGCAGGCCCGCGGTGCGATCCGGGAAGAAGCGGTCGACCATCGCGACCACCGCGCGCTTCTTCTCGACGGGATCGGTGACGAGATAGGCGGTGCCGAACGCCATCACCGCGCGATAGTCGGCGGAATGATTGAAGCCGCAGCGCGCCAGCACGAGGCTGTCGAGATGGGCCACCGTCAGGCACACGCGCTCGCCTTTGGTTTGGCTGCGCAGCATGCGGCTGGCGCTCGAGCCGTGCCAGTAGAGCTTGGTCCCCTCGCGCCAGAAGAAGGTCGGCGTGCAATAGGGCTGGCCGTCGATCACATAGGAGACGTGGCACAACATCGAGGAATCCAGGATGTGGTGAACGGTGGCGTGATCGTAGAAGCCGCGGTCGTGCCGGCGCTTCACCTGGTTGCGCGCCGACGTCGGATAGGAATTTGGGCTCTCGGTCTGGCTCACGGCCGCTCCTGTCGGGTCTGGAACAGTTCAGGCCAGTTGTAGCGGCGCATTTGGTCTGCGATAGTGCCAATTCCATGCAAAAAATTCCGACCAATTCTCCCGGTAGGGCCGAGCTGCCGCTCGATCTCACCGGCCCGCACATCACGGCCGGCGCGTCCTCGGCGCACCGGCTGTACCAGGCGCTGTGCGAGATGATAGTCGGCGGCCTCGTCAAGTCGGGCGAGCCGCTGCCGCCCTCGCGCACGCTGGCGAAGCAGACCGGCTTTCGGCGCAATGCGGTGGTCACGGCTTACGAGCGCCTGATCGCCGACGGGTTTGCGCAAGCAACCGTTGGCTCCGGCACCTTTGTCGCGGCGCACATCCCGGCCCGCGCCGCCGCATCGAAGCAGCCGAAGGTGATCGTCGAGGCGCCGAAACAAGGCGCCCTCTCGCTCGGCTGTACCCATATTGACGAGCGCGCGGTGCAACGTTTTCGCGCCTTTGTCGGCCGACGGATGCGCGCCTTTGGCAGCGAGCATCTGCATTACGGCGACCCGCGCGGCAGCAATGAGCTGCGCGTTGCGATCGCCGATCATCTGCTCTCGGCGCGGGGCCTGCGCTGCGACCCCGACCAGATCATGCTGACGTCGGGCACGTTGCATACGCTGCGGATCGTGCTGGGCGCTCTCTTGAAACCGAACGATCAGGTCTGGTGCGAGGATCCAGGCTATCCGACGGCGCGCAAGACCATCGCGCAATGCGGTTACCGCACCGTCGCCGTTCCCGTTGACGCACACGGTCTGCAGGTCGCGAGGGGCCGCTCCGCCGCGCCAACCGCGCGGGCAGCCTATGTCACGCCGTCGCACCAGTTTCCGCTGGGCGTGCAGATGTCGATGCCGCGGCGACTCGAGCTGCTGGACTGGGCGAAGCACGCTGGCGCCTTTGTGTTCGAGGACGATTACGACAGCGAGTTTCGCTACGACGGCGCGCCGCTGATGTCGCTTGCCGGCATCGATCACCTCCAGCGCGTGATCTACATGGGCACCTTCGCCAAGACGCTGTTTCCGGGCCTGCGCATCGGCTATTGCGCCCTGCCCGAGCGCCTGATCGGCGACGTCACGGCCGCCCGCGCTGCGCTCGACCGCTTCCCTGCCACGCTGATGGAAGGCGCGGTCGCCGACATGCTTAACTCAGGCGCATTCGCCGCAAATCTGAAGCGGGTACGCAAGCTCTACCGTGAAGCGCGCGATGCGCTGGCCGAAACGCTCGAGGCCGCGTCAGGTGGTGCGCTGTCGGTCCCGGTGCCCTCGCAGGGCCTGCACCTCGTGGCCCGGTTCGATCCGTCGGTTGCCCCAGTGGTAGCCGCTGAAGCAAAGCGGGCGGCAGGTGCGGAAGGCTGGCTGCTCGCCGACACCTATGCGCGGATGCGGCCCCTGCCGGGTTTCGTGCTGGGATTTTCAGGGCATGCGGTTCCAGAGCTCGTCACTGCCGCCGAACGACTTGCAAAGGAATCGCGCGCCAGATTGCGCACCAAGGGCCATCAGGCCCGGCAGGCCTGACAAAGGTTCAGTATCAGAATCGGTGGCTGCTGCTTAACATTGCAGAATCGATTCCGGGATCCCTCGTCATGTCACCCGTCGCCTCACTCGGCCGTGCAACCTGCCTCGCGCTCCTGATCTCCTCCGCGCTCGCCTCGGCGGGCTACGCGACCACGGTCGGGCGTGAGCAGGATATCGTCGACCTCAAGCTCGGCCAGCGCGTGCAGGTGGATGACGGAACCTGCCCGGCCGGACAGGTCAAGGAAGTACGCGGCTCGAAGATGACGGACAAGGGCGTCGCGCGAACGGCATCCTGCGTGCCGCGGTTCGGTCCGACGTCGAGGTGAGGTCTTAAGACTTCGCAGGGTCGAACATGCACTGCAGGGTCGGCTTGGCGATCTTGGTGAAGGTCGCCCCGATCTGGCCTTGCTTGGCGGCCGGCACCCAATCGGTTTCGATCGTGGGAACGCCGGTCTCGCTGATGCCGCGCAGCAGCGCCTCGCGCAGGTCGCGATCCTCGACGACGGCAGCCGCGTGATCATGCAGGCAGCCGCAGACCTCTTCCGGGTGCTCCCAGCGCCCGAGCATGCGCGGCGCGCATTGCCTCACGAACTCGGTGCGCGGATCCGGCAACCGGCTCGGTGAGCGCACCTGAGCCTGAACGGAGCTGATGGTCAGAAGGGACAGGAACGCCGCGGCGCAGAAACGAAGATACATGATGGCGCCTTTGCAGGCTGGTTTTCTTGTTGGGGGATCAGAAGCGCGCCGCCACAATGATCGGCTGCGGTGCCGTGGTTGAGATCGGCGAGCCGCTGTACTGGAAGGTCCCGATGCCGGGCAGATTGCCGTCCGGTGCTCCGGCGAACGAGGAACCGGCGAGCACGAAACCGAAAGCAAGGATGAAGCTGAGCGCGCGCATGGGATGTCTCCGAATTGCGTGGCCGGCGGTTCCGCCGTCGTCGTTGTCACCCTGATAACCATCAGCGGTTTCTTCCGTGATGCGCCCAAAGCCCAGAATGGTTTCGTTCCCGGTGAGAATTGTTTCGTCGCTCACGGCGTGACGAAACAATCTGCCGAAAACATCAATCATTTCAGATAGGGCGTTGATGGTTTCAACCGGCATAAGAACGACCGTCTGCGTCACTGGAGGCGAATCGGTCATATCGGCGACGTCAGCGCTTCACATGCATTTTACGGTTTTCTGCTGAAGAGGTCGGCGAACGAGGGCCGGCCCGTCGATGAACCCAGAATCGATCGGACACGACGAAGCCCTCGAAACCGAACGGCCCGTCATTACCGGGCACATAACCAGGGATGGCCATCATGATGGCGCAAGATCGCGCAACGGTGCGCGAGGAGGCGCAGCCTACGGACCGCGCCGATCGGCAGATCGGCGACCGTACCGGTTCGCCCGGCGCGATGGCTCTGCAATCAGGACGCGGCTACGAGGCCGCGCCGCAGGCGTTCGTGCGGCTGAGCGGCTCGCACCTGATGAAACCGGGCAGGAAGCGCGATTCCACTACTGAGTAAAGAAGTCGCCGCACTTCTGGACGTTCGCGTCAGCCGGTCCCCACGGCATGATCGGAACGGTCGAGGTCGAATTCTTCGGCGATCCCTCGATCAGCTTGTCCGAATAGACCATGTAGACCAGCACATTGCGCTTGGCGTCGCAGCCGCGCACGATCTGCATCTTCTTGAAGAACAGCGACCGGCGCCTGCGGAACATGTCGTCGCCCTGTTCCATCTTCTCCTTGAACTTAATCGGGCCGACCTGGCGGCAGGCAAGTGAGATGTCCGACACCTCCTCAGCAAGTCCCAGCCAGCCCTTGAAGCCACCCTTCTCCGGCACCGTGAAATGACAGGCCACGCCCTCGACCTCGGGGTCGTCGAGACCATAGGTCGCGAGCTTGTCATTCGGGCTCATCCATTTGAACACCGTGGAGCGGCGGAAGATCAGATCAGGCTCGTCGGCGGCCGATGCGCAAGCCAGAGGAACGGCCAGAGCCAGGAGCACTAAAGCAAGGCCTTTCAAGCGGATGCCGGAAAGACCGGGGAAACGGGATGACATGAAGTTCTCCGATAACAAGTCCTGGCAATGTAGGCATGGGAGGTCCCGACAGGAAGGTAACAGCAGGCCGGGCGCGGCCGCCATTTACCGCTCCGTGAGGCTTTTTTGTTACGGCTTGAACAAATGTAGCGGACCGCAGAACCACCGTGCTGGTGAACGCGTATCCCCTCTGCGACACTAACGTCTGATTTGGATTGTGGATTCGAGGAATGAATAGCGTGAACGGGTCCCCCTTCTCCGCCGCGCCGGCACGGCTGTGGCATGCCGCGATTTTGGCGGCGGCGGGTGCGATCGGAACGACCAGCCAGGCGGAAGCAGCATTCTATTATTATCCGGACTATTCGGGCGCATACTACGCCCCGCAACAGCGGTATCCTGCGGAGCCGCGACTGAAGCCGCAGAAGCGCGGCTCGGCAGCCGCAAAGACCAAGAAAGAGACCGTCGGCGAGAAAGAGACCGGAGCGAAGCCGCAAGGCCCGCTCGTCATCGTCGTCTCGATCGAGCGGCAGAAGGTGACGATCTACGACTCCAACGGCGTCTTCGCGGAATCGCCGGTGTCGACAGGCATGAAGGGCCATTCGACGCCGATGGGTGTGTTCAGCGTCATCCAGAAGCACAAATTCCACCACTCCAACATCTATAGCGGCGCGCCGATGCCGTACATGCAGCGGATCACCTGGTCCGGCGTCGCCATGCATGCCGGCGTATTGCCGGGCTATCCGGCCTCCCACGGCTGCATCCGCATGCCGATGGCGTTCGCGGTCAAGATGTGGAACTGGACGAAGATGGGCGCGCGCGTGATCGTCACGCCGGGCCAGATGACGCCGCAAAGCTTCTCGCATCCGATGCTCGCGTCCCTGCGCGTCCCGCCGCAGCCCGCAGCAAGCCTCGAGCCGCCGACGAGCGTCGGCGACAAGGCGGACAAGGGCGCGCTTGACACCAAGGTCACGGACGCGCCCGTCGAGATCAAATCTTTGGAGACGAAGACAGCCAGCGCAGAAGGCGTGCTCGAGCTGCGCTCCACGGTGGGCCATACCGTGATGTCGGATGTGACCACGGGAAACGCGCCGGTTCGCGACGAAGCGGCGAAGACGGACGACGCTGCCAAGCCCGCTGACGCGGCGAGCACCGAAGCAAAGCCGACTGACGCTGCGGACGCAGCCAAGACGACGTCAGATGAGAAGCCGGCAGACAAGGTCGACCCCACCACGTCCGGGCCGGCCAAGGCTGACACGGCGGCGACCGAGAACAAGCCCGACGCGACCGCGACAACGGTTGCGCCCGCGCAAGCTGCTTCGCCGGATGCGAAGAAGGATCAGACCCACATCGCCGATCCCGCGCCGTCCGTGAAGCCGGACCTGCCCAAGCGGACCGGTCAGATTGCGGTATTCATCAGCCGCAAGGATTCCAAGCTCTACGTGCGGCAGAACTTCGCGCCGATGTTCGATGTACCCGTCACGATCGCGGCCAGCGACCGGCCGCTCGGCACGCACGTCTTCACGGCCGAGGTCGACAAGACCGATTCGAATGCGCTGCATTGGTCGGTGGTATCGCTGCCTGTCACTGTCCGCGCCGCCGCGCGCGAGGACGACGGTCATTTGTCGCGCCGGCAGCGTGGCGCTGCCGTGACGCCCGACAGCCCGGCCGAGGCCCTGGATCGCATCACGATCCCTGCCGAGGCCATGGCGAAGATCAACGAGATGCTCACCACCGGCGCCTCGGTCATCGTGTCCGACCAGGGCATCAACCAGGGCGAAACCGGCGAAGGCACCGACTTCATCGTCCGCCTGTACTAACGGCGTCGCCGCGTCAGATAACGCGGTGTTGAGCGGGCCCGTCGCATCTGCGGGGTAAGCTCCGCCCCGTATCACATCCGGGGGACGCCGCCATGTTGAGCCGCAGGACCATGCTCACCACTGCGCTGCTCGCTGCAGCCGCATCGGCAACGCGCGCGCGGGCCGACGGCGGCATGAGCCGGATTTCCGCTTACGCTTTTTCGTTTCCCGCTTTGTCCGGCGACGACATCCGCCTCGCCGCCTTCACCGGTAAACCGCTGCTGGTCGTCAACACGGCCTCGCTGTGCGGTTACACGCCGCAATATGCCGGGCTGCAGGAGATCTGGAGCGAGTTTCGCGAGCGCGGCCTCACCGTGATCGGCGTGCCCTCCAATGATTTCGGCGGCCAGGAGCCCGGAGGCATCAGCGAGATCTCGGAGACCGCGCACCACCAATACGGCGTTACCTTCCCGATTGCGGCCAAGGCGGTCGTGTCAGGAACGAAGGCCCATCCCTTCTACAAATGGGCGGCCGAAGCGCGGCCAAGGCAGGTTCCGAAGTGGAACTTCCACAAATACCTGATCGGCCGCGACGGCTATATCGCCGAGGTGTTTCCTTCAGCCGTGGAGCCTGCCGACACGCGCGTCAAAACCGCGATAGCCCGGGCATTGGCCGACAGTTGACGGGCCGGTCGCAACGCGGCTGGGCACAATTGCGGCGGAGGGCCAAACAGCCGTTGCAATGGCGATGGAGCACCATCTAGGCTAAGGTGGTAAGGGGCAGGAAGGTTCTGCCGGAGGCGAAAAGCCGCGGCGGAACAACGGGATCAATCTCGAGGACAACACCATGCGTGTGGCGGCAAAACTGATTTTGGCAAGCGCGATATCTGTTGCGCTGACAGGCGCGGCATGGTCGCAGACCCCGGCTGCAAAACCGGCAGCTGCCACGCAGGCCGCCCCCGCGGCAGCACCGGCTGCAAAACCCGCAGCCGCGCCCGCGGCAACACCGGCTGCGGCCGCAGCTCCAGCAGCCGCGGCCCCGGCAGCCGCTGCTGCGCAACCGAGCGCAGCCTTCCCGCCGCCGCCGCAACAGGCGCCCCAGCCGGCGCGCGCCGCCTGTAACAATCCGAACGCGCTGGGCGTCGCCCGCACTGTGGAAATCGACACGACGGGTGGCCCCGGCTTCGGCTTCGAGCATTTCAAGGAGCTCGACTTCCTGCGCGACAAGGAGGTCGTCCTGACCTTCGACGACGGTCCCTGGCCACGCAACACGCCTGCCGTGCTGAAGGCGCTCGCCGACCAGTGCACCACCGGCATCTTCTTCTCGATCGGCAAGCATGCCACTTACGAGCCGGAGATCCTGAAGCAGGTCTACGCCGCCGGCCACACCATCGGCACCCACACCTGGTCCCACGCCAACCTCAACGACAAGAAGCTGACCGAAGCGCAGCGCAAGGAAGAGATCGAGAAGGGCATCAGCGCCGTGAAATGGGCGCTCGGCGGCATCTCGCCCGCCGCGTTCTTCCGCTTCCCGGCGCTGCAGCATCCGCCGGAGATGGTCACCTATCTCGGCAACCGCAACGTCGCGATCTTCTCCTGCGACATCGACTCCTTCGACTTCAAGGCCTCGAAGCCCGAGAAGGTGATCGAGACCGTGATGAAGAGGCTCGAGACCAAGGGCAAGGGCATCATCCTGATGCACGACTTCCAGAAGCACACGGCGGAAGCGCTGCCCGAGCTGCTGAACCGCCTCAAGGCCGGCGGCTACAAGGTGGTGGCGATGCGCGCCAAGGCCCCGGTCGCCTCGCTGCCGGAATACGACCAGCAGCTGATGAAGGACGTCAAGCTGCCGACGGTCAGCACGCGCCCGGTCAATTCCGTGGTGACGACCGTTTCCGAATAGTCGTCACTTTGTCGTTCCATTTCGAAGGCTACGTCATCGTCTCGGCGGACGGCATGCTGGCCGACGCCAGCCATGTCATGCCCAAAAGCCTGAAGTTCGAAGGCGACAAGCTGTTCTTCGAGCAGGCGCTCGATGGTGCTGCGCTGATCGTGCACGGCCGCAACTCGCACGAGGGGCAGCCGAACTCGCCCAAGCGCAAGCGGCTGATCCTGACCCGCAAGATCAAGGCCCTCACCGTCGATCCCGAGATGCCGAACGCGACGCTGTGGAATCCGGAGCATGCGAGCTTCGCGGAGGCCTGCGCATTTGCCGATGTTACCTCAGGGCGGGTCGCGATCATTGGCGGCCCGGTGGTGTTCGAGATGTTCATGGACCGTTACGACACCTTCTGGCTGTCGGAAGCCCCGCATGTGCGGCTACCCGGCGGCGAAGGCTGCTTCGTCGACGTGCCCCGGCGAACGCCGCACGACGTGCTGACGTCACACGGAATGAAGCCGGGCACGCCCTACATGCTCGACGCGGCGCACGACGTCACGGTTACGCCGTGGCGTAGGGTGGGTTAGCTCGGCGGCTGCGTGAAGCGCGGTCCGCTGACGTAACCCACCTCTTCTCCTTCCTAATGACCAGCAAAGTGGTGGGTTACGCCGAGCGGTTTGCGCTTCGCGCAATCCGCTGACGCTAACCCACCTTACGGGACCCGACACCGTGGCTCACGGCGTCGGCGGGCGGATGCCTGTCGGCGGCTAGACGTCGCCGTAGGCGGTCTCGACCGAGCGCGTGGCGCGGCCGTAGCCCATGATCATGAACAGCGCGCCCATGATCGAAAGATTCTTCAGCGCGTCGATCACCACCGCGGCGTTCTCAGGCGCGCTCTGATTCCAGAAATCGGAGAACAGGACGGTCGACACACCGATGTAGATCACCATCAGCATCGCGAAGAAGCGCGCGCCGAAATTCAGCGCGATCATCAGTCCCGCCAGAATCTGGAGCCCTCCGAGCGCGATCGCGAGCAGCTGCGGCGTGGTCATCGCCGTCGCGGTCTCCACCTGCTTGGCATAAGGCGCGATCACATCGGGCACCACGAACTTGCCACCGATGAAGTCGGCCGTCGCCTGGAGGGGAAAGAACTTGGTGGCGCCCGTGTAGATGAACAGCACGGCGAACAGGATTCGCCCGAAAGTCACGAACGCTGGCATGGTCGGCCTCTTGGCAAAACGCAAAGCACGGGACGCGCTTGCGGATTATGATGAGTCGTGCGCCGGTTTACAAACGGGGAAATGGAAAACGGGAAGTTATTCGGAAGTGGTGGGGCGCGTTGGCGCTCCCTGGCGGAATCGAACCGACCGGGACGAATTCGGCCACCACTCTCTCGGCGTCATGGCCGGGCTTGACCCGGCCATCCACGACTGACGTCCCCGCAAAAGAACGTGGATGCCCGGGCCATCTAGCGCGAAGACGCGCTTCGCGCTTTTGCCCGGGCATGACGAACTCGCGGAGCGAGCGGCCCCTTAAAACGGAGAGCTACGTAAACAGCGTCGGCTGCTGCCGCGCCGCACGCTCCTGCGCTTCCACCACGGCAACTGCCGTCATGTTGAGGATGCCGCGCGCGGTGACCGAGGGCGTGAGGATGTGGGCTGTCCGCGCCGGGCCGATCAGGATCGGGCCGACGGGCAGCGCGTCCGCCAGTGACTTGATCATCTGGTAGGCGACGTTGGCGGTGTCGAGGCTCGGCATGATCATGATGTTGGCCTCGCCCTCCAGCTTGGAGTGCGGCAGCACCATGCGGCGCGCCGCGGCGGACAACGCCGTGTCGCCCTGCATTTCGCCATCGGCCTCGATCTCCGGGTGCTTCTCCTTCAAGAGCTGGGTCGCCCGGCGCATCTTGCGCGAGGAGTCGGTGTCGTAGCTGCCGAAATCGGAGTGCGAGACGAAGGCGATCTTCGGCTTGATGTTGAAGCGCTGGACGTGGACCGCGGCAAGCGAGGCGATCTCGGCAAGCTCTTCCGCACCCGGATTGGGCCGCACTTGCGTGTCGGCGATGAAGAACGCGCCCTTGCTGGTGATCAGCAACGCCAATGCCGCGTAGTCGCTGACGCCGGGCGAGAAGCCGACGATCTCGCGGACATGGCGCAGATGGCTCATGTAGCGGCCCTCGACGCCGCAAAGCATCGCATCGGCCTCCCCGCGCGTCACCGCGAGCGCGGCGATCACGGTGTTGTTGGTACGCACCACCGTGCGCGCAGCATCCGGCGTCACGCCGCGACGGCCGGCGAGTTCGACATAGGACTGCACGTAAGAGCGATAGCGCGGATCGTCCTCAGGGTTGACGAGATCGAAATCCTTGCCCGCCTTGATCGACAGGCCGAAGCGCTTGATGCGCGCCTCCACCACGGAGGGGCGGCCGACCAGGATCGGCGTCGCCAGCTTCTCCTCCAGCACCACTTGCGTGGCGCGCAGCACGCGCTCGTCCTCGCCTTCGGCGTAGATCACCCGCACCGGCTGGGTCTTGGCCTTGGCGAACATCGGCTTCATGACGAGGCCGGAGCGGAAGGCGAAGCGCTCGAGCAGCGCGCGATATTCGTCGAAATTGGTGATGGGGCGCGTCGCGACACCTGATTCCATCGCCGCCTTCGCCACCGCCGGTGCGATACGCAGGATCAGCCGTGGGTCGAAGGGGCTGGGGATCAGCGAGCCCGGACCGAAGCCGCCCGCCTCGCCGGTATCGAGGCTGCCCTGGGAGACGGCATCCGAGGGCGCCTCGCGGGCGAGCTGCGCGATGGCCTCGACGGCGGCGTGTTTCATCTCTTCGTTGATCGCGCTGGCGCCGACATCGAGCGCGCCGCGGAAGATGAAGGGGAAGCAGAGGACGTTGTTGACCTGGTTCGGATAGTCGGAGCGACCGGTGCAGATCATGGCGTCGGGACGCACTTTTCGCGCTTCTTCCGGCATGATCTCGGGCGTCGGATTGGCCAGCGCCATGATCAGGGGCTTCTCGCCCATGGCCTTGGCCATCTCGGGCTTGAGCACACCCGGTGCCGACAGGCCGATGAAGATGTCGGCGCCGCCGATGACGTCGCCCAGCGTGCGCTTGTCGGTCTTCTGCGCGTAGACCGCCTTCCAGCGGTCCATCGAGGTATTGCGGCCCTCATGGACGAGGCCGTCGATGTCGCAGACCCAGATGTTCTTGCGCTGCGCGCCCATCGACACCAGAAGGTTGAGCGTCGCGATCGCCGCGGCCCCTGCCCCCGACGCGACGATCTTGACCTCCGACAGCTTCTTGCCGTTCAGGCGGAGACCGTTGGTGATGGCGGCGGCAACGATGATCGCGGTGCCGTGCTGGTCGTCATGGAAGACCGGGATCTTCATGCGCTCCTTCAGCCGCGCCTCGATCTCGAAGCATTCCGGACCACGGATGTCTTCCAGATTGATGCCGCCGAAGGTCGGCTCGAGCGCGGCCACCGTCTCGACCACGCGGTCGATGGTGTCGGCGGCGATCTCGATGTCGAACACGTCGATTCCGGCGAATTTCTTGAACAGGACCGCCTTGCCCTCCATGACCGGCTTGGAGGCCAGCGGGCCGATATTGCCGAGGCCGAGCACGGCCGTGCCGTTCGAGACCACCGCGACCAGATTGGCGCGGGTGGTCAGGGTCGCGGCTTCCGCCGGGTTCTTGGCGATCTCGGTACAGGCGGCGGCAACGCCCGGAGAATAGGCAAGCGCGAGGTCACGCTGGTTGGCGAGCGGCTTGCTCGCCTGGATCTCGAGCTTTCCGGGACGCGGCAGTCGGTGATAGGCCAGCGCCGCCTGGTGGAGATCATCGGAATAGGACGACATGCGGTCTCTTGCCTCGCGTTACCGGCCTCAAAATGCATCATCCGGAGCGATCGTCCAAGCGGACGCTATTTCCGGGTCGTGGAAACCCGGATGAAGCACGGCCGAAGGCCCGGTGGCAACATCCGATTGCCCTCCCATCAACAGGGCCATCAGTCAAATATCTGACAGCGCTAGCTTTCCCTGGACCTTGCGACATTTCCCGAATATGGCAAGTTGCGCAGCGCACCATGAACAACCGGAGCTAGGAATGAAGCGGATCCTGATCGGCCTGATCGTCGCAGCCGTGCTCGTCGCGGGCGGATTGTTCGGCTTCAACGTCTACGTCCAGCACCGCGTCACCGCCGAGATCGAGGCCACGTTCGAGCAGATGCGCTCAGGGGGCGGCAAGGCGAGCCATGGCAAGATCGGCTTCGACCTGCCGACGCGGACCGTCACGATCGAGGACATCATTATCGATCCCGGCAAGGAGCCGCAAGCGCAGGTCAAGATCGGGGGCATCAAGGGCACCGGCGTTCGCCAGGTCGACGATCTCAGGTTTTCAGCCGACAGCATCGACATCACCGGCCTCGGCGTCGCGCTTGATGAGGACGGTCCGGCCAAGCTGAAGGTGTCCTACAAGATCCCGCAACTGACGCTGCGGGACTATGCCGGCCCGCTCCACACCATGGCGGCGCCGGCGAGCGGCTCCCTGATCGACATCTACCGCTACGTACTCGGTCGATACGCCAGCGTCACGGCAACCTCGCTCACGGTGCCGACGCTGACGATGAGCTTCGATTCCGCCAGCGGTCCCGGAGGCAGCGGCGAGGTTACCTATTCCGGATTGACGATCCAGAACCTGAAGCACGGCAAGATCGATGCGATGAAGGCGGACCGCGCCACCATCTCGGTCGACGTGAAGCAGCCAGGCAAGGCGGACAAGCTCACCGGCGAGCTGTCGAACTTCATCGTCAACGATTTCGATGCGACCGCGATCATCGCTGCGCTCGATCCGCAGATCAGCAATGACGAGAGCTATCACCGCGTCTACCGGCAGGTCTCGGTCGGCCCCTACGCGCTCAAATCGGCTCAAGGAATGCGTATCGATATCGACGGGTTCGTGATGCAGGACATCGACGTGCAGCCGTCGAAATTCCGGCTAGCCGACCTCTTGGCCGCGCTGCCGCAGGATCAATCCACCGTTCCGACGCCGGCACAGTCGCGCGAGATGCTGGAGAAGATCGCCGGGGTCTATGAGGGTCTTCGCATCGGCAAGGCCGAGATCAGCAAGATTGCGATCGGCACACCGCAGGGGACCGGCAAAGTCAACGCGATCAGATACCACGAGGGCGAGTTCGCAATTGAGGGCGTCGATACGCCGGCCCCGCAGGGGCAGTTCAAGATGGAGCGCTTCGCGCTGAAGTCCTTCAACCTGCCGAATCTGATGCGCTGGGCTGCTAGCCTCGCGACTCCCGGGCGGCCCCCCTCGCCGGATCAGATGTTCGGGCTGTTCGGCGTGCTCGCAGGCGCGGAGCTGAAGGGCGTCGTTGCGCCCTTCAAGAACACCAAGAAGCTGGTCACGGTCGACACCGTGAGCCTGGACTGGGGGCAGCTGATCGGCTCGATTCCGAGCAAAGCGCACGTGGTTGCGAAATTCGTCACGCCAACCGATCCATCCGATCCGAAGCAGCTTCCGTTGCTCGCCGCCGGCATCGACAAGCTCGCGATCGACCTCGATCTAGGCGCCGCCTGGACCCAGCAATCCAACAGCCTCGTGCTCGCGCCGGCGACCCTCGACATTGGAGGCATCGCCAGAGCGCAGGTGCGTCTTGCACTCGCCGACGTGTCCCGCGACATGTTCTCGCTCGATCCGTCACAGGTGACGGGACAGGCAAAGCAGATCGAGACCGGCACGACCGAGCTCTCCCTCCATGACAGCGGCCTCGTGGATCTGGTGGTGGCGCAATTCGCCCGGATGCAGAACGTCAGTCGCGACGCCGCGCGTAGCGCCATCGTTGAAATGATCCGGGCGCAGGGCGAGAAAGTCGCGGCCTCCAATATCGATGCCAAGCCCGTGGTTGATGCGATCGCGAGCTTCGTCGAGACTTCGGGACAAACGCTCACAATCAAGCTGACACCGCTTGGCAAGGTGCCGGTGCTTCAGCTCATGGACGCCCTGAACAACGAGCCGATCGTCGCGCTGGCGCAATTCAGGATCGAGGCGTTGACCGGGCTGTAGAAAAGAAGGGTAGCCCTCTCCCCGTCATTGCGAGCGCAGCGAAGCAATCCAGAATCTTTCCGCGGAGTGACTCCGGATTGCTTCGCTGCGCTCGCAATGACGATGTGGAGAGAGCGTGGCCTCTCCCTGCAAGCAGGGAGAGGTAAGAGCCTCACTTCTGCGGCAGGTTCACCCGGATGTGCAGCTCGCGCAGCTGTTTTGTCGTCGCTTCCGAAGGCGCGCCCATCAGCAGGTCCATCGCCTGCTGGTTCATCGGGAACAGCGAGATCTCGCGCAGGTTGGTGGTGCCACAGAGCAGCATCACGATGCGGTCGACGCCCGCGGCCATGCCGCCATGCGGCGGGGCGCCGTACTGGAAGGCGCGGTACATGCCGCCGAAACGCTCGACCACTTCCTGCTCGCCGTAGCCTGCGATCTCGAACGCCTTCACCATCGCTTCCGGCACGTGGTTGCGGATGCCGCCCGAGGCGATCTCGTAGCCGTTGCAGGTGATGTCGTACTGGAACGCCTTGATGGTCAGCGGATCCTGGCTCTTCAGCGCCTCGAGGCCGCCCTGCGGCATCGAGAACGGGTTGTGCGAGAAGTCGACCTTCTTGTCGTCCTCGTTGTACTCGTACATCGGGAAGTCGACGATCCAGGCGAGTTCGAACCGCTCCTTGTCGGTGAGGTTCAATTCCTCGCCGACCTTGTTGCGGGCGAGCCCAGAGAACTTCCAGAACTTGTCAGGATCGCCGGCAACGAAGAAGGCGGCATCGCCTTCCTTGGTGCCGAGCTGCGTGCGGATCGCGGCGGTGCGCTCTGGCCCGATGTTGTTGGCAAGCGGACCCGCGCCCTCGCCGCCCTCGCGCCACATGATGTAGCCGAGGCCGGGCTGGCCTTCGCCCTGCGCCCACGAGTTCATGCGGTCGCAGAAGGCGCGGCTGCCGCCGCCGGTCGCAGGAATCGCCCAGACCTGGTTCTTGGGCTCTTCGAGCATGCGCGCGAACACCTTGAAGCCTGATCCTCGGAAATGCTCGGAGACGTCCTGCATCTCGATCGGGTTGCGCAGATCAGGCTTGTCGCTGCCGTATTTGCGCAGCGCCTCGGCGAACGGAATCCGGCGCCAGTTCTTGCTCACCGGCTTGCCCTTGGCAAACTCCTCGAACACGCCCGTGATGACGGGCTCCATCGCCGCGAACACGTCTTCCTGCGTGACAAAGCTCATCTCGACGTCGAGCTGGTAGAACTCGCCCGGCAGACGATCTGCGCGCGGGTCCTCGTCGCGGAAGCAGGGCGCGATCTGGAAATAGCGGTCGAAGCCGCTCATCATCAGCAGCTGCTTGTACTGCTGCGGCGCCTGCGGCAGCGCGTAGAATTTTCCAGGATGGATGCGCGAGGGCACCAGGAAGTCGCGCGCGCCTTCCGGCGAGGACGCGGTCAGGATCGGGGTGTTGAACTCGAAGAAGCCCTGCCCCTCCATGCGCCGGCGCATCGACTTGATGATCTCGACGCGCGTCATGATGTTCTGATGCAGCTTCTCGCGGCGCAGATCGAGGAAGCGGTACTTCAGGCGGATATCCTCAGGATATTCCTGGTCGCCGAACACCGGCAGCGGCAAATCGCCGGCAGGTCCCAGCACCTCGATCTCGCTGACATAAACCTCGACCTTGCCGGTCGGCAAATCGTCATTGTCGGTGCCTTCGGGGCGGCGGCGGACCTTGCCGTCCATCTTGACCACGAATTCGGAGCGCAGCTTTTCGGCCAGCGAGAACGCCGGCGAGTCCGGATCGACCACGCACTGGGTCAGGCCGTAATGGTCGCGGAGGTCGATGAACAGCACGCCGCCATGGTCGCGAACGCGGTGGACCCAGCCCGAGAGGCGGATGGTCTCGCCGATGTTGCTCTCGCGGAGCGCGCCGCATGTATGTGACCGGTAGCGATGCATGGTCGTCCCAAAATCAATGTCGGAGGAAGCGAATCGGACGGCCTGAAACGACCGATCCGAGGTTGCGGCAGGGTTTACCCGACGAGGCCCAAAGCAGCAACCAAAGGAACGGACTGTTTTGGGTCCCAAAGGACCCTTTTTGGGCCATTTGGGCCCAAGCCTTTGCCATCAGGCGTTCCAGCCCTATCTTGAGGCCATGACGGTCCATTTCCCCTTCCAGAACTCCTATTCGGCCCTGCCAGACAGCTTCTTTGCCCGCGTCGCGCCGACCCCGGTATCCGCGCCCCGGCTGATCAAGCTGAACCGGCCGCTGGCGGTCCAGCTCGGGCTCGATCCTGATGTGCTGGAGACCCCTGAGGGTGCCGAAATCCTGGCCGGAAAGACGGTTCCCGCCGGAGCTGATCCCATCGCCATGGCCTATGCCGGCCACCAGTTCGGGCATTTCGTGCCGCAGCTCGGCGACGGCCGTGCCATCCTGCTCGGCGAGGTCATCGACCGGGACGGCGTCCGCCGCGACATCCAGCTCAAGGGCTCGGGTCCAACCCCGTTCTCCCGCCGCGGCGATGGCCGCGCCGCGCTCGGGCCGGTGCTGCGCGAATACATCGTCAGCGAAGCCATGTACGCGCTGGGCATCCCGACTACGCGCTCGCTCGCCGCCGTCGTCACTGGCGAGCACGTCATCCGCGAGACCGCGCTGCCCGGCGCGGTGCTGACCCGCGTCGCCTCCAGCCACATCCGCGTCGGCACTTTCCAGTTCTTCGCCGTCCGCCGCGACACCGATGCGATCCGTCGGCTCGCCGATCACGCCATTGCCAGGCACTACCCCGACCTGCTCCAGGCCGAGCGGCCCTATCACGCGCTGCTCGCGAGCGTCGTCGCGCGCCAGGCTGAGCTGATCGCGCGCTGGCTCTTGGTCGGCTTCATCCACGGCGTGATGAACACCGACAACTCTTCCATCTCCGGGGAAACCATCGATTACGGCCCCTGCGCCTTCATGGATGCCTACAACCCGGCGCAAGTATTCTCGTCGATCGACGAGATGGGCCGCTACGCCTACGCCAATCAGCCGCGCATTGGCCTGTGGAATCTGACGCGCCTCGCCGAATGCTTGCTGCCGCTGTTCTCCGATGATCAGGAGAAGGCGGTCGCGGAAGCGCAGGATATTCTCGGCGCGTTCTCCGATCAGTTCAGCGCCGCCTATCAGGCCGGGCTGCGCCGGAAGGTCGGCCTGTTCACGGAGCGCGACGGTGACGATGCGCTGATCCAGGACCTGCTCGACGCCATGGCCAAGAACCAGGCCGACTTCACCCTCACCTTCCGCAAGCTCGGTGATGCCGCAGGCGACGACGGCACCGACGTGCGCGCGCAGTTCATGGAGCCCGCAGCCTTCGACGAATGGGCCGGCCGCTGGCGCGCGCGCATCGCGCTGGAGCCGCAGGCCCCGGCCGAACGGCGATCCGCGATGCACGCCGTCAATCCTGTCTTCATCCCGCGCAACCACCGCGTCGAGGCCGTGATCCAGGCCGCGGTCAACGACGATAACTACGCGCCGTTCGAGGAATTGGTGAAAGTGCTGGCGAAACCATACGAGGACCAGCCGGAGTACGCCGCCTACGCCGATCCGCCGCTACCGGACCAGCGGGTGTTGCAGACGTTCTGCGGGACGTAGCTTCGTAGGGTGGATTAGCCGAAGGCGTAATCCACCTCTTCTCTCACCAAACGGAAAGCAAAGTGGTGGATTACGCTTCGCTAATCCACCCTACGTGCCGCAGACGTTCTGCGGGACGTAGCCACAAACGCGGTGCGTAGGGTGGATTAGCCGAAGGCGTAATCCACCTCTTCTCTCACCAAACGGAAGGCAAAGAGGTGGATTACGCTTCGCTAATCCACCCTACAGGTCAACGCGGCTATCATGCCCGTTCTCCGAACTCGCCTGCGACCTTGGCGTCCCCGCCCCAATCTTCGGGAAACAATCCCGCTCGCACGTCGCGATGAAACGACGAGTACGGCCAGTCACTCACTTTCGAAACGTGCCCATGCTTGACTGGATTGAAATAGCAATACTCCACGTGCCGCGCGTAATCGGCCTCGTCACGAATGAGATGCTCCCAGAACCGGCGTTGCCAGATACCGCGTTCGTTCCGTGCGGCGCGGACTGCGCTCAGGCGTTCATTCGCCGGGAGGGCTTTCGCGAAACGTGTCTTGATCAATCGCCAACGGACCGAAAAATCCGCGTCGCCGGGCGGTAACTTCCAGATGGCATGCAGGTGATCCGGGAGAACCACGAAAGCATCTATGTCGAAGGGATGGGTCTGGCGCGTTGCGGCGACCGCGCCCCGCAAAGCTTCAATCTGATCGGTCAAAAGAGCTTGCCGTCGATCGAGCAGGTTCACGGTGAAGAACCAACATCCTCCGGAGACAAATGCGCGGCGGTAGCAGGACACTCGCCATGGATAGCACAACTTGATGTTGCATCAAAGTTCACCTAGCGAGCGACAAACCCTTCTTCGTAGGGTGGATTAGCGAGGTGTAATCCACCACTTCTCTCGCCGAGGTGGATTACGCCTTCGGCTAATCCACCCTACGACTGTGGAATTCGAAGCCTCGGGAACCATTGTCATCAAACTGAAACACACGCGCACTAACGCCCTGCCAGGGCCGTCCTGCCGGAGGCGCCCATCCTCGAGACAGCCCCGACAGAGCGCGCATGCCCTTCAAATTCATCCACATCACCGACACCCATCTCGCAAACCCCGGGCTGAAGCTCTACGGCCTCGACCCGCGCACCCGGCTCGATGCGGCGATCGCCGACATCAACAAGCACCAGTCCGATGCCGCCTTTGCGGTCGTGACCGGCGACCTCACCCATTGGGGCGAGCCTGAATCCTACGCCAATTTCGCCGAGGCGATGGCGGCGCTGAAGATTCCGTACATTGCCATGGTCGGCAATCACGACAAGCGCGTCGCCTGCCTCGATGGGCTGAAGGCCGCGCCGCGCGATCCCAACGGTTTTGTGCAGGGCACCCGCACCACCGAGCATGGCCTGTTCGTCTTCCTCGACACGCTGGACGAGACCAGCCACGCCGGCGAGATGTGCGCGAAGCGCTTCGGGTGGCTGGCGAAGACGCTTTCCGCCGCACCCGCCGACCAACAGTTCGTCGTGTTCATGCATCACCCGCCCTTCCCGGTCGGCGTCCACGCGATGGACGAGATCGCGCTGAAGCAGAGCGCCGACTTTGCCGAGGTGATCGCGCCCTATCGCGCGCGTATCCGCCATCTCTTCTTCGGCCATGTGCACCGGCCGATCTTCGGCAGCTATGGCAAGATCCCGTTCTCGACGCTGCGCGGCACCAACCACCAGGTCTGGTTCGAGCTTGATGCCAACGCCGCCGACCATCTCGCCAGCCACGAGCCGCCAGCCTATGGCGTGGTGCTGATCGACGCCGACAATCTCGTCGTGCACAGTCACGATTTCCTCGACACCAGTCTGCGCTTCCCCTTCGACCCACCTGCGGGCGTGGACGGCCGCGACTATGCGCTCAATTTCCCGGCGCGATGACATGAGCCTCGCAGAACCCGCGGCTCTCCCGGTCGCGGCATCCGTGCCGACGCGGCTGAACATCCTGATGCGGTTCACGGCCCGCTTCAGAGCCTCGCTGCCGGCCTATCTGCTGCTGCTGCCCTCGCTGATCTTCCTAGCGCTGTTCACTTACGGGGCGATGGGACGCGTGGTCATCGACGCGCTGTATCAACGCGCGACGCCAAAGGCGCCGCTTCGGTTTGTCGGGCTCGACAACATCGCTGCTGTGCTGGCGGATCCCGCCTTCACCGGTGCTGTCACCAACAATGCGATCTACGCCGTCGGCACAGCGACCCCGAGCATCGGCCTCGCGCTGCTGTTCGCCCTGGCGCTGGCGCGGACCAATGTGGTGACCAGCGCGCTGCGCGCCGCGCTGTTCCTGCCGGTGCTGATCCCCATGGTCGCGGCATCCGCGCTGTTCCTGTTCATCTTCCTGCCCAATGTCGGCCTGCTCGACTATTACATCGGCCGCCTGCTGCCGGTGCTGCCAAACTGGCTCGGCGACCCCGACATCGCGCTCTACGCGATCATGATCATCACGATCTGGAAGAACGCCGGCTATTACATGCTGTTCTTCCTGGCCGGCCTCCAGGCCGTGCCCGAGGACGTGATGGAAGCGGCGCATCTCGATGGTGCTGGCCCGCTCATGCGGCTGCGCTACATCATCCTGCCGGAGCTCAAGCCCACCTTCCTGTTCGTCACCGTCATCGCCACGCTCAATGCGGTGACCCAGGTCGACCATGTCTTTGTCATGACCAAGGGCGGCCCGTCGAACGCGACCAATCTCGTACTGTTCTACATCTACCAACAAGCCGTCGAGCACTACGACATCGGCATGGCGTCGGCGGCAACGCTGCTGACCCTCGCCGCCCTGATGGCGCTCACGGCGCTGTCGTTCCGCACCATGGCAACCCGCGAGGGCGGGCCATGAAGCTGATCGATCGTCTCTACAAGGACGCCCCGCTCGCCACCCGCAACGAGATCACGCCCAAACTCGGCTTCCTGCTGACCGTCCTGCTCGCGCTCGCCTGGCTGATCCCGTTCCTGTGGATGGGAGTTGCGACGCTACGTCCGTCCTCCGACGGCATCAATCTGATGGCCGAGCTGATCCCGAGCCTGAAGCCGACGCTCGACAATATCAAGGAGGCCTGGGAGATCGGCGACTTCCCGCGCTACTTCCTCAACACCACCATCATCTGCACCGGCATCCTGCTGGTGCAGTTCGTCACGATCACACTGGCGGGGTTTGCGTTCGCGCGGCTCGACTTCGCCGGCAAGACGCTGATCTTCTATCTGTTCCTGATGCAGCTGATGCTGGTGCCGGTGCTGCTGATCGTGCCGAACCTGCGCATCATCGCGCAGTTCGGCCTCTACGACACGCTCGCCGGCGTGATGATGCCGTTCTTCGCCTCTGCCTTCGGCACCTTCCTGATGCGGCAGGCGTTCGAAGCGATCCCGACCGAGCTGGAAGACGCCGCGCTGATCGACGGCGCCAGCCTATTCCAGCGCATCCGCCATATCTATGTGCCGCTGTCGATCCCGAGCTTTTCGGCCTTTGCCATCATCTCGGTGACCAGCCACTGGAACGACTTCCTGTGGCCGCTGATGGTGATCAACTCGCCCGACAAACGGCCGCTCACGGTTGGCCTCTCGGTCTTCACCGCAACCGCGGAAGGCACGCAGGCCTGGGGCACCATCGCCGCCGGCACGCTGATGGTGATCGCACCGCTGCTCATCACCTTCCTGATCTTCCAGAAGCGCTTCATCAGCTCTTTCGTCACCTCAGGCATCAAATAGGAGATTTTCCGATGCTGCTTTCCCGCCGGCTCATGCTCGGCCTCGCAATGGCAGGCACTTTGGCAAGCGCCCTCGCCTTCCCGGCTCTCGCCGGCGAAGGTCCGACCGAGATCGACCTGTTCTTCCCCGTGCCCGTCGACGGCAAGCTCGCCCGCGACATGGGCACGCTGATCAAGGAGTTCAACGAGACCCATCCCGACATCAAGGCAACCGCCGTCTACACCGGCTCCTATGACGACACGCTGATCAAGACGCGCGCCTCGATGAAGGCCGGCAAGCCGCCGGCCGCCGTGATCATGTCGGCGAACTTCCTGCTCGACATGCAGATCGAGAACGAGCTCACCAATCTCGATTCCTTGATCGCCGCAGACGGCACCACCAAGGAAAAATTCCTCGGCCAGTTCTTCCCGGCGCTCCAGGGCAATGCCGTGATCAACCGCTCGGTCTATGGCGTGCCCTTCCACAATTCGACGCCGCTGCTCTACATCAACGCCGACAAGGCCAAGGAAGCAGGCCTCGATCCCAACAAGCCGCCGCAGACCTGGGCCGAGCTGACCGACTGGGCCAAGAAGCTCACCAGGCGCGAGGGCGACAAGGTCACGCAATGGGGCATCACGATCCCCTGCGCCTACGATTATTGCGGCTGGATGATGGAAACGCTCACCATGAGCAATGGCGGGCGCTACTACAACGAGGAGTTCGGCGGCGAAGTCTATTACGATACGCCCTCGATGCTGGGCGCACTGACCTGGTGGAATGATCTCGTGAGCAAGCACCGGGTTCACCCGCCCGGCGCCACGCCCGGTCCGGCCGTCAGCACCTCCTTCATTTCAGGCAACGCCGCGATGATGATGCTGTCGACCGGCTCGCTGACCTACGTGCGCGAGAACGCCAAGTTCAACTACAAGGTCGCCTTCATTCCGCGCAACGTCCGCAACGCCGTGCCGATCGGCGGCGCCTCGCTGATCATTCCGGCGGGCGTCGAAGCCGACAAGCAGAAGGCCGCCTGGACGCTGATCAAGTGGATGACCTCGCCCGAGAAGAGCGCCTGGTGGAGCCGCGCCACCGGCTATTTCGCGCCCAACATGGCCGCCTACAAGACGCCTGACATGGTCGACTTCCTGGGCAAGAACCCGGACGCCAAGACCGCGGTCGAGCAGCTCGACGTCGCCAAGCCCTGGTTCGCGACCTACAAGACCGTGCCGGTCCGCAAGAATCTCGAGGACGAGGTCATGCTGGTCCTCAACGGCAAGAAGCAGCCGAAGGAAGCCCTGGTCGCCGCGCAGAAGGCCGCGGACGAGACGCTGAAGCCGTACAATGCGGAAACGTCGCTGAAGCTGCCCTGAGGCGGTCTGGACCGGCGAACAAACATCGGCGCTCCGTCCCTCGGGGCGCCCCCCGTTAACCCCCCGTCCACCATCCGGCCCAGCCCGCCGCCGGTAACCATTGCAATTAACAGACCCTCAACGCACCCCCGACAAATCTACTGATGTTTCTGGAGATTTCCGCCGTGGATTTGTTGGTTTTCGAGTTCCTGGGACTGGCGATGGTCGCCATGTGCGTGCTGGTCGTGGCATTGCCCTGTGCCCGCAAATCCTCGCAGCGGGTCCGCTACGAATAGGAATTTCGTCGGAAAGGAGCGATTCTGGCCCCAATGCAAGACTCGAATTCGCTTAGAGCCCCTTGACATCACAGCGCTTTCGGCAGAACGGCTGATACCAAGTGTCATGGGCCGTTCATGGATTTGATTACCACCACTGCTGACCTTGCGGCTGCCTGCAGCCGGCTGGCCAAGCACCCCGTCATTACTGTCGATACCGAGTTCCTGCGCGAGACCACCTATTACCCGCTCTTGTGCGTGGTGCAGATGGCCAGCCCCGAGGAAGCTGTTGTCATCGACACCCTGGCCGAGGGCCTCGACCTCAAGCCGTTCTTCGAGCTGATGGGCAACGAGGCTGTGCTCAAGGTGTTTCACGCCGCGCGCCAGGACATCGAGATCATCTGGCACCAGGCCAATATCATCCCGCACCCGGTATTCGACACCCAGGTGGCCGCCATGGTGCTCGGCTATGGCGACAGCATCGCCTATGACGCCCTGGTCGAGAAGGTCACCGGCCACCGCCCGGACAAGACCCACCGCTTCACCGACTGGTCGCGCCGGCCGCTGACCAAGGAGCAGATGCATTACGCGGTCTCCGACGTCACGCATTTGCGAGACGTGTTCGCCGCGCTCGACGCCGATCTGAAGAGGCGCCGCCGCAGCGAATGGGTCTCCATCGAGATGGAGATCCTGACCTCGCCCAAGACCTACGACTTCCACCCCGAGCGCGCCTGGGAACGGCTGAAGACGCGGGTGCGCAAGCCGAAGGATCTTGCCGTGCTGATGGAAGTCGCCGCCTGGCGCGAGCAGGAGGCGCAGAGCCGGGACGTGCCGCGCGGCCGCGTGCTGCGCGACGAGGCCGTCACCGACATCGCCACCCATGCGCCGAACACGCTGGAGAAGCTCGCGCATCTCCGCTCGGTGCCGAAGGGATTTGAGAAATCCAAATGGGGCGCTGACATCGTCGCAGCCGTCGAGCGCGGGCTGGCGCGGGATTTCTCGACGCTGCCGAAGCTGGAGAAGCCGCGCAACAATTCCAATGGCGCGGCCACCGTCGAGCTGTTGAAGGTGCTGCTGCGCATGACCGCCGAGCGCCATGCGGTGGCGAGCAAGGTGATCGCCACCGTCGACGATCTTGAGGAGATCGCGGCCGATGACGACGCCGACGTGCCGGCCCTGCGCGGCTGGCGCCGCGAGCTGTTCGGCGAGGCTGCGCTGAAGCTCAAGCGCGGCGAGCTCGCGCTCGCGATCGAAAAGGGCCGCGTGATCGGGGTTCAGCGGGCGTAGGCCGAAACTGCCTCCGCGCTCTCCATCGTCATTGCGAGCGTAGCGAAGCAATCCAGTCTGCTGCCGCGGAAAGACTCTGGATTGCTTCGCTACCCTCGCAATGACGGAATGTGACGCAGCAGCGTGCCCCTACGCCGGCGTCAGCTTCGCCACTTCGCCCTTCATGTCATCAAGCACACCAGTAATCGCCGCCACGAGCTCGTCGATCTGGGCCTTGGTGGTGATCAGCGGCGGGCAGATGGCGATGGCGTCGAGCATGTTGCGCGCGATCACGCCGCGTTCCTGCAGCATGCGGCTCGCGATGCCGCCGACGGCCCCCGGCGTCGCCGCTGCCGTCTTGCGGCCCTTGTCGAGCACGAGCTCGAGCGCCGCGATCATGCCGACGCCGCGGACCTCGCCAACCAGCGGATGGCTGGTGAGTTCGCGAAGCCTGCCCTGCATGTAACCGCCAAGCTCGGCGGCATGTGCGACCAGACCACGCTCCTCGATGATCTTGAGATTTTCGAGCGCAACCGCCGAGCCGACCGGATGGCCGCCAGCGGTGAAGCCGTGGCCGAGCACGCCGATCTTGTTGCTCTCGTCGGCGATCGGCTCGAACATGCGGTCGTTCATGATGATCGCCGACAGCGGGAAATAACTGGAGGTGATCTGCTTGGAGACCACCATCGCGTCGGGCTTGATGCCATAAGTTTCGCAGCCGAACATCTTGCCGGTGCGGCCGAAGCCGCAGATCACCTCGTCGGCGATCAGCAGGATGTCGTACTTCTTCAGGACAGCTTGGATCTTGTCCCAATAGGTCGCCGGCGGCACGATAACGCCGCCTGCGCCCATCACCGGCTCGCCGAAGAAGGCGGCGATCGTGTCGGGGCCTTCCTTCTGGATCAGCGCATCGAGCTCCTCGGCCCGGCGCGTCGCGAACGCCTCCTCGCTCTCGCCGGGCGCGCCGTCCTTGTAGAAATGCGGCGAGCCCGTGTGCAGGATATTTGGCAGCGGCAGGTCGAACGAGCGGTGGTTGTTGGGCAGGCCGGTGAGGCTCGCCGACGCGATGGTGACGCCGTGATAGGCGCGCATCCGGCTGATGATCTTCTTTTTCTGCGGCTGGCCGAGAGAGTTCGAGCGATAGGCGATCAGCTTGAGGACAGTGTCGTTTGCCTCCGAGCCTGAATTGGTGAAGAACACCTTGCTCATCGGCACAGGCGCGAGCGCGACCAGCTTCTCGGCGAGGTCGATCGAGGGCCCGTGCGATTTGGCCGAGAAGGTGTGATAAAATGGCAGCGCCTGCATCTGCTTGTGCGCGGCTTCCACCAGCCGCTTCTCGTTGAAGCCGAGCCCGACGCTCCACAGGCCTGCCATCGCCTCGAAATAGCGCTTGCCCGACGCGTCGAACACGTAGGGCCCCTCGCCGCGCTCGATCACCAGCGGACCCGCCTGCTGATGGGCGCGCGCGTTGGTATACGCGTGGAGCTGGTAGGCCACATCGCGGGCTTCTTGCGAATTGGGCAGCATCGTCATCGCGGGGATTCCCTAACTGGTGCGTCATCGGACGTCATGACGCAGCCTCCATCCGAGGACGAGGCTTGTCCAAACAAAACGTCGATACCTTGGCTATTGCGCCGCGCCGCAACTTGCAACGCCATTTCGTTGACAGCAGGCGCACATGAGCGTTGCAGGAAAGCAGCGCTGGCGTTACCGCATATGGCCGGGCCGCCGCGGCTAAATCCGCCGGGCCAGCATGAAGGCCGCCACCGCGGCCACCAGCGCCGGGACCGCCGCCGCGGCGAACAGCGGCTGCGCCCCCATTTCGCGGGCCAGCATTGCCCCACCGACCAGCGGTCCCACGATCGAGCCGATGCGGCCGATGCCGAGCGCCCATCCGACGCCTGTCGATCTGATCGCCGTCGGATAGAAGGTCGCCGTCAAGGCGTTCGAGGCGATCTGCCCTCCGACGATGCAGAATCCGGATGCAAAGATCGCAATCGTGACCAGGACGATCGAATGGCTGACCAGGCCGATCGCTGTGACCGCACCTGCGGCGACGAAATAGGTCAACGACAGCGCGCGGAACGAGAAGCGGTCGATGAAATGGCCGAGCGTGAAGGTGCCGACGACGCCACCGACCTGCAACATGGCGCCGATCGCGGCGGCGGCCGACACCGAAACGCCGAGATCGTTCAACACGGTGGGAAGCCAGTTCGACAGCAGATAGAGGTCGAGCAGGCTCATGAAGAACACGATCCAGAGCAGCAGAGTTACCCGGCCGCGCCCCTCCGCAAACAGATGTGCGACAGGCAGGCCCGCCAGTTTCGGCTCCTGCACCACGAATTTCACCTCGCCGGCGAAGGACGTATTTGGGGCGATCCTTTTCAGGAGATTGCCTACCTCGTGGTCGCGGGCGCCGACCATCGCCAGGAACCGGATCGATTCCGGCAGCGCCTTGAAGAGGAACGGCAGCAGCATCAGCGGCACGAGACCGCCGACCAGAAACACCGAGCGCCAGCCAAAGGCGGGAATCAGCGCGGCGGCAAGCAGCCCGCCCAGGGCCGCACCGATCGAAAAGCCCGCAAACATGATCATCACAAGGGTGGCGCGACGGCGATGGGGGCTGAATTCGGAGGTGAGCGCGACGGCGTTCGGCATCGCACCGCCCAGCCCGAGCCCGGTCAGCAGACGTAGAGCGATCAGCCAATTTGCATCCGGCGCGAACACGGTGAGAAAGGTGCCGACGCCGAACACCAACGTGCTCGCGAGAATGATGCGGCGACGGCCGATCCTGTCGGCCATCGGACCGAAGATCAGCGCGCCGATCATGAGACCGAGAAGCCCGGCGCTGAACACCGGCCCGAGGCTGGCGCGCGCAAGCTTCCATTCCTGCGCCACCGCAGGGGCGACATAGCCGATCGCCTGGGTGTCAAAGCCGTCGATGAACAGCACCGCGGCACACACCAGCAGCACCCGCAGCTGAAAGGCACCGACCGGCTGCCGGTCGATAAAGGCGGGAACGTCGACCGCATCGGATACGACCTCGCCCATTGCTGTGACGGCCATGTGGGCGCTCTCCCCGGTCATCCCTGCACTATTTTTCTTTCATTAATCTCTTATAGTGAGATTATTGTTAGTGCAAGCGGCGATGATTTCGGCTGTTTTGCGGCCTCCCCAAACGCCGATAAGACGGTCAAACGCGAAGCTGGATCGCACCGAAATTGGTCAAGGCAAACAGTCAGGATCGGGTCCTTGCCCTGCTCGATCTCTTCACCGAGACACGTCCGCAATGGTCGCCCGAGGAACTCATGACGGAGCTCGGCTACACCAGGCCGACGCTGTATCGCTACCTGAAGAGCCTGAAAGACAGCGGCTTCGTGATGCCGACGCGCAACGGGCGGTTCGCGCTTGGCCCGCGCGTGGTCGAGATGGATTATCTCAGCCGCCGCTCCGATCCGCTGATAGCAACCGCCACGCCACACCTGGAGCGCCTTTCGGCAACGTATCCCGGCACAGCGCTCATCGTGCGCTGGTATGGCGACAAAATACTGTGTGTAGCCTCGATCGCATCCGCCGCTGCGCCGGCGAGCAGCTATCCGCGCGGCAGACCGATGGCGATGGGACGTGGCGCGATCGCGCGCTCGATCATGGCCTTCCTGCCCAAGCAACGCCTCATGCCGCTGGTCACGCGCTACGCCGATGATCTGCGCAGCGTCGGCTTCGGCGACACGCCCGACGACATCCTGGCTGCGCTGAAGCGCGTGCGTCGCGCGGGCGTTGCGGTTGCCTTCGGCGAAGTGACGGCCGGCGCTGTCGGGATAGCCGCGCCGATTCTCGATGCAAGCTACCCGATCGCGAGTCTCTGCATCACGATCGGCGGACAGCATGCCAATGGCGAATTGATCGACCGCATCAGTTCGGAGGTCCGTGAAGCCGCCCGGCAGATCTCAGCCGCGACTGAAGATGATGCTAAGTAATCTCATTATTTGAGATTTAACTTGACGAAATGTCGTTCACGCCGCATCTGAACATACAAGTCGCGCCGGGCGCGACGACAGGTACGGGAAAGCGACGTGACACAGGCTCAGGTGAACAACGAGGCGCCCGTCGTGATCGTCGGCGGCGGACCGGTCGGGATGGGCTTGGCGATAGGACTTGGCCAGCGCGGCATCGAGACCATCGTGGTCGAGCGCTATGAGCAGCCGCAGCCGATCCCGAAGGGGCAGAACCTCACGCAGCGGACGATGGAGCATTTCCATTTCTGGGGCGCGGAGGCGGCGCTGCGGACCGCTCGCACCATTCCACCCGATTATGGCATCGGCGGAATGACCAGCCACGGCACGCTGCTCAGCGGATACAACTACAACTGGCTCCAGCGCGAACTGGTTCGGCCATTTTACTTCACCGACAATGAGCGCCTGCCGCAATACGCAACCGAAACCGTGCTGCGGCAAAGGGCAGCACAGCTTCCCGCCATCGACCTGCGCTATGGATGGACCTGTCAGGAGGTGCGGTCTGAAGCCGATGGCGTCGTCATCGAAATCGTCAACCGCGAGGGGACGAAGCAGAGCTTGCGTGCCGATTACGTCGTCGGCTGCGACGGCAGCCGGTCAATCGTGCGCGAGCAGGCGGGTATCACCCAGACCCGCGCCGACCACGATCGCCTGATGGTCCTCCTGGTGTTTCGTTCCACCGAATTGCACCGCTTGCTCGGCAGATATCCGGGCAAGTCATTCTACAACGTGCTGCATCCGGACCTCGAAGGTTACTGGAAATTCTTCGGCAGGGTCGATCTTGGCACCACCTGGTTCTTCCACGCCCCCGTCCCCACTGGGACCACCCGCGACAATTTCGATTTCCGGCGCCTACTTCACGAGGCGGCAGGCGCGGAATTCGACGTCGAATTCGAGCACATCGGATTCTGGGATCTGCGTTTCACGCTCGCCGACAGCTACCGCGCAGGCCGAATCTTCGTCGCCGGAGACGCCGCGCACAGCCATCCGCCCTATGGCGGCTATGGCATCAACAGCGGCTTCGAGGACGCGGTCAATCTGGCGTGGAAGTTCGCTGCAACCGTGCAAGGCTGGGCCCCTGCCGGTCTGCTCGACAGCTACGACGCCGAGCGCCGCCCGGTCTTCGCGTCCACCGCGCGCGACTTCATCGAGGCATCGATCTTCCGCGACCGGGATTTTTTGCGGCAGCATGATCCGGCGCGGGATCGGGCGGATTTCGAGGTTGCCTGGCGCGCACGACATTCCGGCGCGCGCGCGGAGGTCAACGCCTTCGAGCCGAATTACGAGGGATCGCCGATCGTATTCGGCCCACCCGGCGGCGTCAGCAGCGCGATCGGCTCGCACACCTATGCCGCTCGCGCCGGCCATCATCTGGCGCCGCAATCTCTGTCGTCGGGCAAGAACGTCTTCGAGGAACTCGGCGGCGGCTTCACATTGATCGATCTGACTGAAAGCACCACCGGAGCCGCATTCGAGCGAGCCGCCGCGGGCCTTGGCATCCCGCTGAAGGTGATCAGGGATACCGCCGCAGACGGCCGCGAGACATATGAGGCGCAGCTGATCCTGGTGCGGCCTGATCAGTTTGTTGCTTACGCGGGCAATAACGACGGCGCCGAGGCATCAGGGATCCTGATGCGCGCTGTCGGTCGATCCTGACGAGATCGCTTCGGCCGCTGGCACGCCAACGTCAGGCCGCACCGTCGTCGTCATCGCCGGCAGCATCGATGGCTTCCCTCACCTCGACCAGGGCCATCGACAGCAAATAGACGGTCGTGGGCAGGCCGATCCGGCGCGCCGCCTCGAGGGCACGCGACAGATCGCTTGCCAGCTCCTTGAGCTCGTTTCCCCGTGACAATGTTCCGCCTGTCCATCCGCCGATCGCGTCCGCCTAAACCATGATCCGGAAAAGTGCGAAGCTGTTTTCCCTCGCGACATCAGCGGAACGCGTTTGCGCGGAGATCATGCTCAAACAAGAACCTAAAGCGCGATGACGATTCATCCTAATCTCATCGCGCTTTAGACGCGACGGCGCCGCTGGTTCTGATCAATTCGGCGCTGGACTGGACAGTAGCAAAATTGCCGATCACATTCACCACCGACTGCTTGTAGACGGCCGCCTCGCCTGTGACCGGCTGCCAGCAAGCCACGGCATCGTCGAGCACTCGATAGCGGTGGCTGCGATGAAACCCTTCGACCACGGTAGCCAGGATGGTCTCGTCGAGGGAAAAGCCCGTCATCACGCAGCACACGTGACGTAAGCTGGACATGTGGTCGGCGAAACGCGACGAGCTGTAAGCCGATGGCAGCGCGTGCTCGAACGTCATCTCGCCCGGCCGGGGCTTGGCCTCCGCAATCCAATCGGTCAGCCTGGATGACGGATCGAACCAGGCCGCCTCCGCAACCCGTTTCAGATGCATCACCGGCCATAGGTTGCTCCGCCACAGCGCCAGTAACTGAAGGCAGTGCATGATTGCGGTGTCGCCGTCGAGAATGACGTGGCGACGCCCCGGGATCAGATATTCCGCCTGGAGGTCCGCGCAGACCAGGACCAGCGGATCGTCGTGGGAGACCGGCATTGTCTTGCGCAGAGCTGCACCAGTTTCAGCGGTCAGCGAGCGCGAGGTCGCGCAGCGGCGAGGTCACCGCCCGCCCCGCCGAGGCGTCCAGCACGCCCGGGCGATCCCAGTCGCCCTCGGGACGGATGATCACGTAGGGATCGCTGTCCAGCGTGATGGCGTCCGGTCCTGGCTCGATCTCAAGCAGCATCTCCGTGTAGGAGAAATCCGAGAAGGTGATCTTCCTGTTATGGCCGAGCGGCTTGGCGCCGAAATGAGCCCAGAAGTCCACCAGCCGGTCCTGCGCCTGGCCGTAGATCTTACGGAACCCTTTGCGCTTCACGAAGTCGATGCTGGCCTGCACCAGCTTGAACGAGAGGCGCGAGCGCCGATACTGGTGACGCACCGCAAGCCGTTCCACCTTGGCGAAGTCGCCGAAGAAGCGCACCCGCAGACAGCCCGCCGGCTCGTTGCCGATATAGCCGATGAAATGCGCGGCAACCATGTCATTGCCGTCAAACTCCTCCTCGAACGGGCAATCCTGCTCGGCAAGATAGACCGCTGAGCGAATGGCCGTGACCAGCATGAGGTCGCTCGGATCGCGCGCGAGGCGGATGGTGATGGCACGGGAGTCAGGCTTGGCGAGAGGAATCCTAGTGCCGTGCATCTGAAAAACTCCTTGCTTGGATGATCGCGCCAGGCATGCGCATCGGCTGCCGATGCCACGGTCGCTCGTAACACCAGAGGTCCGGCTGAAAGCTCGAGATCGGCTCGAAGCCAGTCGCCTTCATGATTTCGCGTCCGGCCACGGTTGACGGCTGCGCATAGCAGTCCGCGCCGCGAAACCTTATCTGGCGAAGATGAGCCGCAGCCTTGCCAAGACCGGCGATGCCGCGGCCGGTCGCGGCGAGCGCCCAGATGTAGATCGCAGAGACCTCCTCATTCGCCGCGGCCAGATGGCGCGTGTCGGGCGCGGTCAGGCAGATATCGTCGAGCAGCAATGCGTCATGCCCGCGATCGCTAAGGAACAGAAAGGCCATACCCCCGAGCAGAGTGCCGTTCCGGGTGAAGGTCAGGATGCTCTGCGGATCGAAGTCGAAATATCTTGCAAGCTCCACCGCCCCGATCTGCACACCCGGCACCAGCCGGTGCGCCATATCCGAAAGCGCGCCGATTTCGGAAAAATGCGCGCAGCGAACATCGACCTCGGGGCTGAGCGGCAAGGCATCGAAATCATGCCTCGCGACAAACGAGCCCCTTTCCATACTCATGTCGTCCCTCTATCGTTATCGTTCAGGGGTTTGGGGTTTTGTACGCCGCAACGAGCGGAAGCTTAGCGGTTGGAGATCAGGAGTATGCAGCAAGTATTGCACCGGGGTGCTGCAATGATGCAGCACCATGAAGAAGCGCTAAATGCGTCCTGGGACGATTTGAAGCTGTTTTTAGCTTGCGCGAAGTTTAAAAGTTTCCGCAACGCTGCCGAAGAGCTCGGGCTCACCTCCACCACATTGATGCGCAGGATCGACCGGCTCGAAGAGAGCATCGGTTGCAAGCTTTTCCTGCGTGACCAGAGCGGGCTCACGCTCAGCGACGAAGGCACCGCGATGATTGCCGATGTCGCGCATATGGAGCGTCACGCCTTCAACGTCTTCCGCCGCGCCTCACGCGCATCGAACGATACGTGGGGCACCGTGCGCGTCGCGGTGACGGAAGGTCCCGGCAATTTCTGGATTCTGCCGCGGCTGATCGATTTCCAGAAGACCTATCGCAAGATCACCGTCGATTTGCGTTGTGCGATGGAACAGGCCGACGTCGCACGACTGGAGTCGGACATCGCGATCCAGCTCGAGCCACCGACCAATCCCGATCTCATCGTCGCCAAGCTCGGCCGGTTGCACATCTACCCCTTCGTCTCCAGGGAATACGCGAATCTCTACGGCCTGCCTGCGACGCTTGCCGAATTGCCGAACCATCGCATTATCAAGCAGAGCTCGCCACAGGTCGATGACGGCGCCTATGCGCGCGTGCTCGGGCTCAAATCGCTCGAAGGCATTGTCGGGATCAAGACCAACTCGTCCGTCGGCGTGCTCTACGCGGTCGAGCGCGGCGCCGGCATCGGCTTCCTGCCGACGGTGTCGATCGCGCTCGGCGCGCCGCTCGTCGCGGTCGACCTCAGCGTCAGCCACCACGCCGACCTCTGGCTCACCTATCACAAGGAGTTCCGCACCTCCGAGCGACACAAGATCGTGGTCGACTGGCTGAAGAAGATCTTCGATCCAAAGACCCATCCCTGCTTCCGCGACGATTTCATCCATCCGAACGCGTTGGTACCGATGATGACGGCGGCGCGAGAGGGCTTTGGATTGTCCGGATACATTGCGGCGACGCCGACGTGAGTGGGACGGAGCGGTCCCTTCACCACCGATATTCGAAGCCGACCGTGCCCTGGTGCGATGTCAGCTCGTTGCGGAACTTGCCGTCGTAATTGACATACAGCCGCGCGGTATTGGTCAGGCTGAGCGAGGCCGAGGCGCCAGCGTCCATGCCGTAACGGCTCTCGCCGATGCCGGGGACGATGATGTTCTGGGTCCCGAGGTTGACCTGCACCGAGCCGAGGTCCTGATAAAAATTGTCGACGAACTTGCCGTAGGCCGAGAGGTCCAGGATTTTCCGATCGAAAATGAAGTAACGCCCGACCTCGGCGCCGATCATGACGCGCGCACGCGAGATAGCGCTCGAGCCGACGTTGAGTGGGTCAAGTCCCCCGGCTTCCTGGAATGCCGCGCTGGTCGCGCGCACATATTCGAGCGCGCCCTTTGGCACGATGCGCATCTGATCCTTGGTCCAGTAATAGTTGATCTCGGTGAGCGCACCGTCGACTGTGGCGTGATACCCCGCGACCGCGAGGCCGAAGCCGGTATCACGGCTGGAATGGACCTTGCCGAAACCGTGCACCAGCGCAAAGGCCCAGGTCCAGGGTCCCTTGTCGAGGGAACCGTTGAAACCGATCTGCGTCAGGTCGAGTGTCGCCGACTGAAGCGCGAGCGGCACGTCGATGTCGGTGTGGCTCTGGTCGACGGAGAAGCCGAGGTTGACGCCTGGCGCGACCCGCGCCCCGAAGCCGGCGACACCGCCGAACGTGGTGCGCTTGTCACCGACGAAATCACCCTGCGGATCGGTGCGGACCGATATGCCGTAACCCTCGAACCAGGTGCGGTAGCGCGGATCCTCTGCATTCTCCGACGCACCGCCGCCGCCGGGATTGGTGCGGGAGGCCCGGTTGACGCCATTCGAGGCCTGACCGCCCAGCCGCTCCAGAAAATTCGAACCCAGATTGAGCGTGCTGTTGCCGGCTGACTGGTTGGCATTGGTCGACGTCGCGCCCGGGGACGGCGAAGGCGACGGTGTCGGGGTGGGCGTCGGCGTTGGCGTCGGTGTCGGAGACGAAGTCGGCGTCGGGGTCTGCGCGAAGGCCGCGGTCGCCGGCAGCATCGCAACAACCGCGAGCGTCATGGCGATCGCCGTCACGATCCGGCGGACACGGTCCAGCCCGATCGTCTGCCGTATCCCTTGTGGCTGCTGAGTGCAGCACATGACGACTATTCCCGAAGCAAAATGGCGGCCCGCAAAAATACAACACGGAGGGCGAGCAGGTGCGACGATTTGTGCTGAACTGCCACGAGGGGTCAACCGGTCCGCGTGCTTTCGCCGGGGTGATTCCTCCAATTGTGGTTCCGCTGCCACAGGTCACAAATTGCCGGCGGCCATTTCCTGCGCAGTCTTGAAGTTTGCACGCCAGCTTGCGAGCGCACGGTTTTCGTGTTGGAATATCGTACACAATCGGAATTGGCCGCTCGGCTGTGCGTTTCGCGACAGGCTCAAGACTCGAACAGACTTCCGGAAGCCCGTTTGTGACGTGGCACGCGAAAAGCGGCCGCGTCTTTTTAGTATCTAGCGGAGGAGACTGAGGATGCCACAAAAGGGCACCGTCAAATGGTTCAACCCAACCAAGGGCTACGGATTCATCAAGCCGAACGGCGGCGACAAGGACGTGTTCGTCCACATCTCGGCGGTCGAGCGTGCCGGACTTTCTACCCTTAACGAAAACCAGGTCGTTGAATACGACCTCGTGGAGAACCGCGGCAAGACATCTGCGGAGAACCTCAAGGTTTCCTGATTTCTCTCGAAGATATCAGCGAGAGATCATGACGATGCCCCCGGCTCTGCCGGGGGATTTGTTTGGAGCGACGAAACGCGAGTGCGCGTCAGGTCGCCACCGGCGCAATCAGAAAATTCTCTGACGCCCCACTCCCCGCGGTCTTGCAGACGTCGCCCTCGATCCTGACCTTGCCGGTCGCAAGCAGGCTCAGGGCCGCGGGATAGATGCGGTGCTCGAGTTCGAGGATGCGCTCGGACAGGGTGTCGGCCGTGTCGTGATCGCTGACGGGCACCGCGCCCTGCATCACGATCGGGCCGGCGTCGGTCTCGGGGACCACGAAATGGACTGTCGCGCCAGACAGTTTGACGCCGGCGCGCAAGGCTTGGCCGTGCGGGTCGAGGCCGGGGAATGACGGCAACAGCGACGGATGGATGTTGAGCATCCGCCCGTACCACGCCCTGGCGAACTCGGCCGTGAACAGGCGCATGAAGCCGCCGAGGCAGATCAGCTCGATTCCGTGCTGATCGAGCGCGGCCTGCAGCACTTTCTCGAACCCCGCGCGATCCTTGCCGAACGGCTTGCTTTCGATCACCAACGTTGTCACGCCGGCGGCCCTGGCCCGTTCGAGCCCGAGCGCGTCAGCCTTGTTCGAGACCACGAGCGCGATCTCCGCCGGGAAATCCGCGGCGCTGGCCGCCTTGATCAGCGCCGACATGTTGGAGCCGCGGCCTGAGATCAGGATGGCGACGCGCCGTTTCATCGCAGCGGCCGTCATCACAGTGCCAGGTCGAGGTGGCCGTTATAGACAACGCGGTGCTCGCCCTCGGCCGGGATCACGGTGCCGAGCTGCGCCACGGTCTCGCCGGCATCGGTGAAGACCCGCACCACCTCATCGACCCTCTCGGGCTCGACGATCGCGATCATGCCGATGCCGCAGTTGAAGGTCCGGAGCATTTCGAGCTCAGCGATGCCGGCTTGGGCGGCCAGCCATTTGAACACCGGCAGCACCGGCAGGCGTGCCAGATCAATGCCGACGCCGAGATGTGCAGGCAGCACGCGCGGAATGTTGTCGGTGAAACCGCCGCCGGTGATATGGGCGAGGCCCTTCACTGCCCCGGTCTCGCGGATCGCCCGGAGGCAGGATTTGACGTAGAGCCTCGTCGGCGTCAGCAGCGCGCCGCCGAGCGTCATAACAGGGGCAAACGGCGCCTGCGCCTCGAAGCCGAGGCCGGACTGTTCCACGATCTTGCGCACCAGCGAGAAGCCGTTGGAATGCACGCCCGACGAGGCAAGACCGATCACGGCATCGCCCGCGGCGATGTCCTTCCGCGGCAATAACGTGCCGCGCTCGGCCGCGCCGACGGCAAATCCGCCGAGGTCGTAGTCGCCGTCCTTGTAGAGGCCGGGCATCTCCGCGGTCTCGCCGCCGATCAGGGCGCAGCCGGACTCGCGGCAGCCCTCTGCGACGCCTGCCACGATGGCGGCGGTGGCCTCCGGGTCGAGCTTGCCACAAGCGAAATAGTCGAGGAAGAACAGCGGCTCGGCGCCCTGCACCACGAGGTCGTTGACGCTCATGGCGACAAGGTCGATGCCGATCCCGCCGTGCAGGCCAGTCTCGATCGCGATCTTGACCTTGGTGCCGACACCGTCGGTGGCCGCAACCAGGACGGGGTCCTTGAAGCCGGCCGCCTTGAGGTCGAACAGGCCGCCGAATCCGCCGATCTCGGCATCCGCGCCCGGCCGGGCGGTGGCGCGCACCATCGGCTTGATCAGGTCGACCAGGCGGTTGCCCGCGTCGATATCGACGCCTGAATCGGCGTAAGTGAGGCCGTTTTTGCGGTCGGTCATGCCCGATTTCCAGTGGGTTTGCGGCTGGTTACGTCGAATTCCGGGGACGCGCAATGGCAAGCGTGGCGCCCCGCCCTATACTATGTAGAGATATCAACCGGTTCAGCCTCTTAGAGGCCGGATTCAAGGTCAGGTCGGGTGCCGGGAAGCGCCGTGTGAGTATTCCGAACATTATTACCCTGGGCCGCATCATGCTGGTCCCGATCATCGTTTGGGCCATCGTGTCGAGCCAAATGGAGGTGGCGTTCGCCGTCTTCCTGATCGCAGGCATCAGCGACGCCGTCGACGGCTTTTTGGCCAAGCGCTTCAACATGACCAGCGAGCTCGGCGCCCTGCTCGATCCGCTGGCCGACAAGGCGCTGCTGGTGTCTATCTACCTGTCGCTCGGCATCTGGGGCGACATCCCGCGCTGGATCGTGATCCTGGTGGTGTCCCGCGACATCATGATCGTCACTGCGGTGATCGTGTCCTGGCTATTCGACAAGCCGGTCGAGATGAGGCCGTCGAAAGTATCCAAGCTAAACACAGCGGCACAGGTCGCGTATGCGGCGCTGGTGCTGGCCGCCCTCGCCTTCGGCTTCAGGTCGTCGCCGTATGATATCGTCCTGATGGGCCTCGTCACGGTGTTCACCCTGTCCTCGGTGTCGCTCTATCTCGTGGAGTGGCTGCGGCACATGAGCACGATCGAAGCCAAATGAGAGGGGATGCGGCCCCGCAAAAGGCCAACTCCCGATCGAATAAGTCCATTCTCGTTAGACAACGCCGGCGCGCCGGTAAGGAGCAAAGCAAGCGTGGCAGGCCGCGTTCATCCCCGACAATTGGCGTTTTCGCTTCCACATGCGGAGAGCCTCAGCCGGGACAATTTCCTGGAGGGCCCTGCCAATGCCGCCGGTCTCGCCCTGATCGACAGCTGGCCGGAATGGCCCAACCGGATCATGTGGCTCGCCGGCCCCGAGGGCTCGGGCAAGAGCCATCTCGCCGCGATCTGGGCCGAGCAATCAGGCGCCCGCTCCACCACAGCCAGCGCTCTGAGTGCCGCCGCCGTCCCCGGCGCGCTTGCGACCGGCGCGCTAGTCGTTGAGGATCTCAGGGCTGGTGATTTTGACGAGCGTGCTCTTTTCCATCTGATGAACCTCGCCCGCGAGGACGCAGCCTATGTGCTGTTCACCGGACGCGAGGCGCCAGCGGCGGTGGAGGTCGAGCTCCGCGACCTGCGCTCCCGGCTGCGGACGATCCCCGTGATTTCGCTCGCGCCACCGGATGACCAGCTGTTCCGCGGCCTGATCGTCAAGTTCTGTACCGACCGCCAGCTCACCGTGGACGAGGCTGTTGTGAGCTACCTTGCGACCAGGCTGGAGCGCTCCTCGGCTGCCGCACGGCGCGCGGTGGAACAGCTCGACAGCGAGGCGCTGCGGCTCGGCCGTCCCGTCACAAGGGCGCTGGCCGCTGAGCTGCTTCGGGACGCCTGACCGCAGGCGCCGCCTAGGCCCTCTTGGCCCGCTTGACGCGGCGCGGCGGCGGAACATCAATGTCATCGAAACGTCATCGCATTAACACATGCTCCGGCCGGTTTTGCGCATAAGTCGCAAATTGGGGCGAAATGGATGGACCGACTTCTCATGGATTCCGCGCAAGCTGTTGAAACAAAGGAGAAAGCCACGGAAACCGGGGGCTTGCCGGCGATCGCCTCAAGCCCCGAGCGATTCATCAATCGCGAGTTGTCCTGGCTGCATTTCAACCGTCGCGTCCTGGAGGAATCGGTCAACCCCAGCCACCCCATGCTGGAGCGGGTGCGATTCCTGTCGATCTCAGCCAATAACCTCGACGAGTTCTTCATGGTCCGCGTCGCCGGCATCAAGGCGCAGGTCCGCGAGGGCATTGCCGAGCGTGCCCCTGACGGGCTGACCCCGTCCGAGCAGCTGGCGCTGATCAACCGCACGGTTTCGCAACTTGCCAGTGATCAGCAGGCGATCTGGCGTGAGTTGCGCGGCACGCTGGCCGACGTCGGCATCGCGCTGGTCGACGGTAAGGACGTCACCAAGGCGGAGCGAACCTGGCTCGAGGAGTATTTCCTCAACAATGTGTTCCCGCTGCTGACGCCGCTGGCGATCGATCCAGCCCACCCCTTCCCGTTCATCCCGAGCCTCGGCTTCACCATCGCACTCCAGCTGACGCGCGAGGCTGATGGCAAGCCGATGAACGCGCTGATCCGCATGCCCGGCAAGATCGACCGCTTCATCCGCCTGCCGGCCGAGAGCAAGGTCCGCCTGATCTCGCTGGAGCAGGCCACCAGCCTGTTCATCAATCGCCTGTTCCCCGGCTACAGTCTCCACGGCCAGGGCGCCTTCCGCATCATCCGCGACTCCGAGCTCGAAATCGAGGAAGAAGCCGAAGACCTCGTCCGCCTGTTCGAGACCGCGCTGAAGCGGCGTCGCCGCGGATCGGTGATCCGGCTTGAGATCGACGCCAAGATGCCGGAAGAACTGCGCAACTTCGTGCAGCACGCGCTGTCGGCGGCCGACGACGAGGTATTCCTGGTCGACGGCGTGCTTGCCATGAACGAGCTGTCGCAACTCACCCGGCTCGACCGGCCTGACCTCGAATTCACCCCTTACGTGCCGCGCCATCCCGAGCGCGTGCGCGAGCATGGCGGCGATATCTTCGCGGCTATCAGACAAAAGGACCTGATCGTCCATCATCCTTACGAATCCTTCGACGTGGTGGTGCAGTTTCTGCAACAGGCCGCGCGCGATCCCGACGTCGTCGCGATCAAGCAGACGCTCTACCGCACCTCCAACAACTCGCCGATCGTGCGCGCGCTCGCCGAAGCTGCCGAAGCCGGCAAGTCCGTCACCGCGCTGATCGAGTTGAAGGCGCGGTTCGACGAAGAGGCAAACATCCGCTGGGCGCGCGACCTGGAGCGCGCCGGCGTGCAAGTCGTCTACGGCTTCCTCGAACTGAAGACGCACGCCAAGCTCTCGATGGTGGTGCGTCGCGAGGGCGGCAGCCTCACCACTTACGTCCATACCGGCACCGGCAACTATCATCCGGTCACCGCGCGTATTTATACCGACCTGTCCTACTTCACCTCGGAACCAACCATCGGCCGCGACGCCGCGCGCGTGTTCAACTTCATCACCGGCTACGCCGCGCCGAGTGATCTGGAAAAGATGGCGGTGTCGCCGCTGACCTTGCGCAAGCGCATCATCGAGCACATCCAGGGCGAGACCGAGCACGCCCGTCACGGCAAGCCCGGCGCGGTCTGGATGAAGATGAATGCGCTCGTCGATCCTGATATCATCGATGCGCTTTATGAAGCCTCACAGGCCGGCGTGCAGGTCGAGCTCGTGGTCCGCGGTATCTGCTGCCTGCGCCCCGGCATTCCCGGCCTGTCGGAGAATATCCGCGTCAAGTCGATCATCGGACGATTCCTGGAACACGGCCGAATCTATTGCTTCGGCATGGGCCAGGGCCTGCCGAGCGCGAAAGCGGCTGTGTATATCTCATCGGCGGATATGATGCCGCGCAACCTCGACCGCCGTGTCGAGGTGCTGTGTCCGCTGCAAAATCCGACGGTGCATCAGCAGGTTCTCGAACAGATCATGGTCGCCAATCTCAAGGACAACGAGCAGAGCTGGCAGTTGTTGCCGGACGGGTCCTCAACGCGTATGAAGGCCGCGAAGGGCGAAGAGCCTTTCAACGTGCACAATTACTTCATGACAAATCCGAGTCTGTCTGGCCGTGGAAAGTCGCTCAAGGAATCCTCGCCGCGCCGTCTCACGCGCCGGAACGAACGCCATCAGTCCTGACCGGAGATCCTTGCCTTGAAACGGCCGCGCAAGCGTGGCGCTAGCGTCGCGGTCATCGACATCGGCTCCAACTCGGTTCGTCTCGTCGTCTACGAGGCGCTGGCGCGGAGCCTGATTCCGATCTTCAACGAGAAGACGCTGTGCGGCCTCGGGCGCGAGGTGCAGAGCACGGGCCTGCTCGCGCCGGACGCCGTCGACAAGGCGCTGACATCGCTGAAGCGCTTTCGCGCGCTGTGCCGCGTGATGCAGGTCGGGCGCGTGTTCGCGATCGCGACCGCCGCCTGCCGCGATGCTTCCAACGGCCCCGACTTCATCGCAAAAGCCGAGCGCATCTGTGCCGTGAAGATCGAGATCCTCTCGGGACCCCGCGAAGCAAAGCTGTCGGCGCTCGGTGTGATCTCCGGTATCCACCGTCCTGACGGCATCGTCGGCGACCTCGGCGGCGGCTCGCTCGAACTGATCGACGTACGTGGCAACAGCGTGCGCAGCGGCGTGACGCTGCCGCTCGGCGGCCTCGCGCTCCAGGACCTCGCGCACAAATCGCTGAAGCGCGCCGATCGCATCGTGCGCGAGGCGATTGACGAGGTCGACCAGCTCGCCACCGGTCGCGGCCGCACCTTCTACGCCGTCGGCGGCACCTGGCGCGCGCTTGCGCGCATCCACATCATCCAGAGCGGCTATCCGCTACAGGTGATGCACGGCTATTCCATACAGGCGGCCGAGGCGCTCGATTTTGCCCGCCGACTGCGGCGCCTCGCCGCCGCCAACATGCTCGCCGACATCGAGGTCGTCGCGGATGCGCGGCGCCCGCTCCTCACCTACGCAGCACTCGTGCTCGAGCACATCATCCGCGTTGCTAAGCCGAAGACCATCGTGTTCTCGACCTTCGGCGTGCGCGAAGGCCTGCTGCACGAGAAGCTGCCGGAGTCCGAGCGCAACAAGGACGGGCTGATCTGCGCGGCGGAGGAGCTCAACCAGCTGCTGTCACGCTCGGCCAAGCACGCCCGTGAGCTGATCGCCTGGACCGATCGCCTCGCGCGCGTGGTGAAGCTGCGGGAGACCGAGGAAGACCGTCGCCTGCGTCATACCGCCTGCCTTCTGTCCGACATCGGCTGGCGCGTCCATCCCGATCATCGCGGCGAGCAGACGCTGAGCCTCGTGGTCAACGCCAATTTCGGAGCGATCGACCATCGCGAGCGCGCCTTCATCGGCCTGTCGGTATTCTATCGCTATGCCGGCCTCAGCGAAGAGAACCAGCCGCCACTGACCGTGCAGGAATTGCTGACGCCGGCCCAGCTCGAGCGCGCCCGCCTGCTTGGCGCGGCCTTCCGCGTCGCGCATCTGATCTCGGCGGCGCGCCCGGGCGTACTGCCCGCCACGCATTTCCGCAGCCATGGGCGCAAGCTGATGCTGGTGTTCGAGCACAGGTTAGGTGATCTCGTCGCCGACCGCGTCGGCAGCCGCTTCAAGCAGCTCGCCCGCCTGATCGGACGATCGGGGTCGATCGTCAGACGCTGACCAGCGCTGCATTCTGTCGCAGAACCGATTCCGGTTGATGCAAATCAAATCGACCGAGCTATATCGAATTAACGTGCCGCCACGTTGTTTCGGACCGCTTCTGCCATGCAACTCAAATATGAGCTTCGCCTGCCGACCCGCGGTCGGAAAATGGCTGCCTGGGTCATGTTTGCGTTCGCCATTGGCTTTTCGCCTCCGGGGTTTGGAGCGCAGGATGAAGTCAAGCTGAGCGAGCCGCAGGCGCGAAATCTTGGCGTGCGCGTCGCTCATCCGATCGCGAGCCGAACTGACCTGACTCTGCCCTACCCCGTCCAGATCGTGATCCCCACGCCGCAATTATGGGTCGTCAGCGCGCCCGTGGCCGGCATGGTCGCCAGCCTCCTGGTTGGCCGCGGCGATCGCATCTCGGCTGGCCAGCCGTTGGTCATCCTGGAAAGTCCAAGCTTCGTCTCTCAGCAGCGCGACTACCTGCACGCGATCGCGCAGGAGCAACTGGCAACCCAGCAGCTCAAACGCAACATGGATCTGTTCGACGGCAAGGCCGTGCCGCAACGCGTGCTTGAGGCGAGCCAGGCCGAAGCCCGTCAGGCCACGCTCGTGGTCGCCGAACGTCGGCAGATGCTGCGCCTGAGCGGAATGTCCGACGAGGCCATTGCGCGGCTGGTCGAAGAGACCGCGATCAGCGCCACGCTGACGGTCAACGCACCACAGACCGCATCCGTGGTCGATCTCGTAGTATCGCCTGGGCAGCGGCTCGAACAATCCGCGCCTCTGGTCAAGCTTGCGCGGCTCTCACCGCTCTGGGCCGAAATCGCGGTTCCCGCTGCAAGCATTCGAGCGATCCGCACCGGCGCGAAGGTCGAGATCGAGGGCTATCCAACGCCCGGCAAGGTCGTGCTGGTCTCGGAGACGATAGATCCCGCCACTCAGACCATCCTGGTTCGTGCGGAAGTCGCCAATGACGGCGCGTTGCATCCCGGCCAGACGACTGCGGCTCGTATCGGCTTTCTCTCCGCCGGCGAAAGCGCCTGGGAGATTCCTTATCCCGGCCTCGTCCGGCGCGGTGAGCAGACGTCGGTATTCGTCGCTTTCGACGGCGGCTTCCGGCTCGTTCCGGTCACTCTGCTGGCTGAAGACCAGGACCATGTCGTGATATCCGGCCTGATCACCGACCGCGACGAGATCGCGATCGGCGGCATCTCGGCGCTCCGCGGCATTCTGTCGGGACTGGGGCAATAAATGCTCCGGCGGCTGGTCGCTTTCGCGCTTTCGCAGCGGCTGTTCGTCGTGCTGAGCGTGCTGCTGCTGATCGGGTCCGGTGCCGTCCTGTTACCCGGCCTGCCGATCGACGCGTTTCCCGACGTCTCGCCCGTCCAGGTCAAGATCATCATGAAGGCGCCCGGCCTTACCCCCGAAGAGGTTGAGCAACGCATCACGGTGCCCGTCGAACTCGAACTGCTCGGATTGCCGAACAAGAAGATCCTGCGTTCGACCACGAAATACGCGCTGGCCGACATTACCGTCGATTTCGAAGACGGCACCGACATCTACTGGGCGCGCAACCAGGTTTCGGAACGCCTATCGAACATCTCGCGCGATTTCCCGGACGGGGTGAGTGGCGGCCTTGCCCCGATCACGAGCCCTCTCGGCGAAATGTTCATGTTCACGATCGACAGCGACGAGCTCTCGCTCGCTGAGCGCCGCACCCTGCTCGACTGGGTGATCCGACCAGCCCTGCGCACCGTCCCCGGCGTTGCGGACGTCAACGCGCTCGGCGGTTACGTTCGCGCGTTCGAGATCATTCCGCGCGTCGACGCGCTGGCCGCGCGGGGCATTTCCTACGACCTGTTTCGCCGGGCGATCGAATCCAACAGCCGCAACGACGGCGCCGGACGGGTGAACCAGGGCGAGGACAGCGCCCTGGTTCGGATCGAAGGCAGCATCCGTTCGATCGAGGATATCAAGGCCATTGTCGTGGACACGCGCGATGGCGTCCCGATCCTCGTCAACGACGTCGCGAGCGTCAAAGTCGGGACGCTGACACGCTATGGTGCAGTCACCTCGAACGGGCGCGGCGAAACCGTCGAGGGACTGGTGCTCGGTTTGCGCGGCGCCAACGCAGGCCAGCTCGTCCGCGACGTGCGGGCCCGCCTTGCGGAGCTGCAACCCTCGCTGCCAAAGAGCGTTTCGATCAACGTGTTCTACGACCGCAGCCGCCTGGTCGATCGAGCGGTGGGAACCGTTGTGCGGGCCCTTGGCGAGGCCACCGCTCTCGTCATCGTGCTCCTGCTGCTTTTCCTCGGTAACTGGCGGGCCTCGCTGGTGATCGCCCTCAGCCTGCCGCTCGCCATCGTCATTGCGCTGATCGTCATGCGAGTGGTGGGGATGTCCGCCAACCTGATGAGCCTCGGCGGACTTGCGATCGCGATCGGCATGTTGATCGACGCGCTCGTCGTCGTGGTCGAGAACATCGTCGGCAACCTCGGCAAGCACGAACCCGGCAAGACGGCGCCGCTGATCCATCTGATCTACCGATCGGTTTGCGAAGTGCTGGAGCCGGTGGCCTCGGGCGTCCTCATCATCATCATCGTGTTCGTTCCCCTGCTGACGCTCCAGGGCCTTGAAGGGAAGCTGTTCATCCCTGTCGCGCTGGCGATCATTTTCGCGCTCGCGAGCTCGCTGCTGCTGGCGCTGACGGTGATTCCTGTCGCGACGTCCTTCCTGCTCAAATCTGCCTCACATCGCGATCCCCTGGTCGTTCGCGCGGCCCAGCGCGTCTATGCGCCGGCGCTCGACTGGGCCTTGCGCAACGAGCGCAAGGTGATGAGTGCAGCGCTGGTCGCCCTACTCGCCGCGGGCTTTGCCTATGCAAGGCTCGGCAAGACCTTCATGCCGACGATGGACGAGGGCGACGTCATCGTCAGCGTGGAGACGCTTCCCTCCGTCAATCTCGACGAATCGCTTGCCATGAACAGAAGACTGCAGAGTGCGCTCCTCGCAGCGCCTGATATTGCCGGGATCGTCGCACGGACTGGATCCGACGAGCTAGGTCTCGACCCCATGGGGCCCAACCAGACCGATACGTTCCTCGTGCTAAAGCCTGCGGCCGAGCGACAGACCGACGATCGAGAAGCCCTGCTGCAGAAGCTGCGCGAGGTTCTCTCCGGCTTTCCGGGCATCTCGCTCAGCTTCACCCAACCGATCGACATGCGCGTGCAGGAGATGATCAGCGGCGTGCGTGGCGACGTAGCGGTCAAGATCTTCGGTCCTGACATCGCCAAGCTGAACGAAACTGCGGCGAAGCTGTCGGCCATCCTGTCCGGCATCGACGGTGCCGAGGACGTCTACACCACGCTCAACGAAGGCGCTCAGTACTACACGGTTTCCGTCAATCGAATGGAGGCCGGACGTCTCGGCCTGACGGTTGACGCCATTGCCAACTCGCTCCGCACCCAAATCGAGGGGCGAACGATCGGCACCGCGCTCGAGGAGGGACGCCGTACCCCCATTCTCGTCCGCGGCAGCAACACCACTCGGGAGGCGCCGACCCTGCTCGCGAGCCTTCCGCTGACGCTCGCATCGGGACAGCACGTCGCGCTGTCGCAGGTTGCTCGAATTCAACGCGTGGACGGCCCGGTCAAGATCGACCGCGAAGATGGCGCCCGGATGAGCGTCGTCCGGGCCAACATCCGGGGCCGTGACATGGTCGGCTTCGTCGAAGCGGCCCGCCAGAAGGTTGCGGCGGAACTCCCGCTTCCGGACGGCTATCGATTGACGTGGGGCGGACAGTTCGAGAACCAGCAACGTGCCTCTGCCCGCCTGTCGGTGGTCGTCCCTGTGGCGATCGGTCTGATCTTCGTCCTGCTCTTCACGACGTTCGGCGCCATCCGCCAGGCCTTGCTCGTGCTCGTGAACATTCCCTTCGCCCTGATCGGCGGCGTGTTCGCGCTAGTCGCCACGGGTGAGTACCTGTCGGTACCCGCCTCGGTCGGATTCATCGCACTGCTCGGAATTGCCGTCCTCAACGGTGTCGTGCTGGTCTCCTACTTCAATCAACTGCGTGCCCACGGCCTGAGCGAGCATCGTATCGTGGTGGAAGGCGCCATGCGCAGGCTTCGGCCGGTGCTGATGACCGCGAGCATCACGGCGCTCGGCTTGATTCCGCTGCTGTTTGCCTCGGGTCCGGGATCGGAAGTTCAGCGACCGCTTGCTGTCGTCGTCATCGGAGGGCTGTTGTCCTCCACGGTACTGACCTTGATCCTTCTGCCGATCCTGTATCGCCGCTACGGCGGCACCTCGAAGGTGGCCAAATGACCGATCAGCCGGTCTGCCTCACACTGATCGTGCCGCATCGGCTCCGTGAGGAGGTGTTCGACTATCTCGCCGAACAAATCGACCTTGTCTCGGGCTTCACCGCCTCCCACGTGGCCGGCCACGGCGGCGAAGTCCAACTGCACACGGCCGCTGAACGCGTCCAAGGCCACGCCGATCAAGCCATGGTGCAGGTCATACTGGCGCGGAACGACGCCACCCGCCTGCTCGAGCGGCTCGGGGTTTCGTTTGCCGGCGCCAAGCTTGTTTACTGGGCGATGCCCGTGACGGAATTCGGCAAGATCGACTGAACAATCAGCCTTCGGCCGACGCCTTGGCGTGTGCCTCGGAGGCTTCGAGCGCAGCGGCCTGCAGGCTGCGCCGGCGCCAGATCGCGCCGACCAGCAGCACGACGACGACGCCGAGGGCGGCGCAGAGATATTCAGCGCTATCGCCGCCGTGGGTGAATTGCGGCGGGATATGCAGAGTGCCGAGCATCCGGTCCAGCGAGGCTCCGAACGGACCTTCGGAGAGCGAATGCAGCTTCGGCTCTACCCCGGGATCGGTCGCGATCACCTCACCGGCGATCCAGCCGAGCAGCGCCGCGCCGGCCCACACCAGGATCGGCAGTTTTGCGAGCAGCGCCATGATCAGCGCAGCGCCTGCGACAATCAGCGGCACCGAGATGGCGAGACCGAGCACCAGCAGCGGCACGCTGCCATTGGCGGCGGCGGCGACCGCGATGACATTGTCAAGACTCATGATGATGTCGGCGACGACGACGATCTGCACCGCCTGCCACAGATGCGAGGCGGACTCGACGTCCTCGTCCTCGTTGTCAGGCACCACCAGCTTGGCCGCGATCACGATCAGTGCGAGGCCGCCGACCAACTTCAGATACGGCAGCGCCATCAGGCTGGCGACGATGCCGGTGAAGATGATCCGCAGCAGCACCGCGGCGCCGGCGCCGAGCACCATGCCCCACAGCCGGTGCCGCGGCTTGAGGCCGCGGCAGGCAAGCGCGATCACCAGCGCGTTGTCGCCGGAGAGCAGGACGTTGATCCAGATGATCTTGCCGACCGCGATCCAGAAGGTCGGCTCGGCCATCTCATTGCGGAACTGGGTGAAGAATGCCCCGATCGTGGCGGGATCGAAGATCTGCCCGAGCCAGTTCACAATGAGTCCCCTGTCGACTTAACCTGCCGGCTGGTTAGCCGACGATCTCGTTGCCCGAGAAGAACTGCGCGATCTCGATCGCGGCGGTCTCCGGAGCATCCGAGCCGTGAGCCGAGTTCTCGCCGATCGACTTGGCGTAGAGCTTGCGGATGGTGCCGTCGGCCGCCTTGGACGGATCGGTAGCGCCCATGACGTCGCGGTACTTGGCGACGGCGTTCTCGCCTTCCAGCACCTGAACGACGACCGGGCCCGAGGTCATGAACTCGACGAGCTCGCCGAAGAACGGGCGGGACTTGTGGACGGCGTAGAAGGTCTCGGCCTGTTCCTTGGTCATGCGGATGCGCTTCTGCGCGACGATGCGCAGGCCCGCCTTCTCGATCACGGCGTTCACGGCGCCGGTCAGGTTACGTGCGGTGGCGTCGGGCTTGATGATCGAGAAAGTGCGTTCGATGGCCATGATCTTGTCCTTGAAGAGAAAAAGGGTGGTTCGGAGTTGCGGGGCTTATATCGGCGCCTTCGCGATCCGGCAAGCGAGTGGCGGATCCGCCTCACGGCCGCTTCGCCCCAGACGAGGGGCTGAACCCCGGCCGGATTCCAGCATGGATTACAACGATTTCACCCAGATGAACCCAATCTGAAGGCGCTGTCAGGGTTTGGTTCAGCCTCGCTGGCGTATCGTCAGCGCCATCGAAACCAAAGCCTCCTTGCCGAGGCGCATCGTTTCGGCGGCCTTTCCATCGACGCGATAGCCCCGCGCCGGCAGTTTTGAGGAGATCATCATGTTGAGGAAACTTTCGCTCGCTGCAGTCGCCGCGGTCGCCCTGGGTGCCGCGCTCGCTCCCACCTCCGCCTCCGCTCACTGGCATGGCGGCTGGGGCTGGCATGGCGGCGGCTGGCATCACGGCTGGGGCTGGGGCGGACCGCGCTTTTATGCCTATGCCCCTGTCTCCTACGGCTATGGCGGCTGCTATGTGCGCCGGCTGGTCCCGACCCCCTGGGGACCCCGCTGGCGGCTGATCAACCGCTGCTACTGAGCCCGACAGCACATTTCTGAATACGTGAGGTACTGTTCCCCCCTGCGGTACCTTCCAAGGAGAGGCCCCGGTGTCCCCCGCCGGGGCCTTATCTTTTTTGGGCAGATACAGCGAATTCATACAATTTTTACTAGAAGGCCAGTCATCCCCGAGGCCTGGCGAAACAATTTGGGGGCCAATGACTTGGTAGGGTGTCGTTACTTTAAATACTGGGAACTCCGAGATGGCTGCCCTTCTTGCCAATGACAGCGAACAGATCGACCGGCGCACCAGCCGCTCGATCTGCGATGCCGTGGGCGAGCGGCTTCAGCAGAGCCTCCGGCCCGAGTCGCGGCTCCCGACCCATCTCGAGCAGCTTTTGAACGAGCTGAGGAAGCGCGACCTCGATACGCATTGACGAAAAATCGGGTTGCGTTTGATCCCGCCTGCGGTGACAAGGCCGCATGCTCACCATCACCGACCTCTCCGTCCGTCTCGCCGGACGCCTCCTGATTGACAGCAGCTCCGTGCAGATCACGCCCGGCGCGCGTGTCGGCATGGTTGGGCGCAACGGCACCGGCAAATCGACGCTGTTCAAGGTGATCCGCGGCGAGCTTTCGGCCGAGCACGGCTCGGTGACCCTGCCGCCGCGCTGGCGCGTCGGCAGCCTAGCGCAGGAAGCCCCGAACGGACCGGAAAGCCTGATCTCGGTGGTGCTCAAGGCCGACATCGAGCGCGAAGCGCTGCTCGCAGAGGCCGACACCGCCACCGATCCGCACCGGATTGCCGAGATCCAGACCCGGCTCGTCGACATCGACGCCCATTCGGCGCCGAGTCGCGCCGCCGCGATTCTCTCGGGCCTCGGCTTTTCCGCCGCGGACCAGCTGCGTCCCTGCGCCGAATTCTCCGGCGGCTGGCGCATGCGCGTCGCGCTCGCCGCGACGCTGTTCGCGGCTCCCGACCTGTTGCTGCTCGACGAGCCCACCAACTATCTCGACCTCGAAGGAACGCTGTGGCTGGAGGACCATCTCGCGCATTATCCGCGCACGGTGATCGTGATCAGCCATGACCGCGACCTCCTGGAAAGTTCGGTCGACCAGATCCTGCATCTGGAGCGCGGCAAGCTCACGCTCTACAAGGGCACCTATTCCTCTTTCGAGGAGCAGCGCGCCGCGCGCGAGCTGCTCGATGCCAAGGCCGTCAAGCGGCAGGAGGCCGAACGCGCCCGCCTGCAGGCCTTCGTCGACCGTTTCAAGGCCAAGGCGTCGAAGGCGCGTCAGGCGCAGTCTCGCGTGAAAATGCTGGAGCGGCTGAAGCCGATCACGGCGCTGGTGACCGAGGACGTGCGCGAGATCACCTTTCCGGCTCCTGAGAGATTGCTGTCGCCGCCGATCATCGCCGTCGACAACGTGTCCGTCGGTTACGATCCCGCCATGCCGGTGCTCACCCGCGTGACGCTGCGCATCGACAATGACGATCGCATCGCGCTGTTAGGCGCCAACGGCAACGGCAAGTCGACGCTGGTCAAGCTGCTCGCCGCTCGGCTTGCCCCCTTCTCCGGCAAGGTGACGCGCGCCGACAAGCTGTCGATCGCCTATTTCGCGCAGCATCAGCTCGACGAGCTGAACGAGGACGCCTCGACTTACGATCACGTCCGCAAGCTGATGGGGAACGATGCGCCCGAGGCCAAGGTGCGCGCCCGCGCCGGCGCGATCGGCTTTTCCGGCAAGGCCGCCGACACCAAGGCGGGAAAGCTCTCGGGCGGCGAGAAGGCGCGGCTGCTGCTGGGGCTCGCCACCTTCTTCGGCCCCAACATGATCATCCTGGACGAGCCGACCAACCATCTCGACATCGACAGCCGCGCTGCTCTCGCCGAAGCCATCAACGAGTTTCCCGGCGCGATCATCATGGTCTCGCACGACCGCTATCTGATCGAGGCCTGCGCCGACCAGCTCTGGATCGTCGCTGACCGCACCGTGGCCACTTACGACGGCGACCTCGACGAATATCGCCGCCTGGTGCTATCCGCGCGCAATGCGGAAGCCCCCGCGCGCGAGCGCAGCGCTCAAATCGAAAAGCCGCAGCGTGCAAAATCGGACAATCGCGGCTCGCTGAAGAAACGCATCGCGGAGGCCGAGGCCGAGATCGCCCGCGTCACCGAGATCATCGCCAAGATCGACACGGCGCTCGCCCTCCCCGACATTTTCACGCGGGATCCCAAGCAGGCCGCGCAATTGTCGAAGGCCCGCGCCAACGCCGCCGACGCGCTGGCGCGCGCGGAAGAGCAATGGCTCGAGGCGAGCGCGCAGTTCGACGAGGCGGCGAGCTAGAGCAAAACTGCGAAACAACCCCATGCACAGTACAGGTGTCACGATACCCTAACTGATCCCATTTGTAATTGTTGGGCAATCGGCTCCCGCACAGAGCCTCGATCAAGCCCCGGTCGGGTTGAAGACCGGGCTGGTACGTTGGCGCGGGATGCGCACGCCGCGCCGGGTCAGGTCGCGCAACTGCACGAACATCATCGCCGTCATCAATGCGTCGTTGAACGCATCATGCTGTCCGAGCGGCGGAATGCCGAGGTCGCCCAGCATCGCGGCGAATGACAGATCGACCGAGGTGTTGGGCGGCGCGTCGCCGTATTTGCGGTCGTAATAAAGCCGCGACACTTCGATGCGTTCGTTGGGCAGCTCAATTCCCACCAGCGGCAGGATGTACTTGTCCAGCATGGCGATATCGAAGTCGACATAGTAGCCGATCAGCGGGCGCGGCCCGATGAAATGCAGAAGGCTCGGCAGCACCTTCCAGACGATCGGCGCGGCTTCGACGTCGGACCGGCGCAGATGGTGAATCCTGATCGCCTCCGCTCCGAGCTCCCTGTCGGGATGGATGATGGCTTCGAAACGCGCGCTGGTCAAAATCCGATTGCCACGGATCTTGATCGCGGCGATCGCGACAACGTCGTCCGTTCGTACGTTGAGACCCGTGGTCTCGCAATCGATGACGACGAACTCGTCGTCAGGGGCACGGCCGAACATGAAGCGGTAGGATTGGTCGCTCAGGGTGGCCTGGTGCAACAGTCGCTTGATCGCGCGAGGCAGCATTCTAGAACATGCCGAGCTTGAAATGATGACCGACGATCTCGCGAAACCTCTTCACCACCTGGAGTGCGTCACGCAGGAGGTGGCGTTCCATGCTGGACAGGTGCGACGGTCGCACCAGCGTCCCCGATGCCCCGGCGGAGGCGGCCAGTTGGCCGTCGAGCCGAAGCATCAGCAGGAACCGGAAGGCCTGCTTCAGGTCGCGTCCAAAGTCCGCTTGCAGCACCCCGAGGTCACAGAGCCGAGAGATGCGCTTGTCGGTGGAGGTCTCGCGCAGCCCCTGTCCGAGCGCCAGGCTGCGAATGCCGTGCACGATCGGAAAGATGCCACCTTTCTTGAGGTCGAGCGCGTCCCCCGTACCCTCGGACGTGATCAAATTGTTGAAGAGGCCGATCGGCGTCTCGAACGCGTCGACCGCGCGCGCAAAGTGGGCCATGAACGCCTGCTCGCCCCGGGTCATATCGATCAGCGCCGACTTGGCGTCGTCCAGGAGTTGTTCATCGCCCGCGATCGCCTGCGCATCGTAGATGATGGCCACATTCATGTGCCCGGCCTGGTCGGGAAGCACGATCCAGCGGCGCAGATCTGCGAGATAGTCGGAGAGCGGCCTGGACCAGGCCGGATTGCGCACCATGATGTCGCCAGGACACGGTGGAAAGCCGAAGCTCTGAAGAGCGTCGAAGAAGTCGTGACGGAACGCGTCCAGGATTTCACCCTGCACCGGGCCGGCCAGGATGAGGCCGTTGTCCTGATCGGTCCGTACGGTCTGCTCCCCCCGCCCCTCGCTTCCCATCACGATCAGACAGCTGCCAGTGCGCAGCTTCGCCGGCGCGACCATGTCAAATACCCGCAACAGCAGGCGGCGGTTGAGATCGGAGACGATCTCCGCAATGACCTCCACCTTGACCCCTTGCCGCCGCAGCACGCGCGTTTGCGTCTCGATCTCGCGCGCCGCGGTGGCAAGGTCCTGCCGGCTTGAGGCACGATCGATGCGGCCGGCCGTGACCTGGGCGCTTCCTGCCAGAAATCCCAGCAGGTCGATCTCCTCCAGAATCCCGACGAAATCCTCATCCTCGCGCACGGCAAGCCGCCGCTTGTTGTGCTTGGTCATCAGCAAGAGAGCCGAGGACACGAAATCGTCGCGTCGCAGGGACACGATGTCGTAATTCGCGAGCGTGCCCACCGCCGTCTGGATGGACTGGCGCCCCAGCACCACGGCCTTGGACAGATTCATGCCGGTGATGATGCCGACCCGCTCGCCGTCCCGGACGAACAGCGCATTGCTGTTGATCTCGCGCATCAGGTGTCCGGCGGTCTCGATCGTGTCGCTGGCCGCCAGAAACACCGGCGGATGCAGGAACAAGTCGCCGACCTTGGCGTGCATCAACGAGCCGTAACGTCGCGCCTCCTCGTCGTTGGCGAGTTCGTCCAGCTTCCGGGATATCTCGCGGTAGAAGAACGCGGCAAAGCGTGGATTGGCCCTGATCAGATCGAGAGCGACCTTCCGGGGGATGACATAGCAGAGCGTCTCGTCGCGAGCGAAAAACTGGTGGCCGTTATGATCGTGAACGAGCGCGCGGCTGTCGAACGTGTCCTTGGGGCCGAGCAATGCGAGCAGGTCGACCTCGCTCCGCTCCTCGACGATGCCTTTGATCACGACATAGAGCGCCTCCGCCGGAGCGTCGCGCCTGATGATCGCTTCTCCCGGGCTGAAGTAGGCGATGTCGAGCGCGGACCGCAACGTCTCGGCCTCGTTCGGCGTCAGACGATCGAACGGCGGGTTGCCGATATCGAATGCCTTGGGCATTTCGACCTTCCGAAGCTGCGGACGACCTGAGGACCCGGCGATTGACCATCCAGTCGCACCGGCAGGCAACTGACCCGCCGGTGTCGAAGCAATGTCCTCGAACCCTCGTTCAGTGAGCCGTCGCTGAAGCCGCTCCGATACCGGTCTGGGACCGGACATATTGCGCATCGAAGCCATCGCGGTCGACCGCGGCACGCTTGCTGCGATCCAGCATCGAGACCAGCCAGATCCCCGCGAAGGCGATGGCCATCGAGAACAGCGCCGGATTGTCCAGCTTGATCGGAGCCGAGCCCTTGGCGAAACCGAGCGTCACCTCCCAGACCGCCGGCGAGAGCACCACGCCGACGACCGCGCTGACCAGACCGAGGAAGCCGCCGATCACCGCTCCCCGCGTCGTCAGTCCCTTCCAGAAGATCGACATCACCAGCACAGGGAAATTGCAGGAGGCCGCGATCGCGAAGGCAAGGCCGACCATGAAGGCGACGTTCTGGTTCTCGAACACGATGCCGAGGAAGATCGCAAGCACGCCGAGCACCAGTGTCGCGATCTTCGACACGCGGATCTCGTCCTGCTCATTCGCGTTCCCGCCCTTGATCACCATGCCGTAGAGATCGTGGCTGATGGACGATGCCCCCGCCAGAGCCAGCCCCGATACGACGGCAAGGATGGTGGCGAAGGCAACTGCCGAGATGAAGCCAAGGAACAGGTTGCCGCCCACGGCGTTCGCGAGGTGGATCGCCGCCATGTTGGAGCCGCCCTTGATCGCCGCGATTCCGCTCTTGGTCTTCTCGAGGATGCTGCCGTCCAGGAACATCGCGTCGGTCGAAACCAGCGTGATTGCGCCAAAGCCGATGATGAAGGTCAGGATATAGAAGTAGCCGATGAAACCGGTGGCGTAGAACACCGACTTGCGGGCAGCCTGGGCGTCCTTCACGGTGAAGAAGCGCATCAGGATGTGCGGCAGGCCCGCCGTTCCGAACATCAGCGCCAGGCCGAGTGAGATAGCCGAGAGCGGGTTGGAGATGAGGGTGCCCGGCTCCATGATCGCGAGTTTCTTGGGATGCACCTCGGTTGCCTTGGTGAACAGGGCTTCCGGGCTGAACCCGAACTTGTAGAGGACGGCCCCGGCCATGAACGTCGCCCCCGAGAGCAACAGCACCGCCTTGATGATCTGCACCCACGTCGTCGCTTTCATTCCACCGAACGTCACGTAGATCATCATCAGGCCGCCGACCAGGACGACCGCGATCCAATAGTCGAGACCGAACAACAGCTGGATCAGCTTGCCGGCCCCGACCATCTGCGCGATGAGGTAGAATGCAACGGTCACCAGCGAGCCGCACGCCGCCAGGATCCGGATCTCGGTCTGCCCGAGCCGAAACGACGTGACGTCGGCAAAGGTGAACTTTCCGAGATTGCGCAACTGCTCGGCGATCAGAAAGGTGACGATCGGCCATCCCACCAGCCAGCCGACCGAGTAGATCAGGCCGTCGTAGCCCGAGGTGTAGACGAGACCGGATATGCCGAGGAACGAGGCCGCCGACATGTAGTCGCCCGCGATCGCAAGTCCGTTCTGGAATCCCGTGATGCCGCCGCCGGCCGAGTAGAAATCTGCAGCCGACGCGGTCCGTTTGGCGGCCCAATAAGTGATGGCGAGCGTCAGGCCGACGAATCCGACGAACATGCCGATGGCCGACCAGTTGGTCGCCTGCTTCGTGCCGCCCTCGACGGCGCCGGCCGCGAGCGCGATGGTGGGCACGCTTGCGAGCAAAATGACCGATAGAAAGGCGAATCTCTTCACGAGCGGTTCTCCTCGACGATCTTGCGGATGAGTACGTCGTAGCTGGAATTGGCCTGACGGACGTAGATTCCCGTCAGCACGAAGGCGAGCACGATGACGGACAGTCCGATCGGAATACCGATCGTCGTCACGCCGCTGCCCAGCGGTATTCCCAGAAACTTCGGAGCGTAGGCCACCAGCAGGATGAAGCCGAAATAGATGACAAGCATGACCGCCGACAGCAGCCAGCCCAGCGACGAGCGCCGGCGTACGAGCTCCTGGTAATTCGGATCGCGTTCAATCTTTGCGAGGTTGCTCACGTCAATGACCCCTGGATGATCCTCTGAAATGTCTTGCCATGATGGCAGCCCCTTCTCTCGGGGTAGCCGTCCCAGCCTGCACTGGCGGCCGCACGAGCTCCATGATCCAGATCAAGCGCGGTCGATCCCGTGCGATGTGTCTGCAAGGGGGTGTCAGCGCATCGCGAATGATCCGGCCCCACGGCGGAGAGGCGCGCGCGGAAGAGCAATGGTTAGAGGCGATGCGCAGTTCGACGAGCGGCGAGCTAAGGCGCTGTATTCAACCACCGATCGGGCCGTGCCAGTGCGACAAGCCTCCAGCCGAGATTTCATTGCAAACTTTTGCTACACCTGTTCACTACTTGCTTGCGCGTTGGCCCGGCGCCTCATAGGCTTGCGCCAATTTTTAGTTTTGCTGTTTTGTGGCCCGGCGATCGCAAGCCGTCGGCCGAATTGATTTCGATTTGGATGAAATTGGCGAAGGAGGTGTCATGCCGATCACCGAGAGCCACGTCCGCGGATCAACCGATACGCCCCTCATCGAGGACACGATTGGAGCTTTCTTCGACCAGGCCTGCGAGCGGCTGTCGGAACGCGAAGCTCTGGTCGTCCGGCATCAAGGCATCCGCTGGAGCTTCAAGCAGGTGCGCCAACAGGTCGATGACCTGGCCGCCGGCTTCCTGGCGCTCGGTTTGAAACGCGGCGAACGCGTCGGGATCTGGTCGCCCAACAATGCGGAATGGATCCTCACGCAGTTCGCCACCGCCAAAGCCGGCCTGATCCTGGTGAACATCAACCCGGCCTATCGCGTCGGTGAGCTGGAATACGCGCTCAACAAGGTCGGATGCGCCGCGCTGGTCACCGCGGCGTCTTTCAAGACCAGTGACTACATCAGCATGTTGAACACGCTTGCACCGGAGATTGCGACCTCATCGCCCGGTCACTTGAATGCGGCGAAACTGCCGTCCCTGAAACTTCTGATCTGCATCGGCACGGATGCCCCAGGGTTCATCCGCTTCGATGCGGTTCAGAAGATGGCGACGGATCGCTCTCGCGCGCAGCTGAGAGAATTGAGCACGGAGCTGAAGAACACCGACGCGGTGAACATCCAGTTCACCAGTGGCACCACGGGCTCGCCCAAGGGCGCCACGCTGAGCCATCGCAACATCCTCAACAACGCCTTCTTCGTCGGCCGGACCATGGGCCTGACCGGCAACGACAGATATTGCATCCAGGTGCCGCTCTATCACTGTGGCGGCATGGTGGTGGGTACGCTGATGTGCATCGCCCACGGCGCCACGATGGTGTTGCCGTCCGAATGGTTCGATCCGCTCGCTTCGCTCGAAACGATGGCGGCCGAACGCTGCACCGGCGTCGGCGGTGTCCCGACGATGTTCTTGGCAATGTTGAACCACCCCGAGTTCTCGCGCTTCGACTTGGGCTCGCTGCGCACCGGCTGGGCCGGCGGCGCCCCCTGCCCGATCGAGATGATGAAGCGCTGCCTGTCCGACATGCACTTGCGCGATCTCACCATCATCTTCGGCATGACCGAGACCAGCCCGGTCTGCCTGCAGACCTCGACCGATGATCCGATCGAACGCAAGGTCGGCAGCGTCGGCCGCATCCATCCGCATGTCGAGGTCAAGATCGTCGACACAGATGGCAACACCGTCCCTGTCGGCGCGCCGGGCGAGTTCTGCACGCGCGGTTATTCCGTGATGCTGGGCTACTGGAACGATCCGGAGAAGACCCGCGAGGCGATCGATGCCGACGGCTGGATGCACACCGGCGATCTCGGCACCTTCGACGCGGAGGGCTACGGCAATGTCGTCGGCCGCAGCAAGGACATGGCGATCCGCGGCGGCGAGAACGTCTACCCCGTCGAGATCGAGAACGTGCTCTACCAGCATCCGGCGGTTGCCGACGCGCAAGTGTTCGGTATCCCCGACGAACGCTTCGGCGAAGAGCTTTGCGCCTGGATCAGGCTCAAGCAGGGCGGCACCATGACAGAGCTGGACGTCAGGTCGTTCTGCAAGGACCGCATCGCCCACTTCAAGATCCCGCGCTACATCCGCTTCGTCGATGAATTCCCGACGACGGTGACCGGCAAGATCCAGAAATTCGTGATGCGCCAGCGAATGATCGATGAATTGCAATTGAACGTGCAAAAGACTGCATAAAATGCGCGCGCAGGGAGATGCCAGGTGTCTGCACCCGAACCGATCAAATTCACCGACGGCGCGGCTTACGAGCGCTTCATGTCACCCTGGAGCCGATCGGCCGGAACGCTCTTCCTCGACTGGCTGGCGCTCCGCCCCGGATTGAGCTGGGTGGACGTGGGCGCCGGCAACGGTGCATTCACCGAGCTTCTTCTGGCGAAATCCGCCCCGTCATCCGTTTCCGCGATCGATCCCTCGGACGCACAGATTGCAACGGCGCGCCAGAAGTTCTCGGCAAAGGCGGTCGAGCTCTCGATCGGCGATGCGATGGCCCTGCCCTATGACGCCAACCGCTTCGATGCCGCTGTGATGGCCTTGGTGCTGTTCTTCGTCCCCGACCCGCGCAAGGGCGCCTCGGAAATGGTCCGCGTCACCAAGCCCGGCGGCATGGTCGCATCCTATACCTGGGACATCGTGCGGGGCGGCACACCGACCCAGCCGCTGTGGGAAGAGCTGGATGCCCTCGGCATCCCCGCAGCCCGTCCGCCGAGCGCCGACATCTCGCGCTTCGAAGCGCTGAAGGCGCTGTGGGCGGAACTCGGCCTGCATGAGATCGAAACCCGCGAGCTGGTCGTCGAGCGGACCTTCGCCGACTTCGAGGATTATTGGCTGTCGATGGTCGTCAGCAGCCCGAGCGGCATCGTGGGCAAGCTGTCGGACGCGGAGAGCGCGGAGCTCAGGCGCCGGTTAGAGGCGCGACTGCCGGCGAGTGCGTCCGGGAAGATCACGGTTCATGCTTCCGCGACTGCGATCAAGGGACGCAAAGCCGCTTGATGATCTCGGCGACGGAGGCCCGACGATGCGTCAGGTCGCCGCCTTCTTCTTCGCCTTCGGCTTCGCCGGCTTGGCGACCACCGGCGGCTCCGGCGTGCCTTCGATCGCGGAGAGGCGCCCCGAGGTGAAGGTGTAGATGCCCGCGCGCGGACCCGTCGTCCAGGTGACCAGCGCGACGCGACGGCCGGCGGCATCGCTGGAGAGATTGACGGTCGACGGCGCGCCGATGCCGCGCACCACGTCGCATTCGGTGTGACCGAGCGCGACCGTCCCGCCCGTGGGCGCCGGCGGCGTGGTCGATGCATTGGCGTCGGCGGGACCGGACGGCGCCATGCCGGGACAGGCACCGTCGGCGCTGACGAGATCCTCAGCTCCAACAGGCTTGTCGGGGGTCAGCGGCGGCGACTCGATCGAGATGTTCTTGATGAACAGACGGCTCGGCTTATTGAACCACTCAGCGTCCTTGGCGGACGTCAGCATATCGGATGCGCCAGCGCAGCCCGCCATCAGCGGCGCGACGGCGACCAACACGACGATGAGTGACTTTGGAAGCTTTTGATGTCGCACGATAACCTGAATTCCCCGCATGAAGGAGCAGCCCTAAGCGATTGTCCCAACATCACTTTGCGGCACGAAGGTGGCCGAAACCAATCTGCCCTTGAAAGTCCAAATTATCATTAATTGCAAGTGGCAGCTAATTCCGCCGCTGCCACCGGCCGCGTTCGTCGGCCTGCCAATAGGTGACCTCAAATCCGCGCGCCTTGCAATCCGTCCAGGTGCTGCGGGCCATCGCAAGCGCGTCCGGATCATCGCCGTTGAATAGCAGCACCACGCGCTCGTAGCCTCCCGCATCCTCGGGCAACGCGGCGCTGTCGACCAGGAAGCGGACATTGGCGCCGTTCGGATTGTCGGCCTCGATCGCCAGCACGATCGGCTGCTCGGCAACATCGTTCACCCGCCATGTCGCATGCGGCAGGAAGGAATCGTCGCGATAGGTCCATAGATGTGCGTCGAGTGCATCGGCGCGCTCGGGCGAGGTCGACTGCACCACGACGCGCCAGCCGCGCTCGAGCGATTTCTCGAGAAGCGGCGGCAAGACGTTCTCAACCGTCATGTTTTGCAGATGGTAGAACAGAACTTCCGTCATTTGCGCTCGTAATGATCCGCCACCAGGCGATCGAGCAGACGGACGCCATAGCCGCTTCCCCAGCTCTGGTTGATGTCGGTCTTGGGCGCGCCCATCGCGGTGCCGGCGATGTCGAGATGCGCCCAGGGCACACCGTCGACGAAACGTTGCAGGAACTGCGCCGCGGTGATCGAGCCACCGTGACGGCCGCCGGTGTTCTTCATGTCGGCGAACTGGGAGTCGATCAGCTTGTCGTATTCGGGGCCGAGCGGCAGGCGCCACACCTTCTCGCCGCTCTCGATGCCGGCCGCGAGCAGGCGCTCGGCGAGCTCGTCATTGTTGGAGAACATGCCGGCATGATCGGTGCCGAGCGCAACCACGATCGCGCCGGTCAGCGTCGCCAGGTCCACCATGAATTTCGGCTTGGTCTTCTTCGCGACGTACCAGAGCACGTCGGCCAGCACGAGGCGGCCTTCGGCGTCGGTGTTGATGATCTCGATGGTCTGGCCCGACATCGAGGTGACGATGTCGCCGGGCCGCTGCGCATTGCCGTCGGGCATGTTCTCGACGAGGCCGATGGCGCCGACCACATTGACCTTGGCTTTGCGCGCCGCCAGCGCATGCATCAGGCCGACGACGCAGGCCGCCCCGCCCATGTCGCCCTTCATGTCCTCCATGCTGCCGGCCGGCTTGATCGAGATGCCGCCGGTGTCGAAGCAGACGCCCTTGCCGACGAAGGCGACCGGCGCCTCGCCCTTCTTGCCGCCGTCCCAGCGCATGATCACGGTGCGGCTCGGCCGGGCCGAACCCTGGCCAACGCCGAGCAGCGCGCCCATGCCGAGCTTCTGCATCGCCTTGACGTCGAGCACCTCGATCCTGACGCCGAGCTTCCTGAGCTGGCCGGCGCGGCGCGCGAACTCTTCGGGATACAGCACGTTCGGCGGCTCGTTGACGAGATCGCGCGCGATGATGACGCCGTCGACCACCGCGCCGGCCGAGGCAAAAGCCTTCTTCGCAGCAGTCGCATCGCCGACCGCCAGCGAGACGTCGGCGCGCAAGGCGCCCTCCTCGCCGTCCTTCTTCTTGGTCTTGTAGCGGTCGAACTTGTAGGCGCGTAAGCGCAGGCCCGAGGCGATCGCAACCGCCTGCTCGGTGGTCATGGCATCATCAGGCAGTTCCGCCATGATGGTCATGGACGCGGAACCCGCCTTGAGCTTGCTGGCCGCCATGCCGCCGAACTTGAGGAAGTCGCTGCCCTTCAGGCTTGAGGCCTTCCCGGTCCCGATCACGATCAGCCGTTCGGCCTTGAGGCCTTCGGGGGCGAGGATGTCCAAGGCGGTACCGCTTTTGCCCTTGAACGAGCCGGCCGCCGCCGCCCGCTTCACAACTTCGCTGGCGCCGCCGAGCGCCTTGGCGCTTGCCGGCCCAACCTTCAGGGCGTCGTCACAGAACACGACCAGAATGCCACGGGCGGCGGAAGCGAGCGGGACGAAGCCGACCTTGATGGCATCGGACATAGGTAACTCCTCGAAAACATGGGGCTTTTTGCCGATCGATCGATACGGCCGAGAGCCGGACCTGAACGGCGATTCACTCTGCGTTCGACACTATGGGCGAGATCAGCGGTCGATGCCAAGCACCGCCCGTGGCGTGGAGGTCACATCGAGGGAAATATTAACCATATATTGACGGTGCCACGGGTCAGCCATTTTGTTGACGGATCAAAGGGATGGTAGTGAGAAGGTAAGCTGCCGGAAGAGGTGGTTGGGCGACCTGGGGGATCCCTGTCAGGGATTGGTCGACCGACCGGAATTTTCGGTGCGCGCGTTGGGGCTTTGGTGGGATTCGTGCGGTAGCGCATGGGGTCGATCGATAGGTATATTTTCCGCACGACGCTGGCGTCGTTTGCGCTGGTCCTGGTCAGCCTCACCGGCGTGATCTGGATTACGCAGGCGTTGCGCGGCATCGACCTGATGACGAGCCAGGGTCAGACCATCATGACCTTCCTCGGCATCACCAGCCTCGTCATCCCGGCGCTGGTCCTGATCATCTCGCCGATCGCGCTGATGATCGCGATCTCACACACGCTGAACAAGCTCGCGACCGATTCGGAAATCATCGTGATGAATGCCGCCGGCTTCTCGCCGTTCCGGCTGTTCTATCCGTTCTTCTACGCCACCTGCGTGGTGGCGCTGCTGGTCGCCTTCATCGCGGCCTACCTCGCCCCCGATGGCATGCGGCGGATCAAGCAATGGGACGCCGAGATCACAGCCGACGTGCTCACCAACATCCTGCAGCCAGGCCGCTTCGCCCAGCTCGACAAGAACCTGACGATCCGCATCCGCGAGCGCAAGCCCGGTGGCATTCTCGAGGGCATCTTCATCGACGACCGCCGCGATCCGAACGAGCGCGTCTCGATCGTCGCCGAAGAGGGCGAGGTCGTGAAGAACGAGAACGGCTCGTTTCTGGTGCTGAAGACCGGCAATCTCCAACGCTTCGAGGCCGGCAAGCGCGACCCCGCACTGGTGGCCTTCGGCCGCTACGGCTTCGACATGTCCAAGTTCGGCAACCAGGGTCGCGACGTCACCCTCGGCATTCGCGAGCGCTATCTCTGGGAGCTGTTCGCCCCTTCCGAGGACGATCCCGTTTACAGGCAGATCCCCGGGCAATTCCGTTCGGCCCTGCATGACAGCCTGTTGGCGCCGATCTATCCGTTCGCCTTTGCGGTGCTGACCTTCGCCTTCCTTGGCGCGCCCCGCACCACGCGCCAGAGCCGCAATTTCTCGATCGGCACCTCGATCCTCGCCGTGTTCGGACTGCGCATGGCGGGCTTCGCCTGCTCGGTGATGGCGGTGAAATCAGAAGGTCCGGTGCTGGTCCAATACGCGATGGTTCTCGGAGCCATCTGCGTCGGGCTGTGGATGATCATCGGCGGCATCGTGGTCGAGCCGCCGCCCGGCCTGCTGGAGGCCATCAACAGGTCGAACGCGCGGATCGCGCGGCTGTTCGGACGGCCGGCCGCCGCATGAGCATGCTCACCAACACGCTCGGGCGCTATTTCGCCGGCCGCTTCGTGGTCAACGCGCTTGGCGTGTTCGCGGGCATTTTCCTGCTGCTGGTGCTGGTCGACTACATCGAGATGGTGCGCAAGACCTCAGGGCTCGCGTCCGCCTCCGCTGTCATGGTGGCCGAGACCTCGTTGTTCCGGGTGCCGCAACTGCTGGAGAAGCTGACACCATTCTGCATGCTGATCGGCGCGATGACCTGCTATCTCGCCCTCTCCCGCCGGCTCGAGCTCGTGGTGGCGCGCGCCGCCGGCATCTCGGCCTGGCAGTTCATCTCGCCGGCGCTCGGCAGCGCACTCGTGATCGGCGTGCTCGCCACGGTCGCCTACAACCCGATGTCGGCCAATTTGCGCGAGCTGTCCAAGCGCATGGAAGCCGAGCTGTTCGGCTCGGCGCCCGGCGGCGGCATCCAGGACGCCTCGGGCTTCTGGCTCAACCAGGTGACCAGCGACGGCCAGACCATCATCAACGCCGCGCGCAGCGAGCAGCAGGGCATCCGGCTCACGGGCCTCACGCTGTTCCGGTTTGACACAGATCAGCACTTCAAGGAGCGGATCGAGGCGCGCGAGGCGACGCTCGAATCCGGCCATTGGCTGTTCAAGGGCGTGCGCCGTTTCACCCTCGACTCCCCGCCGGTCGACCAGGCCAGCCTCGAGATTCCGACGACGCTGACCGAGGCGCAGGTTCGCAACAGCTTTTCCACACCCGAGACTGTGTCCTTTTGGCAACTACCGAGCTACATCAGTTCGTCCGAGAGCTCGGGCTTCGCGACAGCCGGCTATCGACTCCAGTATCACAAGCTCCTGGCACAGCCGTTTTTGCTCGCAGCCATGGTGATGCTCGCGGCCTCCGTGTCGTTGCGCTTCTTCCGGATGGGCGGCGTACAGAAGATGGTTTTGAGTGGCGTGGGCGCAGGCTTTCTGCTCTACGTTCTGTCGAAAGTGACTGAAGACTTGAGCAAGGCTGAGTTGATGCATCCGATCGCTGCGGCGTGGTTGCCCGTAGTGGTGGGCGGCCTCACCGGCTTTTTGGCCTTGCTGTACCAGGAGGACGGATAGTGACGGCCGTCCGCCGAGGACATCTGGCTGGCTGGGCGCAGCGCAACATGGTGCGCGCGAACGGATGCGGCTTGTCCATCCGCAAGCTCGCGCTGGCCGCTCTTGCCGTCGCCTCGCTCGCCGGAATGATGGATCTTGCCGCGCTCGCGCCCGCTGCCGCGCAAGGCTTCACCTACAATCCGCTGCCGCCGCGTCCGAAGCCGCCGCGGGCCAGCAATGACGGCCAGATGCTCGTGCAGGCGACCGAGGTCGACTACGACTACAACAATTCGCGCGTCTCGGCGGTCGGCAACGTCCAGCTGTTCTACAACGGCACCAGCGTCGAGGCCGACAGGGTCATCTACGACCAGAAGACCAAGCGGCTGCATGCCGAGGGCAACATCCGCATGACGGATGCCGACGGCAAGATCACCTATGCCGAGATGCTGGACCTGTCCGACGACTACCGCGACGGTTTCGTCGATTCGCTGCGCGTGGACACCGAGGACCAGACCCGCATGGCCGCGACCCGCGCGGACCGCTCCTCGGGCAACTACACCGTGTTCGAGAACGGCGTCTACACGGCCTGCGCGCCGTGCCGGGACGATCCGAAGAAGCCGCCGCTCTGGCAGGTCAAGGGTGCCCGCATCATCCACGACCAGCAGGAGAAGATGCTGTATTTCGAGACGGCGCAGCTCGAATTCTTCGGCGTGCCGCTCGCCTACATGCCCTATTTCTCGACGCCCGACCCGACCGTGAAGCGCAAGACCGGCTTCCTGATGCCGGGCTTCACCTCGAACACGCCGTTCGGCTACGGCGTCGAAGTCCCGTTCTATTGGGCGATCGCGCCCGATATGGACGCGACCTTCAATCCGCGCATCACCTCCAGGCAGGGCGTGCTGTTCCAGGCCGAATTCCGCCAGCGCCTGCTGGACGGCGCCTACCAGGTGCGCGTCTACGGCATCGACCAGCTCGACCGCAGCGCGCTCGCCGGTCAGCCCGGCGATCGTCAGTTCCGCGGCGCCGTCGAGACCAAGGGCCAGTTCGCACTGAACGACAAGTGGGTCTGGGGTTGGGACGGCGTCCTGATGTCCGACTACTATTTCTTCTCGGACTACCGCCTGTCGGCCTATCGCGACCCACAAGCCTCGTTCCTGTATCTGCCGACTGAAGCGATCTCGCAGCTCTATCTCACCGGCGTCGGCAATCGCAGCTTCTTCGATGCCCGCACGATGTACTTCCTGAGCTTCTCGGGCAACCAGCAGCAGGTCCCGGTCGTCTATCCCGTGATCGACTACTCGAACGTGCTCAACTATCCGATCTTCGGTGGCGAGGTCTCCTACAAGACCAATTTCGTCAATCTGACGCGTAACGATGCGGCGTTCGATCCGATCACGACGACGGCCAACACCAACGGCCTGTGCACGATGACCTCGGCCGATCCGCTCGCGCGCACGCCGACGCAGTGCCTGCTGCGCGGCTTCCCCGGCACCTACACCCGCCTGTCGGCGGAAGCGCGATGGCGCAAGTCCTACACCGATCCGTTCGGCGAGATCTGGACGCCGTTCGCGATCCTGCGCGCCGACGCGATCAACTCCGACGTCTCGAACCAGCCGGGCGTGTCGAACTACCTGCCCGTCGGCGACACCCAGGCGTTCCGCCTGATGCCCACCGTCGGCCTCGAATACCGTTATCCCTTCATCAACGTTCAGCCCTGGGGCTCGACCACCATCGAGCCGATCGCGCAGGTCATCATCCGTCCGAACGAGACCTATGCCGGCAGGCTTCCGAACGAGGATGCGCAGAGCATGGTGTTCGACGCCTCGAACCTGTTCAATGTCGACAAGTTCTCCGGCTATGACCGCGTCGAGGGCGGCGGCCGCGCCAATGTCGGCGTGCAGTCGACCACGCAGTTCGACCGGGGCGGCGCGGTCAAGGTGCTGTTCGGCCAGTCCTACCAGCTGTTCGGCATGAACTCCTTCGCAGTCCAGGACTCCATCAATACCGGCATCAATTCCGGCCTCGACAAGCCGCGCTCGGATTATGTCGCCAGCGCCAGCTATTCGCCGAACAGCACCTATACGTTCAGCGTCCGCTCCCGCATGGACGAGCAGACCTGGAACGTGGAGCGCTTCGAGGCCGAAGGCCGCGCCAACTTCAATCGCTGGTCGGTCAGCATGATGTACGGCAATTACGCGGCCCAGCCGGAGCTCGGCTACCTGACCCGCCGCGAGGGCATCCTGACCTCGGGCTCGCTCAAGGTCGCCGCCAACTGGGTGGTGACAGGTTCGGCGCGCTGGGACCTCGAAGCCAACAAGATCAACCAATATGTGCTCGGCGCCGGCTATGTCGACGATTGCTTCGTGCTGGCGGCGAACTATGTAACTTCGTATAGCTACTCCGCGGGCACCGCGCCGCCCGTGCTGAGCCACGCGTTCATGTTCCAGATCGGCTTGCGCACTCTGGCCACCTCCACGGGGTCCAGCAGTTCCGCCGGCATTCAGTGAACCCGTCCAAATGCCGGCCGCGCGATCCCTATCGCAGGATCATTTCGGCTGACATGCGAGCGACAACCATGACGACCTCCTTGCCTGTGTTCCGCCTCCTCCCTCCTGTACTCGGCGCCTTGTTGATCGCCGTGCTCGTCCTCGCCGGTGCGCCGGCGCGGGCGCAGAACATCGTGGTAATGGTCAACGGCGATCCCATCACCGATTTCGACATCGAGCAGCGCTCCAAGCTCGACGCGCTGACGACGCAGAAGACGCCGAGCCGGCAGGACGTCATCAACACGCTGATCGACGACAAGCTCAAGCTCAAGGAAGGCAAGAAATACGGCGTCGATCCCACCGCCGCCGACGTCAACCAGTCCTTCGAGGCCATGGCGCAGCGCATGCGCATCACGCCCGACCAGCTCGCCAAGTCGCTCGAGGTCAAGGGCGTGCGTCCTGAAGTTCTCAAGAACCGCATGAAGTCCGAGATGGTCTGGACCAGCCTCGTGCGCGGCCGGTTCAAGGAGAAGCTGATCGTCGGCGAAAAGGATGTCGCCGACAAGGTGCGCGAAGGCGGCACCGAGAAGCTCCAGATCGAGGGCACCGAATACAAGATGCAGCCGATCGTGCTGATCGTGCCGCGCGGCTCGTCCGCGGGCTTGCAGGAGTCGCGGATGAAAGAAGCCGAGACCTATCGCGCCCGCATCGGGAGCTGCGAGGAAGCCAATTCGCTGTTCCGCTCGACGCCGAACGCCACCATCCGCGAGAGCGTCACCAAGACCACCGCCGACCTGCCGGAGGCGCTGCGCAAGGTGCTCGACGACACTCCAATCGGTCATCTGACCGCGCCCGAGGTGACCAAGGCGGGTATCGAGATGGTGGTGCTGTGCGACCGCAAGCCGACCACCATCGATACGCCGAAGAAGCGTGAGATCCGCGACAAGATGTATGTGGAGAAATACGAGAAGACCCAGAAGGCCTATCTCGACGAGCTCCGCAAGGCGGCGATGATCGAATATCGCAACCGCTGATGGCCGCTCCCGCAAAGCCTCTCGCGCTCACGCTTGGAGAGCCCGCCGGCATCGGCCCCGACATCACCATCGCCGCCTGGCTGAGGCGCCACGAGCTCGACCTGCCCGCCTTCTACCTGCGCGGCGACGAGGCCCTCATCGCCCGGCGTGCCAAAGCGCTCGGCGCCGATATCGAGATCGCCTCGGTGAGCCCGGGCGAGACCGAGGCCGCCTTTGCCGGCGCCCTGCCCGTAGTTGCGACCGGCAAGCACGCGACCGCAGAGCCGGGCAAACCCGACGCATCGAGCGCACCGGCCGCGCTTGCCTCGATCCGCGAGGCGGTCGCCGACGTGCGGGCGGGCCAGGCCAGCGCTGTCGTCACCAATCCCATTGCCAAGAGCGTGCTCTACCGCGCCGGCTTCCGCCATCCCGGCCACACCGAATTCCTTGCTCTACTCGCGGAAGCGGACGGCCGCGTGCCGCAGCCGGTGATGATGCTGTGGTCGCCGCGGCTCGCCGTGGTGCCGGTGACGATCCACGTGTCGTTGCGCGATGCCCTCACCCAGCTCACGAGCGATCTCATCGTCTCGACCGTACGAATCGTTGCGACCGAGCTGAGATCCCGTTTCGGCATTGCGCAACCGCGTATCGCGGTATCAGGACTGAATCCGCATGCCGGCGAGGACGGCTCGCTCGGCCATGAGGAGCAGACCGTGATCGCGCCGGCGCTCAAGGTTCTGCGCAACGACGGTATCGACGCCAGGGGGCCGCTGCCCGCCGACACCATGTTCCATGAAGCCGCGCGCAGCCTCTATGACTGCGCCGTCTGCATGTATCACGACCAGGCGCTGATCCCGATCAAGACCGTTGCGTTCGACGACGCCGTCAACGTCACGCTCGGCCTGCCCTTCATCCGCACCTCGCCGGATCACGGCACCGCATTCGACATCGCCGGCACCGGCAAGGCGAACCCCGCGAGCCTGATCGCCGCGCTGAAGCTTGCCAGCCGCATGGCGGCTGCGAACAGCTGATGAGCGCGATCGACGACCTCCCGCCGCTGCGCGAGGTCATTCGCCGGCACGCTCTGTCGGCGCGCAAATCGCTCGGTCAGAACTTTCTGCTCGATCTCAACCTTACCGCGCGCATCGCCCGCGCGGCCGCGCCGCTCGAACAGAGCGTCATCGTCGAGATCGGCCCCGGCCCCGGCGGACTGACCCGGGCGCTGCTCGCGCTCGGCGCCAGGCGCGTCATCGCCATCGAGCATGACGAGCGGGCCATTCCCGCCTTGCAGGATATTTCCGCCCGCTACCCTGACAGGCTCGAGATCGTGCATGGCGATGCCATGACTTTCGACCCGCGCCCGCTGCTCAACGGCGAGCGCGCCAAGATCGTCGCCAACCTGCCCTACAACATCGCGACCCCGCTTCTGATCAATTGGCTCACCACCGAGCCCTGGCCGCCTTGGTACGACATGATGGTGCTGATGTTTCAGCGCGAGGTCGGCGAGCGCATCGTCGCGCGAGAGGATGAGGAGGCCTATGGCCGGCTCGGCGTGCTCGCCAACTGGCGCTGCGAGACGAAGATCCTGTTCGACATTGCGCCGTCCGCCTTTGTGCCGCCGCCGAAAGTCACCTCCTCCGTCGTGCGCCTGGTGCCGCGCCACGAGCCTCTGCCGTGCGATCGCAAACTGCTCGAGCAGGTCGCAGCCGCGGCCTTCGGCCAGCGCCGGAAAATGCTGCGGCAGAGCCTGAAATCGCTTCAAGCTGATCCGGCGCGGCTTGCTGCGGCCGCCGGCGTCGATGCGACGCGGCGCGCCGAGACGATTCCCATCTCCGGTTTTGTTGCCATGGCGCGTGAATTGGCGGATATACGCAGCGAAGCCTGACAATGAGAATTCCGGAGGAAGAAAAATGGCGTTGATGCGTCGGCAGTCGCTGGTCAAGTTCGATGCGCCTCTGTGCGAGACCATCGTCGATACGCCAAAGCCCAGGGCTGCCGAGGTGCTGGTGCGCATCGAGCGCTGCGGCCTCTGCCATTCCGACCTGCACATCCAGGATGGCTATGCCGATCTCGGCGGCGGCAAGAAGCTCGACACCACACGCGGCATGACGCTGCCCTTCACGCTCGGTCATGAGATCGCCGGCGTCGTCGACGAAGTCGGCCCTGACGTACCGGCAGGCCTCGTCGGCTCGAAGAAAGCGGTGTTTCCCTGGATCGGCTGCGGCCAGTGCCACGACTGCAAGAACGGCGACGAGAATCTCTGCGCCAAGCAGCGCTTCCTCGGCGTCTCCATCGACGGCGGCTTCGCCAGCCACGTGCTGGTGCCCGACGCCAAATATCTGCTCGATTACGATCCCCTGCCCGTCAACCAGGCCGCGACCTTGATGTGCTCGGGCGTCACCGCCTACGGCGCGCTCAAGCGCCTCGTCGATCGCCCGCGCCAGCGCAATCTGCTGCTGATCGGTCTTGGCGGCGTCGGCATGATGGGCCTGTCGTTCGCGCAGGCGATGTTCAAGCAGCCGATCACGGTTGCCGATCTGTCGCCGGCCGCGCGCGAGACCGCGCTGAAGAACGGCGCAGCCGTCGCCTATGATCCATCCGAGCCCGAAATCATCAAGCGTATCCTGAAGGAGACCGATGGCGGCTTCGACGAGGTGGTCGATTTCGCCGGCAACGAAAAGTCGATGGCGTTTGCGGTCGCGGTCGCCGCGCGCGGCGGCAAGGTCGTGGTGTCGGGCCTGATGGGCGGCCAGTTCACGCTGCCGATGGTGCAATGGGTCTACAAACGCCTCACCGTCGAGGGTTTCATGGTCGGCACGCTTGCCGAGGCGCATGAGCTGATGACGCTCGCGCGCGCCGGCAAGATCAAGCCGACGCCGATGCGCGAAGAGCCGATGGGCGACGTCCAGAAGTGGATCGACGAATTGCGCGCCGGCAAGGTGGTCGGCCGCATCGTGCTGAAGAACTAACGTCTCGCCGCCGCGCGCGGAACGGCTTCGGCCGCACCGCGTTGGCAGCGCATGTCCATTCGCTGTACGGTCGAAAGCGCATTCTTCATCGCCTGGAGCTTCCTCGAGAAGACCGGCGAGCTCGGGCCGCCCGATGCGTCTGCGGACATCATTCTCGACGCGATCGAAGCGCAACTCAGAACCGGCGAGCGCCGACCGCTGATGCTCGCCAACCGAGCGATCGATGCGTACCGGCGCGCGAACCGGGAGTCGGCGGCGCGCGAGGCCCGCCTCGGGTAGGGGCCGCAAGCCATCTGCGCATACGCTCTGTTTACTGTTGAACAGAGCGTATGTTCCGTTTTCGAACCATCCGGTGTTCTCCGGTGAAGAACAGAGTTCGAAGCGTGGCGGAGAGGCAACACAGCGGGCGAAGCGCTTACTGATGCCGAGGCCGCCTGGCATGAAGCGTCCATCTCGCCCGCGATCCAATTAAGCTTGGAACACCGTCTGCGTCCAGCGCGTTGACCTCTCGTCAAGGCAACGACGGAGTCTGAACCGCATGACGAAGCCGCTGACAAAGTCCGTGCGGCCTGTTCCCGACGAGAACAAGAGCCATATGGGCGCCGGCAGCGCGCCCACCGTTTGCGTCGACACGACCAAGGGCCATCGCGACGACGAGAAACAGAACATCCGTGAGCAGGCCGCCCACGGCAATCTGACCCAGAACACCAGCAACCGGCGCATGGGATAGGCGCAGAAACGAAGGGGGCATGAAGAGGAGATACGAACTTGGTGAATCCCGGCAAATGGTACGATCCGATCTCCGAACGTTGGATCGCGCCGCGCGAACTCAACCCCGTAGCTCCCTCCTCCCGTGCCAGCGAGAACCGCGTGCTCGAGATGCAGAGGTCCGTCGAGATCCAGCGCATCTGGCGCCTACTGGTCGATTGTTGCGCAAGCAAGTGATGCTTCATCCCGTGCCTGCCGGTCGAGAACTCCGTCAGCGCCTGGTCATGATTCCCGCATGAACCATTCCGCATCTGGTGCCAGGCCTGTCGCAGTCGCTATACGCGTTCTTGCGCTGATCGTCGGCTTCGCCTGCCTGCTTCTCGCCGCCATTTGCTTTGCCATCGCGGCACAGGTCTTTGTGCAGACCGGTGTGTTTGCGCAGTCTTATGCGATGATCGGGCTGATCAGCGGCGTGCTCGGGCTGCTGGCGCTGAAGCTGGGGCGCGTGTGGAGGTGAGCCTTGTCGCTCCGAGATCGAGCTGACAGCGCGGGACGTCAGATCTGACCATGGGCCCCGGGCGGCACCATATACAGGGTCATGGCGAAGATCGCGTAGATGAACAAAAGCAAGGCTCCGATGAACCATGCTGACCGGCCGCCATTGGTGATGAAACAGGCGGTCACGGTCGCGATCATGACCATGGTTACGGCGCCCGGCCAGAACTGCAAGTCCATCGGCTTTGGGCCGACGACATAGCTGAGCAGCACCAGCACCGGCGCAACAAAAAGGGCGATTTGGGACGCGCTTCCGAGCGCGATGCTCACGCTCATGTCGAGCCGGTTCTTGCGTGCCGCAGAAAACGCCACCGCCATTTCAGCGGCGGCGCCGACCAGCGCGACGATGATGAAGCCGACAAAAGCCGGGCTCAATCCCAACGTCTCGCCCGCCTTCTGTACCGAACTCACGAAGATCTCGCTCACCAGGGCAACCAGCACCGTCACCACGAGGAGCGTGCCGACGGCCAGTCCGATCGGCCAGCCGCCGCCGACCTCGCCATGGTCTTGGCTGGCAAATAGCTCCTTGTGGGTCCGAAGCGAGAACAACAGACCCAGTCCATAAGCAGATATCAGCAGCACGGCGAGGCCCGCACTGAGCTTCTGCGCCATCACGTCGCCTCGCGCCAGATCAAGGTCGGCAACCGCGGCTGGCGTGAGAAGCGCAATCGTCGCCATCAACAGAAGTGACGCGTACAGCCGTCCGCCGGCACGATTGTATTCCTGGACATGAGTCCGAAGTCCGCCGAGCAGAAACGAGGCGCCAAGCATGAAGAGCGAGTTTGTTACGATCGCGCCGGCAATCGATGCCTTTACCAGCATGTATTCTCCCGCCTGGAGCGCGGCGATGGCGATGATCAATTCGGTGAGGTTTCCCAATGTTGCATTGAGCAAGCCGCCAATCGCATCGCCCGTCCTTTCCGCAACACTTTCGGTCGCCTGGCTCAGCAGCGCGGCAAGAGGCACGATGGCGAGAACCGACAGCACGAACAACGTCGTGTGAGAGGATGGAGCTGCGTGCTCGACGACCAGCACAATGGGCACGAACACGAGCATCCAGAGCAAAGGATTAGATCGGACTTCCTTGAACAGCAGGTTCATGGCCCCAGCCCCACCACCCGACGACGCCCAAACCTCGCAAGGCCGCCCACCGCGGCTGTTGATGTATGTCAAGTGGCGCCCGGATCGGCGCGGGTGCCGCCGGCGATCTCACAAAGCAAGCCTCGGGCAAAAGCTGCCGCGGCAGGATGCGTCCTACTCCTTTCCGGCCACGAGCTACGGAAGGCCGCAGCGGTACGGAATGTCCACACCGCTTTTCGCGAGCGCGCCGAGCTGGTAGATTACACACCATTGATTTGGGGGCTTTCATGCACGCGAGGATTTTCAATCGCGTCCTGATGCTGGCGGCGCTGGTCGCGGCCGCGCTCGCCGTCGCGAGCCAGCCGGCTCTCGCCGAGAAGCGCGTCGCGCTTGTGGTCGGCAACTCCGCCTACAAGAACATCACGCCGCTCGACAATCCGTCCAAGGACGCGACGCTGATGGCCGACACGCTCGGCGCGCTCGGCTTCGCGCTTGTCGGCGGCCATGCCCAGCTCGATCTCGACAAGGCCGCGATGGACATCGCCGTGCAGAGCTTTGGTCGCCAAGTGCAGGGCGCCGACGTTGCGCTGTTCTACTATGCCGGCCACGGCGTCCAGGTCGCCGGCTCCAACTATCTCGTGCCCGTCGGCGCCAATCCGACCCGCGAGGCCGACGTCGACTTCCAGATGACCGACGTGAACCTGGTGCTGCGGCAGATGCAGGGCTCCGGTACGCGGCTCAACCTCGTCATCCTCGACGCCTGCCGCAACAACCCCTTTGGCTCGCGCGGCCTGCGTGCCTCCGAAGGAGGCCTTGCGCAGATGCGCGCGCCCGAGGGCACGCTGATCTCCTATGCGACCCAGCCCGGCAATGTCGCTCAGGACGGCAGCGACGGTCACAGCCCCTACACCAAGGCGCTCGCCACGACCGTCCGCACCGCAGGCCTCGACGTGTTCCAGACCTTCAACCAGGTGGGCCTCGCCGTGAAGCGCGCCACCGGAGGCGCGCAGCAACCCTGGGTGTCGTCCTCGCCGATCGACGGCACGTTCTATTTCGTGCCACCGACGCAAACTGCGCCACCACCGGTCGCGGCGATGCAGCCAGATCCATTGCCGTCAGAGCGCCTCCGCGCCGATCCCGACCGCGTTCCGCTGCGCGATGCCGCGCTGCTGAGCGAGTTGAACGAGCGGCTCTACGAGCTCAATTTCGATCCTGATACGCCCGACGGGCTGACGCGCGCCATCACGAAACTTCAACAGCGCATTGCCATGGCGCCAACAGGCGAAGCCACCGAGGGCCTGCTGCTGCGGATGCGCAAGATGGAGGATCTCAAGCCGTGGGGCTCGATCGTCTACGGGCCCGACAGCAACAAATGGGGCATCTCGTGGAATCACGCCTCGCGCCGCGCGGCGGTGGCGGATGCGCGCGGCAATTGCGCCGGCGCCAAATGCGCGATCGAGCTCTCCTTCTACGGCAAGAGCTGTGGCGCATTCGCGATCTCGGACAAATCCTGGTCGCTGGTCCAGCGCGACAGTATCCAGCGCGCGAAAGACGCCGCGCTTGACGATTGCGGCAAGGCTGGCAAAGCTTGCCGCATTATTGGCGCCGTCTGTGCCGACGGCTCCGGTCGTTGATCTTGCCGCCGATATTTGATGATGATGGATTTCTGGCTCATGTCGAACAATGCAAGCCGCCCTGTTATCCTCACCGCGCTTCTCCTCGCCCTTCTGCAGGCCTCATCGGCTTTCGCGCAATCCGGCAGCGCCGGCGGCTCGATCGGCAATGACGAGAAATCCCTGTCCGGCTCGCGCCAGGATAGTTCTGCAGGCCGCTCCGCCGAACCCGCACCGTCGGCGCGCCGGAGCAAGCCGGCCGCTGACGAACAACGCTCGTCGCGGCGCGGCGGCGGAGGTGGAGGTGGAGGCGGCGGCAGCTTCGACGGCGCCTGGGCGGTCGTTAGTGTCGGCTGCGGCGGCTCGTCGAGCGGCGCAACCGTCGTGACCTCGGGCCGCGTCATCGGCGAAGGCGTCAGCGGGACGGTCAGCGCGAACGGCGCCGTGCACACATTCGGCCAGGCCGGAAACGGCATCACTTATACCGGCGCCGGCCGCCTGTCCGGGCGCAGCGGTTCCGGCACCTTCCGCCGCTCCGACGGCTGTTCGGGAACCTGGACCGCAAGCAAGCAATAGCGCCGACAAAAAGCCTGAATTCGCGGTGGAACGAACGCCGCGCAGGCCCTATTCAAGCCACATCCTCTCCGGATTTGCGGCTCATTGCCACCCAACTCTTTGTTGAGAAGGGGAACGTAACGAGTTGCGTCATGCGTAACCGGGAGACCAGGATGGGCAACCGCACCGCAAAGTTTTTATCCGCGCTAATCGGCAGCATTATTGCGGGCGCACCCTTGGCCGCTGTCTCACAGAACGCGCCGAGCGCCGCTGCCGCTGCAAGCACGGCAGCTGCCGCGAGCGACTGTCTCGCCTCGCCGAAGGGCACAGCGCCGCAGGGACAGCATTGGCACTATCGCGTGGAACGCGGGACCAAGCGGCAATGCTGGTATCTGCGCGCCGAGGGCGCCAAAGCCACGACCACTGCGCAAACCGAGAATGGCTCGCCGCAACCGGATTCACCGCCGCAGCAATCGGTGCAGAATGCGCGCGCCGAATACATCGCGCCGCAGAGCATCGCGCAAGCTGCGCCTGCGACTGCGACTGCGCCGCAGGCAACTCAACCGGCGTCCGCTACCAGCAGTGATACGCAGCAGCCGGCCGTCGCCACGCGCTGGCCGGACACCCCAGCCGCGCCGGCGCCGCAGTCGGCAGCGGCACCCGCAACGGCAGTCGATCAGCCGAGCGCGCAGCCGCCGGCATCCCCTGCCCCTGTGGCGCTCGCCTCGGCCGACAGTGCTGACAAGCCGACCGGCTCGCTCCCGACATTGCTGCTCGTCATCATCGGAGCGCTCGCGCTCGCCGGCCTCATCGCCAGCGTGATCTACCGCTTCGCCGGTGGCCGCTCGCGCGCCCAGACGGCCGATCGCCGCGTCATTTGGGATAACAGGCAGGATCACGACGACAGCCGCGCGCCGTGGCTCAACGCGACGCCAGTCCCCGCACCGCGCCTGGAGCGACCGCTCCCGGTCGACTTCGACGCCGTGCGTCCGGAGCCCCCCGTGCGTCCAGAGGCACCGCAGATCGCCACATTCACCGACGGGATCCGCCGGATCGCAGCGCAAAACCGTCTCCTTGAGGTCGCGGCTGCAGAGCGAGAGGAGACCGAGATCGACTATTTCGACCGCGAGTTCGCGATCGAGGCCGCGGCGCCTCTGGCGGCCGACGGCCAAGACGACGGTCAGGACGAAAGAACGGCCGATCACGATGTGAACGCGGATCAGGAGCACGTCCGCGACGCAGACGTGCACGCCGACCATGCGCCCGACGACAATGCCGTCGACGTCGATATCATCACGGCGATGCTGGAACGGCTGGCGAGCCAAGGACCGCGGCTGACCAAGCCGGGCTCTGAGCCTAGCCTTGAAGCTGACCTTGCAGCCCTCGCACGAAGCTCACGAGCCCGGTCTGCCGCTCGCGCTTGAGGCGCTCAGCCTTCAGGATCGACTGCACCTCGGCGAAGGCGTCATCGACATTGTGGTTGATGACGATGTAATCGTACTCGGCCCAGTGACTCATCTCGTCGCTGGCGCGGCTCATGCGCTTGCGGATCACCTCGTCGGAATCCTGCGCGCGCGACTGCAGCCGCTTCTCGAGATCGGCCGCCGAGGGCGGCAGGATGAAGACGCTGACGACGTCGGCGCGCGCCTTCTGCTTCAATTGCTGAGTGCCTTGCCAGTCGATGTCGAACAGCACATCCTGGCCTGCCGACAGCGCCGCCTCGACCGGTCCGCGCGGCGTGCCGTAGCTGTTGTCGAACACCGTCGCCCACTCCAGCAGTTCGTCGGCCTTGACCATCGCATCGAAGGTCGCCTTGTCGACAAACGTATAATCCTTGCCGTTGACCTCACCCGGGCGCATCGACCGCGTGGTCGCCGAGACCGACATTTTCAGGCCCGGCATGCGGTCGATCAGCATCCGCGACAGCGTCGTCTTGCCCGCGCCCGATGGCGAGGACAGCACGAACATCAATCCGCGCCGCTCGACACCGTCAGTTCCGCCCGTCGTCATCGATCACTCCAGATTCTGGACCTGCTCGCGGAATTGCTCGACCACGTTCTTCATGGCGAGCCCGGTGTTGGTCAGCTCGATGTCGTTCGACTTCGAGCAGCAGGTGTTGACCTCGCGGTGAAACTCCTGCGCCAGAAAATCGAGCTTGCGGCCGATCGGGCCGCCCTTGCCGATCAGCTCGCGCGCCTGCGCGATGTGGGACGCGATGCGGTCGAGCTCCTCGCGGATGTCGGCCTTGGTCGCGATCAGGATCGCCTCCTGCATCAGGCGATCGGAATCGAAACGGTCTGAGGTATCAAGCAGAGCTGCGATCTGCTCGGCGAGCCTCGCCTTGATCGCCTCCGGCTTGCGGCCGGGCGAGCTTTCCGCCCTCTTCGCGAGCTGCTCGATCTCGTCAACCCGCTGGGTCAGGATCTCGCCGAGCGAGATGCCCTCGCGCTTGCGCATCGCCACGAGCTCGTGGAGCGCCTTGTCGAAGGCGTCAGCGGCAGCAGCGCGCGCGGCCTTGTCCTCCTCCTCGTCGCCCTCGGGCTCGGCGACCTCGACGACACCCTTGATGGCGAGCAGGCCGTCGATGCTCGGCGCAACCGCATCGACCTTGCCGGAGATCATTGCGGCGGCCTTCAGCACAGCGTTGAGCACGTCCTCATTGACCCGGACCGTGGCGGCGGCATTGGCGCGCTTGACGTTGAGATTGGCGTAGACGGTGCCGCGCGACAAAAGCTCGCCGGCGCGCTTCTTGGCGTAAGCCTCGAGCTCGTCGAATCCCTGCGGCAGGCGCACCCTGAGGTCAAAGCCCTTGGCGTTGACCGACTTCAACTCCCATTCGAACGTATACGGCCCGCTTGCGCCGTGGCATCTCGCAAAGCCGGTCATGGACGACAGCGCCATCAGGTCAAATTCTCCGGAAAACTGGGATTCGCGAGGCCATCAAGCCACGCGAATCTTAAGACTATTTTGCAGGAAAGTGGAATCCGCAAAGTCGGCAAGGCAAGTCTACAGGGACCTCGATGGGTGCAGGCCTAGCGCTGGACCACCGGCGGCGACGGCTGCACAGCACCCTGGCGGGCGGGCGCCGGGCTTGCGGGCCGCGCCGGCGGCTTCTTCTGCTGGCTCGGCCTGGGCGGCGTGGCCGCGGTCGGCGCCGTATCGGTGGCTGCGGGCGCCGCGGCGGCCGGTGGCGCGTCATCGGCGGGCTCGACCGTGTCGTTCTGGATCTGCTTCTCCATCGCGCGGAGTTTGGCGACGTTCTTCTGGTGGGCGTCGTAGGTTTCGGTGAAGGCGTGGCCACCCGAGCCGTCGGCGACGAAATAGAGGTCGCGGGTGCGGGCCGGGTTGGCTGCGGCCTCCAGCGAGGCACGGCCGGGATTGGAGATCGGGCCCGGCGGCAAGCCCTCGATCACATAGGTGTTGTAGGGCGAGGGCTGCGTGATCTCGCTGCGCTTGATCGGGCGTCCCAGCGTGCCCTTGCCGCCGACGAGGCCGTAGATGATGGTCGGGTCGGACTGCAGCTTGATCTTCTGCTTGAGGCGATTGACGAACACGGCCGCAACACGGCTGCGCTCGTCCGGCTTGCCGGTCTCCTTCTCGACGATCGAGGCCAGCGTCACCAGCTGCTCCGGTGTCTTGACCGGCAGGTCCTGGCTGCGGCGCTCCCAGATCTCGGCGAGCACGCGCTTGTGCGCCTGCTGCATGCGCTGGATCACCTGGTCACGCGGGGTCCCGCGCGGGAACTTGTAGGTCTCGGGTAGCAGCGTGCCCTCGCGCGGCAATTCGTGCACGCTGCCGGTGAAGATGTCGTTGTCGCTGAGCCGCGCCACGATCTGCTCGGAGGTCAGGCCTTCGGGAATCGTGACCGCGTGCTGGACCACCTTGCCCTCGACGATGGTGGCAATGACGTCGCGCAAGCTCGCGTTCTTCTGGAACGAATATTCACCGGGCTTCAGGTCCGAGCTCGCCTTCAGCGCAGCCACGGCGCCGATGAACACCCATGGGTTGACGTCGGTGACGCCTTCCTTGTTCAGGGTCTCGGCGATGTCGCGCTTGCCCGCACGCTGCGGGATGTTGACGACCTTGTCTTCCTTCAGCGGCCCCGGCGATTCCAGCACCTGACGGCCGTAATAATAGGCCGCGCCGGCGCCGATCATTCCGATCAAGAGCAAGGTGATGATGGCGTTACCGACCACGACGAACGGATTGCGCGCCCGCTCCGAACGCTTCGGCGGCGGCGGGACCTGCTCGGGCTCGAGCGCTGCCCGCGGACTCCGGGGCGAAATGGGCGGCCTTTCACTCATCGAAGCAACCTGAATCCTGCCGGTTCAATCGCAGCCAGACAATTGCTTGCCGAGCCCAATGCACGCGCCCACTGATATGACTATCGCCGAATACGGCAAAACGGTGGATTCGTCTCGAACGCAAACTATTGGACCAGACGCCGGACGATCACCGACGCATTGGTACCGCCGAAACCGAAAGAGTTCGATAACGCGACGTTCACCTCGCGCTGCTTCGCCTTGTGCGGCACGAGATCGATCGCGGTCTCCACCGACGGGTTGTCCAGGTTAATGGTCGGCGGCACGACATTATCGCGAATCGCCAGGATCGCGAAGATCGCCTCGATCGCGCCGGCCGCGCCGAGCAGGTGGCCGGTCGACGATTTGGTCGAGGACATCGCCACCTTGGAGGCGGCATTGCCGAGCAGCCGCTCCACCGCACCGAGCTCGATCTCGTCGCCGAGCGGCGTCGAAGTGCCATGCGCGTTGATGTAGTCGAGATCGGACGCGGTCAGGCCGGCGCGCTTGAGCGCGGCCGACATGCTGCGAAAACCGCCATCACCATCGGGCGACGGCGACGTGATGTGATAGGCGTCGCCCGACAGGCCGTAGCCGATCACCTCGGCATAGATCCTCGCGCCGCGGCGACGGGCATGCTCGAGCTCCTCCAGGACGAGGACGCCGGCGCCCTCGCCCATCACGAAACCGTCGCGGTCCTTGTCGTAGGGACGCGATGCCTTCTCGGGCGTCTCGTTGAAGCCGGTCGACAGCGCGCGCGCGGCATTGAAGCCGGCAATGCCGATGCGGCTGATCGGCGACTCGGCACCACCTGCAACCATCACGTCGGCATCGCCGAGCGCGATCAGGCGGGCCGCATCACCGACCGCATGGGCGCCGGTCGAGCAGGCCGTGACCACCGAATGGTTCGGGCCCTTCAGGCCGTGCGCAATCGAGACATAGCCGGAGGCGAGATTGATCAGGCGGCCCGGAATGAAGAACGGCGACACCCGGCGCGGGCCGCGCTCCTTCAGGAGGATCGCGGTGTCGGCAATGCCGTTGAGGCCGCCGATGCCGGAGCCGATCATGGTGCCGGTGGCGCACTTATCCTCTTCGCTCTCGGGATGCCAATTGGCATCGTCGAGCGCCTGGCCGGCCGCAGCCATGCCGAAGATGATGAAGTCGTCGACCTTGCGCTGGTCCTTCGGCTCCATCCATTTGTCTGGATTGAAGCTGTCGTTGCTGCCGTCGCCGCGCACGACGGTGCAGGCGATCTTGGTCTGCAGATCGGAGACATCGAAGCTCTCGATCCTGCGCGCACCGCTTTCGCCGTTGAGGATGCGTTTCCAGGTCGGCTCGACGCCGCAGCCGAGTGGCGACACCATGCCGAGACCCGTGACGACAACCCGCCTCATATCCTAAAACTCCGCATCGAAAGATTCACGGCCAATAACAAGAAACCGGCTGGCCGCTGCGAAGCGGCCCGTCCGGTTTCAATGTTGTCCCCGCGAAAATGAAGAGCCTTAGCTCTTCGCGTTCTTCTCGAGAAACTTCGTGGCGTCGCCGACGGTGAGAATCGTCTCAGCGGCGTCATCAGGAATCTCGCAACCGAATTCTTCTTCGAACGCCATCACCAGTTCGACGGTGTCCAGACTGTCGGCGCCGAGGTCATCGATGAAGCTCGCTGCGTCGACAACCTTCTCGGGTTCAACACCAAGGTGTTCGACCACGATCTTCTTAACCCGCTCGCCAATGTCACTCATTGCATAACCTCGTGTTGTTCCCTGTAGACCCGACCCCCCGGGACGATACGAGCCGTCGTGGTCGTTGACTGCCTTCGCTTACGAACTTTGATTTGGCCCCATCTTAACCGATGGAGGCCCGGCGAACGACGGCCAAGGCTCCGCATCGCCAATATACAGGGTTTCAAAAACCTGCAATGGCGTTCTTTGCCCATCCGTTGAAGGTCCGGTTATCATACTTCAACTGCCTTGACTACACGCCTCAATTCGCTCCGGAAACGGCCGTTTGCCGCATCCGCACCAGCCATGTGGGCAGTGCGGAACGACGAAGTCAGATCATGGCCATGCCACCGTTGACGTGGATGGTCTGGCCGGTGACGTAGGCTGCTTCGTTCGAACTCAGGTAAACGGCGGCGGCTGCAATGTCCTCGGGCGCACCCAGGCGGGCAGCCGGAACCTTGGCCAGAATGGTCTCGCGCTGCTTGTCGTTGAGCGCATCGGTCATCGGCGTCTTGATGAAGCCGGGCGCGATGCAATTGGCGGTGACACCGCGCTTGGCGTATTCGGCGCCCAACGTCTTGATCATGCCGATCAGGCCGGCCTTCGACGCAGTGTAATTGCCCTGCCCCGGGTTACCGGTGACGCCGACGATCGACGTGATCGCAATGATGCGGCCGAAGCGCTTGCGCATCATCAATTTGGTGGCGGCACGGGCCAGGCGGAAGGTCGCGGTCAGGTTGACGTTGATGACCTCGTCCCAATCCTCGTCACGCAGCTGAACAAACAGATTGTCACGCGTGATGCCGGCGTTGGCGATGAGAATGTCCACCTGCCCCATCGCAGCTTCCGCAGCCGGCACCAGCGCCTCGACCTCGTCGGCCTTGGAGAGATTGCAAGGCAGCACATGGGTGCGCTCGCCGAGCTTGCCCGCAAGCTCATCCAGCACCTCTTTCCGCGTCCCTGATATCGAAACGGTGGCGCCCTGCGCATGAAGGGCCTGCGCGATTGCGCCGCCGATGCCGCCGGTCGCACCGGTGACGAGCGCCTTTTTGCCAGTCAGATCGAACATCGAAAACTCCTCCAAAGCACGATCCGGAAAAGTGTGTCCGGAAAGATCGTGCGCAAACTCAAGCCTGCTTCGCGGCGGCCAATGCGTCCCTGGCGGCGGCAATATCGTTGGGACCGCCGACTGCAACGCCGACGGCGCCGTCCGCAATGCGCTTGACGAGTCCCGTCAGCACCTTGCCCGCGCCGATCTCGAAGAAACGGGTGACGCCCTGCCCGGCCATATAGGCAACCGACTCGCGCCAGCGCACCGTGCCGGTGACCTGCTCGACCAGCCGGCGGCGAATCTCGTCGGGATCGGTGATGGCGCTCGCCAGCACGTTCGACACCAGCGGCGCGGCCGGGGCCCTGATCGTGACCTTGGACAGCGCCTCGGCCATCGCATCGGCGGCGGGCTGCATCAGCTGACAATGGAACGGAGCGGACACCGGGAGCAGCATCGCGCGCTTGGCGCCCTTGGTCTTGGCGATCTCGACGGCGCGGTCGACCGCGGCTTTGTCGCCGGAGACAACAACCTGGCCGCCGCCATTGTCATTGGCAGCCTGGCAGACCTGGCCCTGCGCCGCCTCCCTGGCGACCTCCATGGCGGCGTCATAGTCGAGGCCGAGCAGCGCCGCCATGGCGCCGGCGCCGACGGGCACGGCCTTTTGCATTGCGAGACCGCGGGTGCGAAGCAGCCGCGCGGTATCGGAGATTGTCAGGCTGCCCGCCGCCGCCAGCGCCGAATATTCCCCGAGCGAGTGACCGGCGACGAAAGCGGCATCCCGTCCCACGGAAAATCCGGCCTCAGTCTCCAGCACGCGCAGGGTGGCCACCGACACTGCCATCAGCGCCGGCTGAGCGTTCTCGGTGAGCTGAAGGGTCTCGGCCGGGCCGTCCCAGATGGTCGCTGTCAGCTTCTCGCCAAGTGCGGCATCGACCTCGTCGAACACGGCGCGCGCCGCCGGAAACGCGTCGGCCAGGGCCTTGCCCATGCCAACCGCCTGGGAACCCTGCCCTGGAAATGTGAATGCTGCCGTCATCGGCGCGCTCCCTGGATCGCTCGAGCCGTGTGCTTCGAGAACCCGGCAGCCGATGACGTCCGGCCCGAGCCTTGGTTCCCGACCATGCTCCGAAAAGGGCCGTAGACACTGTCCGGGGTCGGAATGTCAAGCCAAGATAGGAACTTCGGCCAGCGCTCGACCGGGGATGAGGCTCCTAGAATCTAGAATCCACCATCGGTCTGGTTGGCATCGACCGCCGCCCCTGCCCGCGCGCGGCGCGCGCTGTTCACCAGCTGGCCCGGGCGGTCATCCCGATCGGGCTTCGCGGTCGCAAGGCGCAGCACTGCTGCGTAGCTCGGCTGTACTTCCATCCGACTGGCATGCCGGCTCTCGCTGAGCAGCCGATGCACCTTTGGCAGATTGTAGCAGGGCACGTAGAACAACAGGTGATGCTCGAGGTGGTAGTTCACGTAATACGGCGCGATGAACAGACGCTCGAAGAAATTGGCGTGCGTGGTGCGGGTGTTGCGCAGGGGATCGCTGCTGTCGGGCACGACGGCGTGTTCGGCGACGTTGCGGATGCGGGTGATGACCATCATCCAGGTCAGCAGCGGCACCAGCCATAGCAGCGGATAGGCCCACCACACGCCGGCCGCGGCAAGGCCAGCAAACATCGCGGCGTTGACGAGGCATTGCGGGCCGAGCTTCTCCCGGAAATGCGCGGCGCGCTGGCGCCACGGCCAGTCCGTCGGCCCGAGCGCGTTGAGCAATTGCGCCTTGCGCTGCTGGTAGCCAGTCTGTCCAGTGATGTCGCGAATGAACTTGCGGCGGTAGCTCAGTTTCGTGATCGGAAACGGCGCCGATAGCACCAGATCAGGATCGTCTTCCTGCTGCGTGCGCGCGTGATGCTGCAAATGATAGCGGCGATAGCTGCGCGTCTCGGCAAACAGCGGATAGGCGCAGAGCCATTGGCTCAGGGCCAGATTGGTCTTCTCGTCCGCAGACAGACAACCATGCGCGCCGTCATGCATCAGGATCGCCAGACCTAGCTGTCGCGAGCCGATGAGGGCGACGGCGAGAACATAGGTGAGCGGATTGGGCCACCACGCGACCAAAGCGATCGCACCAATGATGAGCGCCCAGGCGTGGGCGATCATCGCGACGCCTTTCCAGGTCACGCGCTGACGCACGTCGGCGAGTTGATCATCGGTCAGGAAATCGCGGGCGCGCATGCGAAGCGCGGTCATCGCCTACCCCTCCTCATTCGAATTGCGCGGTGTGTCACGCTCGTCGACGAGACGCAGGCGCGCAGTATCACCCGTCGATTTCGCCTGCTCGCCGAGCACACGCAGCATCTCGGCGCAGAGCGCTTCGGGCGAGCGGCCCACCGCGTAACCCTCCAGGATGACGCCGATGGCGACGGCCCAGAACCGCCGCGAGCTTTCATCGGGCGCACGCAGCGAACGCCAGCCGTGGCGCGCCACCTGGCCAGCATAGGCGCGCGCGCCTTCAGCGTGCAGGCGCTCGATGGTGCGCTCGACCAGCGGCGCGAGATCCTGGCGCCGCCGCGTCAACGTCAGCGCCTCGGCAAAGAAGGCGATAGAATCGCTCGCCGTCACGGTCTCGGCCAATGCGTGCGTGTACTCCCGCGGCGTACGCGCCTTCAGCGCCGCCTGCTCGGTCGCGCGGGCCAGATACAGCAGATCGCGGCAGGCGCATTCGACGAACAGCGCCTCCTTGGTGCGGAAGTAATAGGTGATCTGGCTTGGGAACGCGTCCGCGGCGGCCGCGATGTCGGTGATCGCGGTGCCCGACAGCCCCCGCTCGCGAAACAGCGGGCTCGCCGCATCCAGCAGCAGGGACCGCATCTTGCGCCCCGCCGAGCGCGTCGCCCGCGCCGCATGC